>DATEGT010000046.1:0-91607 GCA_035280025.1 Burkholderiales bacterium | reverse complement strand
CAGACTATTTACTCCGGGGGCACCGCGAGCTTCTCGATTGCTGTCGATGGAAATCCGGTGCCTAGCATCGTCTGGCAGCGCAGCAACGACAACGGCGTAAGCTGGGCCACGATCAATGGCGCCACTTCCACCAGCTACAGTTTCACGGTCGGGCCGATCGACACGGGCGCCAAGTTTCGCGCTCTTGCGACCAATTCCCAGGGCAGCCTCCTCAGCAATGCGGCAACGCTGACGGAGGTTCCCGCCGTGTACGCCGCCGGAATGATCGACGTAACCAATCCCGTCTCCGGATACTGGATCAACGGCACCTGGGTGGAGCTTCCGAGTCCGCCAGGGACGGAGTCGGAAGTCAAGGCTCTCTCGGTGTCCGGAAACAGGGTATTGGCCGCGGGCACCTGGATGGGATCGAACAGCCCCAATCAATTTCCCACAGGATACTGGCTGGACGGGACCTGGTTCGATCTGGCATTGCCGTCCGGATACGCCTGGGGAAGCGTCAATTCTCTTGTAGTCTCCGGCAACGATCTCTATCTCGCAGCCGTGATCTACCCGGTCTCTTCAGCCGGTAGCTATGCCTCCGGGTACTGGTTGAATGGGATCTGGAACGGGCTTCCGACGCCGCCGGGCTCCGACTTCGCGGTGCTCTTTTCCTTCGCCGTATCCGGAACGGATGTCTATGCCGGAGGCTATAAGGTTGCCAATGGGATTACTTCGCCCGGCTACTGGCTCAACGGGACTTGGGCAGATCTTCCGCCGCCCCTCGGGTCGGTCGGCGGCATCGTCTATTCCATCGTAGTGTCGGGAACCGATGTCTATGCAGCGGGATACGCGGATCCTACGGGGAACTCCTACTACGCCGGAAACCCTGGATACTGGCTCAACGGAACTTGGGTCGGCCTCGCGTTGCCCTCCGGTCAGACAGCGGGAGCGGTGGGCTCCCTCGTTGTGTCCGGGACGGATATCTATGCGGCAGGCTTCTCCCAGAACGCAAGCGCACGGATTCCCGGCTACTGGCTAAACGGGACCTGGGTCGGCCTTGCTGTACCTCCAGGGTCCGACGGGGGGGTGATCACTTCCCTCGTCCTGTCCGGCGGCAAAGTCTACGCTGGCGGCTACAGTACCGTCCCGCCCGGTCCCCCTTTCTTTGTTTCCAGCAGCTACAGTCCCGGGTATTGGCTGGATGGTGTATGGGTAGCGTTGCCCAATCCCGCCCCGGCAACGGGTTTCAGCAGAGTCAATTCTCTCAACGTCGTCCCCTAGCGCGCTTCAACTACTCCGCCCGGGCCCCAGAAGTCTTCACCACTTCCGCCCAGCGCGCGACTTCCTGCTTCAGCGCCGCCTGGAATTCCTCGGGGGTATTCCCGACCGGCTCGGCGCCCTGGTCGAGCAGCTTCTTCTCCATGTCGGGCGAATGCGCTCCCTTCTCCACGGCGGCGGCAAGGGCGTGGACGATCGGGCCCGGCGTTGCGGAGGGAGCGAGCAGGCCGTACCACAGCGGCACTTCGACGCCCTCGACGCCGGCCTCCTTCATCGTGGGCACGTCGGGGAGGAAGGAAGTCCGCTTCGCGCCGGCGACCGCCAGGGCGCGCAGGCGCCCGGCCTTGACGTACTGGCCGATCGCGACCGGGTTCACGAATGAAAGCTGGACCTGGCCCGAGATGAGCGCCGTGAGCGAAGGCGCGCTGCCCTTGTAGGGTACGTGGACGATGCTCGTCCCGGTGCGCAGCTTGAACAGCTCGCCGGCGAGGTGCTGCGTCGTGCCCGGTCCGGCGGAGGAATAGTTGAGCCCGCCGGGTTTCGCGCGCGCGAGCGCGAGAAGCTCCTGCACCGACCTCACCGGGAGCGACGCGGGCACGACGAGGAGGTTGGTGCTTTCCGAGAACACCGACACACCGGTGAGATCGCGCAGCGCGTCGTAGGGCGGATTCTTGTAGAGCGACATGTTGATCGCCACCGCGGGGCTGGTGAAGAGCAGCGTGTAGCCGTCGGGCGCCGCTTTCGCGACCGCCTCGTTGGCGATGTTGGTTCCGGCCCCGGGCCGGTTTTCGACGATGAACTGCTGCCCCAGGTATTCGCTCAGCTTGGAGGCGGCGAGGCGCGCATTGATGTCGACGCCGCCCCCGGGCGTGAAGCCGACCAGCATGCGCGCCGGGCGGGTGGGGTAGCTCTGGGCGATTGCGGCCGTGCCGAGCAGGCACAGCGCGACGAGGCAGGCGGTTCTCGGAATCATGGTGGGTCCTTTCAGGCGCCGAGCCGCGCCCGGCTGATGTCGAACGCCGCGGTGATGAACGCCATGAGCCCCCGCCCGCGGTCGCCCATCGCGAGGATGGCGTCCCCGGTCGCCACCGCGCCGAAGAATCCTTCGGTGTGCCAATGGCCCGGTGACGGCGCGTCGGGGAGCTTTTCTCCGTCGAAGCGCGGCCAGGGACTGATGTACGCATACGGCTGCGCGTAGTACCCGTCGCCGGGGGACACGCCGATCCCGATCGAGCGCGCGTTCGCCGGCTGGCCTTCCTCCAGCTTGACCAGCGTCGCGATATCGAAATGGTGCGGCCAGCAGGTCACCGGGCTTGCGCGGGGGCCGCGAAGCTTGGACGCGAACTCTTCCAGGACGTCGGCCGAGCCGCTGAACCAGCGCGCGAGCTCCCCCAGCTCGCGCCCGAGCCGGCCGAGCGCGTGAGGCGCGTCGCCGTTCGGATGAGGGGGAAGCTCGTAGGGGAGCTGCACGTCGCCCGCGAGCTTGAGGCCGAGCACGCGGAGCTTGGCGTCGAGCCAGGCGCCTCCCTGCGCGTCGGTCTTGCCGTCGAACTGGAAGGCGTCGAGCACATTGGCGCCGCGCGTGATGATCATCTCTAGCCGCGGGATGCGGATGCCGACGCGAACCTCGCCGCCCTTCGCCGGTAGCCCCTGCGTGAGCAGCGCCGAGTGCGAGGATTCCCAGGAGAACGCGGAGTGGCTGTCGTCCGCGACCGACCTGAGGTTCGCGCGCGCCGCCCGGGTCGGCCACTGCGCCGCGTGGTGCGCGAGGCCGCGGGCGAAGACGAGCCCGGCGGGCGGGGTTCGTCCCAGCTTCGACCAGTCGAATCGCATCGCAGTCTCCCTCGGGCGCCAACCTTACCAGATTGCGCGCCTGGCATGGCGCGATGTGTGGGGGTATTATCGTTTCGGGGGGAGACACTGCAGAGGGGGAGCCATGCAGGTGAGCGAGATCCTCAAGGTGAAAGGCAACGCTCTCTTCACGATCGCGCCCGACGGCAAGCTGAGCGAGGCGGTCTCGGTGATGGCCGAGCACAACATGGGCTCGCTGGTGGTGATCGAGAAGGGCCGCATGGTCGGCATGCTCACCTTCAGGGAGGTCCTCGTGGCGCTCGACAAGGGCCGGGGCTCGGTCGGCGAGGCGAAGGTCGGCGAGATCATGGAGCACGATCCGGTGATCGCCAGTCCCGGCATGGAAGTGAACGACCTCCGGCGAACCATGATCGATTCGGGCGCGCGGTACCTTCCGGTGATGGAGCGGGACAAGCTCATCGGCGTGGTGTCCTTCCGCGACGTCGCCAAGGCGGTGCTTGAGGAGCAGGACTTCGAGAACCGCATGCTGAAGGGCTATATCAAGAACTGGCCCGAGTAGACTCGACGCAAGACTACCGTCAATGAAGCTGCCGCGCCGCGGCGGCCGCATCGTGCTCACCTTCGCCCTGATCTTCCTGACGGCGCTCGCCGTTGTCGCCGGTTTCGCCGCGTGGCTCGTCGCGGGGATGCCCGGCGCGAGCCACCGCGGCCCGCTGCCGCCGCTCGATGCCGCAACGGCGCAGCTCGCGGATCGCCTCGAGGCGCACGTCCTTGCGGTCGCGAGCGAGGAGCACAACGTCGTTCGTCCCGAAGCGCTGGAGCGCTCGGCGCGCTACATCGAGGCCTCGCTGTCGGCGCTGGGCTACGCTGTCCGCCGCCAGGAGTTCGAGACCGGAGGCGTGAACGTGCGCAACCTCGAAGCGGCGATTTCCGGCGACGCGGCGGGTCCGGCCGCCGTGGTCGTGGTCGGCGCGCACTACGACTCGAGGGCGGGCGCGGTCGGCGCGAACGACAACGGCTCGGGCGTCGCCGCGTTGCTGGAGCTGGCGCGCATGCTCAAGGACTTCCGCCCCGCGAACGGCGTTGAGCTGAGGCTCGTGTTCTACGTCAACGAGGAGGAGCCGTATGCGCGCACGGAGCACATGGGCAGCCTGGTACACGCCGACGCGCTCGCGAGCGCGGGAAGGCAGGTGCTCGCGATGATCTCGCTCGAAACCATCGGCTACTACAGCGACGAGCCCGGCAGCCAGCGCTATCCCGCTCCCCTGAGCCTGCTCTATCCCCGGACGGGCGACTTCATCGGATTCGTCGGCAACCTGCGCTCGCGGCGCCTGGTGCGCCGGGCCGTCGGCTCGTTCCGCGCGCACGCGGCGTTCCCGGCGGAAGGCGGCGCGCTTCCCGACTTCATCCCGGACGCGGGGCGCTCCGACCACTGGGCCTACTGGCGCCACGGCTGGCTGGCGCTGATGGTGACCGATACCGCGCCGTTCCGCTATCCCCATTACCACACGCCGCGCGACACGCCGGACAAGCTCGATTACGAGCGGCTCGCGCGCGTCGTGAACGGGCTTGAAGGCATGCTGCGGGATCTGACCGCGTCGCGCTAGATTTCGATGTCCGAAAACGGCCAGACGAGGGGAGTCGCGGCGCGCATAATGCGCGCATGACGCTCGACTCCGGCATCTGCTACCGCGCGCTGCGTGCGCGCGACGCGAGGTTCGACGGCCGCTTCTTCGTCGCCGTGTCCTCGACGCGCATCTATTGCCGGCCGATCTGCACGGTCAAGCCTCCGAAGCGCGAGAACTGCCGCTTCTTCGCGAGCGCGGCCGCAGCGGAGTCGAACGGCTACCGGCCGTGCCTGCGCTGCCGGCCCGAGCTCGCGCCGGGCAACGCGAGCGTGGACGCGACGACGCGGCTCGCGCAGGCGGCCGCCACGATGCTCGAGGACCGCGCGGGTGACGAGGAAGGCCTGGGCGCCGTCGCCGCGCGGCTCGGCGTCACCGACCGGCACCTGCGCCGGGCGTTCGGTGCGGAGTTCGGCGTGTCGCCGGTGGAATTCGCGCAGACGCAGCGGCTGCTGCTCGCGAAGCGCCTCCTCACCGACACCGCGCTGCCGGTCACCGAGGTCGCGTTCGCGAGCGGCTTTGGCAGCATCCGGCGCTTCAACTCCCTGTTCAAGCAGCGCTACCGGCTGAAGCCAACCAGCTTGCGCCGGACGCACGGCGCCGCCGGAGCCGACACCCTGGCTTTCGAGCTCAGCTTCAGGCCGCCGTTCGACTGGCCCGCGGTGAGCGCGTTCCTCGGCGCGCGCGCGATCGCCGGCGTCGAGCAGCTGGAGGACGGCTGCTATCGGCGCACGGTGCGCATAGCGACCGACGGAAAAGAGCGCTGCGGGTGGATCTCGGTAGAGATGTCGACGAAGAAGCCGACGCTGCGTGTCGCGGTGTCGGCGTCGCTCGTCAAGGTGCTGCCGCCGGTGCTGTCGCGCGTCAAGTCGCTGATGGACCTCGCGTGCAATCCCGCAGAGGTCGCGCAGGCTCTGGGCGCGCTCGCGAGGCGCCATCCGGGCCTGCGGGTGCCGGGCGCGTTCGACGGTTTCGAGATCGCGGTGCGCGCGATCCTCGGCCAGCAGGTGAGCGTGTCCGCGGCGCGCACCGTCGCGGGCCGGTTCGCCGCGGCGTTCGGCGACCCGGTCACGACTCCGTTTGCCTCGCTCACGACGCTTTTTCCGACGGCCGCGCGAGTCGCCGGGCTTCGCCCGGATCGGATCGCGCGCCTCGGCATGCCCGGCGCGAGAGCCCGCAGCCTGATCGCGCTCGCCCGCGCGATCGCGGACGGGCGCCTGGTGCTGATGCCGAACGCCGACGTCGAGGCGACGCTCGCGGCGCTTCGCGCGCTTCCGGGCGTAGGGGAATGGACCGCGCAGTACGTCGCGATGCGCGCGCTTTCCTGGCCCGACGCCTTTCCGCACACCGATCTGGGCGTGATGAAGGCACTCGGCGAGACGGACGCGCGCCGGGTGCTGGCCGCGGGCGAGGCCTGGCAGCCGTGGCGCGCGTACGCGGTCATGCATTTGTGGCAATCATTGGCAAAGGAGCAACGATGAAGCACTACGATTTCTACGACGGATCTCAAGGACGCATGCTGGTGGTCGCGAACGGTGTCGGCCTGTGCGGCGTCTACTTCGACGGACAGAAATACCTTCCCGACGTCGATCCGGAGTGGCGGCGCGATCCGAATCTTGCGGTGCTGCGACAAGTGAAGCGCGAGCTTGCGGAATATTTCGCCGGCGAGCGGCGGCGCTTCGAGACCGCGCTCGCGCCCGAAGGCACCCCGTTCCAGCGATCGGTGTGGAAGGCGATCTCCACGGTGGCGTTCGGCGAGACGATCAGCTACGGGGAGCTGGCGCGCCGCGCCGGATGCCCGGGGAGCGCGCGCGCCGCCGGCGCGGCCACCGGCCGCAATCCGATCGGGATCGTCGTTCCCTGCCACCGCATCGTCGGCGCGAACGGCAGCCTCACCGGATACGCGGGCGGGCTCGACCGGAAGCGGGCGCTGCTCGCGCTCGAGTCGGGCGTGCGCGAGCTGGCGCTTGCCGCCTGAGGGTCGCGCCGGGTCAGCCGCGCTTGCGATCCCACACGTAGCGCACGAAGCGCTGCCAGCGGTTCGGCTTCTGCGCGAGCGCGTTCCTCATCTTCTGCGCTTCGCGGTCTCGCTCGACCGATTCGCGCACCTGCTCGTGGACCTGGCGCAGGGTCAGCCCGCCGGGGCCTTTGAGCTTGTCGGGATCATTTTCCGCCATGGCATCAAGGGGTTCGCTGAACCGCCATGCTAAACTCCATGCGAGTTTCTGGCGAGGGCATCGATGTCGGGCAACACGTTCGGTCTCTTGTACTGCGTCACTTCCTTCGGCGAGAGCCACGGCCCCGCCTACGGCGGCGTCGTCGACGGCTGCCCGCCGGGGCTCGCGCTCGCCGAAGGCGACATCCAGAAGGAGCTCGACCGCAGGAAGCCAGGCAGCTCGCGTCACGTGACGCAGCGCCAGGAGACGGACAGGATCGAGATCCTCTCGGGCGTGTTCGAAGGGAAGACGACCGGCACGGCGATCGGCTTTCTCATCCGAAACGAAGACCAGAGGAGCAAGGACTACTCGGCGCTCGCCGACACCTTCCGGCCGGGGCACGCCGACTACACCTACTGGCAGAAATACGGCATCCGCGACTACCGCGGCGGCGGGCGCGCCTCCGCGCGCGAGACGACGATACGCGTCGCCGCGGGCGCGATCGCGAAGAAATGGCTGCACGAGCGCTACCGCGTGCAGGTTCGCGGGCACCTCGCGCAGCTCGGCCCGAACAAGATCGCGTTCAGGTCTTGGGACGCGGTCGATCGGAATCCTTTCTTCTGCCCCGATCCCGCGATCGTGCCCGAGCTCGAGGCCTTCATGGACGCGCTGCGCGCCTCGGGGGACTCGTGCGGCGCCCGGGTGAACGTCGTCGCGAGCGGCGTTCCGGTCGGGTGGGGAGAGCCGGTCTACGGCAGGCTCGATTCGGACATCGCGGCCGCGATGATGGGCATCAACGCGGTGAAGGGCGTCGAGATCGGCGCGGGCTTCGCTTCGATCGAGCAGAAGGGGTCCGAGCACGGCGACGAGCTGACCCCGGAAGGGTTCATGTCGAACAACGCGGGCGGGACCTTGGGCGGCATCTCGACCGGGCAGGACGTGCTCGTGAGCATCGCGCTCAAGCCCACGTCCAGCATCCGCGTCCCGCGGCGCTCGATCGACCGCAAGGGGAAGGCGACCACGGTCCAGACCACCGGACGCCACGATCCCTGCGTCGGCATCCGCGCGACGCCGATCGCCGAGGCGATGCTCGCCTGCGTGCTGATGGACCACGCGCTGCGCCACCGCGCGCAATGCGCGGACGTGAAACCGCCCGCTCCGCCGATTCCGGGAAAGCAGCGCTAGGACTCGACCGCGAAGGCGTGCGCGTGGAGCAGGCGCAGGCCCACGTCGCCCGAAGGGTCGGCGTCCTCCGGGTAGCGGTTCCACAGCGCCGCTGCCTCGGCACGCCTGCCTTGCGCCAGATAGCCCGCCATGCCGGCCGCGATCAGGTATTGCCGGTGACCCAATGGAAGATCGCTCCGCTTCGCGAGCAACGCGCCGGCGATGCTCGCCATATCGCGCGCCGATCGCGCGCCGACGGCGCGGAACAGGCCGATCCATTGGCGCTCGTCCGAGGTGAGCCGCGCCGCGCACGGAGCCCTGTCGATGCGATCCCAGACGGCTCCCGCCTCGTCGGCCGGGAGCATGGGATTCAGGGTGCGAGCGAGCTCGTAGAGCGACTGGAACCAGATGTCGGAGCGCCCCACGTCGCGGCATTCGATCAGCCTGTCCCGCACGAGCTCGAGGTCCTTCTGGAACGGGCGCGGGATGGCGACCGGCTCGGGCCGGTCCGGCGAGAGCAGATAGTCCTTCGCATAGGCCGCGCGCCGCGCGAGCTCCAGAGCGTCGAGATATTCCTGGCCCTCGCCCTTCGGGTCCGCGCGGCCGCCCCTCCCTCCCTCGAGCATTTCCACCACCGGAACGCCGTATGAGAGCAGGCGGATGAGCTCGTCGGCGGACTGGTGAAGGAACCGGTATTTCGCCGCGTGCAGATCGAGGTAAGGCCGGTAGTCGGAGTTCGCAGGCGTTCCGTAGCTCGCGAGCATCGGACCGAGCGAGCGCTTGCCCCCGATGCGGCGGGCCGCGATGTCCTGCATCGAGGTGACGCGCACGCGGCGCAGCTCGCGCGCGACCCCGGGCATCGCGGTGAGATCGGCGAGCGGCCGCGCGAGCGTCGCCGTGTCGCCCGCGACGATCAGCAGGTCGCTGCCGGTCGCCGCGAAGACCGCGTAATCGGGGAAATTCTCTCCGAGGGCGCGCAGCACCGAGGCGATGAGGCTCGCGTCGATCTCGTACATCTGGAACCACTGCACCAGCACGCCGTCGCTGGCGAGATGGCGCCGCACCAGGCGATAGAACTCGGAGGTGAACAGGCTGGCGACGCCGCTGACCCAGGGGTTGGAAGGCTCCGAGACGATGATGTCGTACTTGCGGTTGTAGGTGGAGAAGAAGCTTTTCGCGTCATCGAACACGATGTGGCTGCGCGGATCGGCGAAGGCGTTGGAATTGCGCGGAGCGAAGCGTCTCGACGCCTCGGCCATCGCCGGCTCGATCTCGATGGTCTCGACCGAGCGCAGCGCTCTAGAGCCGAGGAGCGTGTGCGTCGTCAGTCCGGTGCCGATGCCGATCACCGCCGCGGAGGCCGCGTCGGGACGGAAGGCGAGCGGAATCGCAGCTGTGAGGGTCATCGTCACCTCGTCGGAAACGCGCGCGCCGTTCGGGTCCATGTTGATCGCCCCGTCGGACTTGCCGTTGGTGCGCAGGCTCCGGTCGGTGCCGAAATCCATGAGGCTGACGGTGGTCGTCTTGCCGTCCCGGTGCGAGATCATCGTGGCTTCGTGCGACGTGTACAGCTCGCCGTGGCGGAAGACGCCGGACGCCATCTTGTAGGGATCGAGCTGCACGACGGCGAGCACGGCGCCGAAGCAGACCAGGCACAGCGCCGCGGCTCCGATGCGCAGGGTTTTCTCTCCCGCCGCCCGCCATAAGAGAACGATCCCGAGCCCGGCGTCGAGCGCCGCTCCGCAGGCGATCAGGCCCTTCAGTCCCAGCCACGGCATGCCGATGTGCGCGGCGAAGAACACGCCCAGGATCGAGCCGAGAGTGTTGACCGAGTACACCGCGCCGATCGCCTTCTCGCCCTCGCCGCCCCGGAGCAGGGCGCAGGTGATGAGAGGCAGCGTCATCCCGGCGCAGAACGTCGCCGGGAACATGACGGCGAGGGCGATGCCGTGGCTGGCCGCGAGGAAGAGCGCGTACCCGGCCTCGGTTCGCGCGAGCGCCTTGATCACGGCCTGCATCACCCCGAACATCTGGCCGTAGAGCGGTAGCGTGGCGAGCGCAAGCAGGCCCATCATCGTGAGGACCGCCCCGAGGAAGCGCACGGGATCGGCGATCGCGTCGAGGCGCCGGCGCACCCAGTAGCCGCCGCAGGCGATGCCCAGGATGAACGCCGAGAGCATCAGCTCGAACGAATGCGTGGACGCTCCCAGGACGAGGGACAGCATCCGGATCCAGCCGATCTCGAACACGAACGACGCGGCGCCGGTGAGCAGGGCGACGGCCAGGAAAAGGCGCAGGGGCTGCTCCCCTCCGGAATCGGCGGGGGCGGCGCGGGCAGCAAAGGCGGGCTCCCGGCCTCCGGCCAGCGACCACACCGCCGCCGCCAGCGCGAGGTTCAGGGCTCCGGCGGCCTGCACGGTGCCGGGCAGGCCGACTGCCTCAATGAGGACGAACCCGCTCGCCAATACTCCGATCGCGGCTCCGAAGCTGTTGGTGAAATAGAGCATCGCGAGCGTTTCGCCGGGTGCCCCCGGATAGCGGCGGATCAGCCCTGCGCTCATCAGGGGAAAGGTCATGCCGAGCAGCACCGACTGCGGCAGGATCAGGGCGCCCGCGAGCGCCCATTTGAACAGGCTTGCCGACACCTCCCCGCCGAGCGCGGGGAGGATGCTCGTGTAGGCGGATTCGGTCGCTGCGACGAAGACGGGATGAAAGGCGAGTGCCGCCAGGCCGATCACGCCTTCGGCGATCGAGTAGCCCCGAAGGAGGTTCTTCCAGCGCTCCGACCGGCGGCTGCACAGCCAGGAGCCGACCGCCATCCCGCCCATGAAGAGGGCGAGCACCAGCGTTTGCGCGTAGGCCGCGTGTCCCAGGAAGAGCTTGAGATAGTGGCTCCAGATCGACTCGTAGATGAGTCCCGCGAACCCCGACACGGTGAACAGCATGAAGAAAACGCTGCGGGGTACACGGCTCATTCGTCGATCCGGGACCGTGGCGCGAAAGGCGGCATTATACGGGCCGGAGGGCTTGATTCCCGGTTCACGGGAAGGAAGAATTGAGCGATGAGATCCGGAACGGGGCTGGTCGCTTCCGCGCTTGTCGTGCTCTGCGGGTGCCAGACCGTGCAGACGACCGAGGGCGGCGTGGTCGGAGTCGAGCGCAAGCAGAGCATGTCGACGCTGGTGTCCTCCGCGCAGATGGACAAGAGCGCTGCCGATGCCTACGCGAAAGTGCTCGCCGACGCGCGCGCCAAGAACCAGCTTGACCGCGACCCCGCGCAGGTCGAGCGGGTGCGCGGCATCGCCAGGCGCCTGATACCCAGCACCGCCGCGTTCCGCAGCGACGCCCCGGGCTGGAAATGGGAAGTGAACGTCATCACCACCAACGAGGTGAACGCGTGGTGCATGCCGGGCGGCAAGATCGCGGTCTACACGGGCCTGATCACCAGCCTGAAGATCACCGACGACGAGCTCGCCGCCGTGATGGGACACGAGATCGGGCACGCGCTGCGCGAGCACGGACGCGAGCGGGCGAGCGAGGAGATGACGAAGCAGCTCGGCGTCCAGGTGCTGAGCGTGTTGATCGGGGTCAATCTCGAGAACCAGCTGACCGACACTATTCTGAACGTCACGCTTTCCCTGCCGCATTCGCGCACGCAGGAAACCGAGGCCGACCGCATCGGCGTGGAGCTCGCGGCGCGCTCCGGCTACGATCCGCGTGCCGCGGTGTCGCTGTGGCAGAAAATGGGCAGGCTGGGCGGCAGCAAGCCGCCCGAGTGGCTGTCGACTCACCCCTCCGATCAGACCCGGACCCGCGACGTCCAGAGCTACGCCGAGAAGGTCATGCCTCTGTACGAGGCCGCGCGCTCCCGCTGAGCGGATCCGCCGGTTTTCGCGGCGGTTTTCGCGTTCGTAGAGAGGGCGATCCGGTATAATTTTCCTCTTTGCCGCGGTCGAACCGCAATGACTCCGCGCACGCTCTACGACAAGCTCTGGGATTCGCACGCCGTCCATTCGGAGGAAGACGGCACGACCCTGCTCTACATCGACCGCCACCTGGTGCACGAGGTGACCAGCCCCCAGGCTTTCGAGGGCATGAAGCTCGCCCGCCGCAAGCCGTGGCGCGTGTCGGCGAACCTCGCGGTGGCCGACCACAACGTTCCCACGACCGGCCGCGCGGGCGGGATCGCCGATCCGGTGTCGCGCCTGCAGGTGGATACGCTGGACAGGAACTGCGCAGAGCACGGCATCGTCGAATTCAGGATGAACGACGTGCGGCAAGGCATCGTGCACGTCATCGGCCCGGAGCAGGGCGCGACCCTGCCCGGGATGACGGTCGTGTGCGGCGACTCGCACACCAGCACTCACGGGGCCTTCGCGTGCCTCGCCTTCGGCATCGGGACTTCGGAAGTCGAGCACGTGCTCTCGACGCAGTGCCTGCTCGCGAAAAAGATGAAGAACATGCTGGTGCGCGTCGAGGGCGCCTTGCCGCGCGGGGTATCGGCGAAGGACGTGATCCTCGCCGTGATCGGGCGGATCGGCATCGCGGGAGGGACCGGTTGCACGATCGAGTATGCGGGCGGGACGGTGCGCTCGCTTTCGATGGAAGGGCGCATGACCTTGTGCAACATGTCGATCGAAGCCGGAGCGCGCGCCGGTCTGATTGCGGTCGACGAGACCACGATCGCCTACCTGAAGGGGCGGCCGTTCGCGCCGCGCGACGAGCTGTGGAACCGCGCGGTCGCGCACTGGCGCAGCCTGAGAAGCGACCCGGGCGCCAAGTTCGACAGGGAAGTGACGATAGACGCCGGCTCGATCAAGCCGCAGGTGACCTGGGGCACGTCTCCGGAAATGGTCGTGACGGTGGATGAGCGCGTCCCCGATCCGGACCGCGAGAGGGACTCGCTCCGTAGGGAGGGGATGGAAAGGGCGCTGACCTACATGGGACTCGAGCCCAACACGCCCATGACCGAGATCCGGCTCGACAAGGTATTCATCGGGTCGTGCACCAACTCCCGCATCGAGGACCTGCGGTCCGCGGCGGCGATCGTGCGGGGACGTCGCGTCGCCCCGAGCATCAAGCTCGCCATGGTCGTGCCCGGGTCCGGCCTGGTAAAGGCGCAGGCCGAGAAGGAGGGCCTGGACCGGGTCTTCCGCGATGCCGGGTTCGAATGGCGCGAGCCCGGTTGCTCGATGTGCCTCGCGATGAACGCCGACCGGCTCGAGCCCGGCGAGCGCTCCGCTTCAACCTCGAACCGGAACTTCGAGGGCCGGCAGGGCACGGGCGGGCGCACGCACCTGGTAAGTCCGGAGATGGCCGCGGCGGCCGCGATCGCCGGGCACTTCGTCGACGTGCGCCAATGGAGATGAAGGGCTAGCGCCGATGGAGAAATTCACCGTGCACAACGGCCTGGTCGCGCCCATGGACCGCGCCAACGTCGACACCGACCAGATCATTCCCAGGCAGTTCCTGAAATCGATCCGGCGCACCGGTTTCGGCTCGAATCTGTTCGACGCCTGGCGCTACCTGGACGAGGGCTGGCCCGGGAAACCCGATTCCGAGCGCAGGCTCAATCCCGATTTCGTGCTCAACCAGCCGCGCTACCGGGGGGCGAGCATCCTGATCGCGCGCAAGAACTTCGGCTGCGGCAGCTCCCGCGAGCACGCGCCGTGGGCGCTTGCCGAATACGGTTTTCGCGCGATCATTGCGCCCTCGTACGCCGACATTTTCTTCAACAACTGCGTGAAGAACGGCCTGCTTCCGGTAGTTCTCGGCGAAGGAGAAGTCGACCGGCTTTTCCACGAGGTCGCGGCGTTCCCGGGGTTCCGGCTGGTCGTCGACCTGGACAAGCAAATCGTCGGCACGCCGGACGGCGCAAAGGCGATGCGCTTCGATCTCGAGCCCTTTTTCAAGTACTGCCTGCTGAACGGCTTCGACGACATCGGGCTTACGCTGCGCCACGCGGACAAGATCCGCGCTTTCGAGGAGCGGCGCCGCTCCGAGCAGCCCTGGCTGTTCGCCTAGCCGTCATGAAGATCGCAGTCCTCCCCGGCGACGGCGTCGGTCCAGAGGTCGTCGCCGAAGCGCTGAAAGTCCTCGAAATCCTCCGGCGGACGGGCCTCAAGCTCGAGGTTGAAAGGGCTGCTGTCGGCGGCGCGGCTTACGACGCCGCGGGCGACCCGATACCGGAAGCGACACTCTCGCTCGCAAAAAGCGCGGATGCGGTCCTGTTCGGCGCCGTCGGCGGGCCCCGATACGACGCGCTGCCGCGGGACAAGCGCCCCGAGCAGGCGCTCCTGAGGCTGAGAAAGGAGCTGGATCTCTTCGCCAATCTTCGGCCTGCGTCGGTTTTTCCGGAGCTTGCCGGCGCTTCTACGCTCCGGCCCGAAGTCGTGGCCGGGCTCGACCTCTTGATCCTGCGCGAGCTGACCGGCGACATCTACTTCGGACAGCCGCGCGGCATTCGCAGGGACGCGAATGGGGCCCGCGAGGGCTTCGATACCATGCGCTACTCCGAGCCGGAGATCCGCCGGATCGCGCACGCCGGCTTTCGCGCGGCGCTGAAACGGAGGAAGAAGGTTTGCTCGGTGGACAAGGCCAACGTGCTCGAGACCTCGCAACTGTGGAGGGAGGTGGTGGGCGCGGTCGGGAGGGATTACCCGGCCGTCGAGCTCACGCACATGTACGTAGACAATGCCTCGATGCAACTCCTCAAGAATCCAAAGCAGTTCGACGTGATCGTCACGGGGAACATGTTCGGCGACATTCTCTCGGACGAGGCGTCGATGCTGACCGGGTCGATCGGAATGCTGCCGTCGGCCTCCCTGGACGAGAAGGGCAAGGGTTTGTACGAGCCGATCCACGGATCGGCTCCAGACATCGCGGGAAAAAACGTCGCCAACCCGCTCGCGACGATTCTCTCGGCGGCAATGATGCTGCGCTACAGCTTCGAGCACGAGGCTGCCGCCGCGCGGGTGGAAGCGGCGGTGGGAAAGGTGCTCTCGCAGGGATACCGCACCGCCGACATCTTTCAGACGGGAACCCGCAAGGTGGGGACGCGGGAGATGGGCGACGCGGTCGCCGCTGCCCTGGCCTGAGCGGTAGGCTTTTGGCGGCGCCGTGCGTTAGGATACGTGCAAGGTGATACGGGAAACGAGATGAAGCGAGTCGGATTCGTGGGCTGGCGTGGCATGGTCGGGTCGGTGCTGATGCAGCGCATGCACGCCGAGCGTGACTTCGCGCTCATCGAGCCGCTGTTCTTCTCGACTTCCCGGGTGGGCCAGATGGGGCCGTTCATCGGGAAGGAAAGCGCGCCGCTCAAGGACGCGAAGAACGTCAAGGAGCTCGCGGCGATGGACGTGGTCGTGTCCTGCCAGGGGGGCGATTACACGAACGAGGTGTTTCCCCGGTTGCGTTCCGCGGGGTGGAAGGGGTACTGGATCGACGCCGCGTCGGCGCTGCGCATGCGCGACGACGCCGTGATCGTCCTGGATCCGGTGAACAAGGAGCTGATCGAACGCGCGCTAGCACGCGGCGTGCGCAACTACATCGGCGGCAATTGCACCGTGAGCCTGATGCTCATGGGCTTGCACGGCCTGTTCAAGGCCGACCTGATCGAATGGGTTACCGCGATGACCTACCAGGCGGCCTCCGGTGCCGGGGCCGGACACATGCGCGAGCTGGTGGAGCAAATGGGATTTGCGCATCAGGCCGCGAAGCCCGCGCTGGAAGATCCCGCAGGCGCGATCCTGGACGTCGACAAGGCGGTGACCTCCGCGCTTCGCGACGATGCCCTGCCGCACGCGCAGTTCGGATCTGCGCTCGCGGGCAGCCTCCTCCCGTGGATCGACAAGGATCTCGGCAACGGCCAGAGCCGCGAGGAATGGAAAGGGCAAGCCGAAGGCAACAAGATCCTGGGCCGCGAAGATCGCCCGGTTCCCATCGACGGCGTCTGCGTCAGGATCGGCGCGATGCGCTGCCACAGCCAGGCGCTCACGGTGAAGCTGCGGCGCGACATGCCTGTCGACGAGATCGAACGGATTCTCGCGGAAGCCAACGACTGGGTACGCGTCGTTCCGAACCAGCGCGAGGCGAGCCTCCGCGACCTCACGCCGGCAGCGGTGAGCGGAGCCCTTCAGGTGCCGATCGGCCGCATTCGCAAGCTCGCATTGGGCACTGGCGGCTCATATCTCGCGGCGTTTACCGTCGGGGATCAGCTGCTCTGGGGCGCCGCCGAGCCGCTGCGAAGAATGCTGCGCATTCTCCTCGAAACAACCTCTTAGCCCGCCTCGCCAGTTCTTGCGGTTTTGCGCCGTTTCCAGAGAGGAAACGGCTAAACTTCTTGCAGAAATAAGGAGTTGAGGCAATTTCCGACGTGAAAGTTGAGCTTGCAAGGCTAAGGCCATGATGGTATTTTACTTTGTTTCCACTTAGGTTCTAGGGTGGCAAGTGGGGAGCTTCGCCTCTAAAACTTCTTGGGTGGCGGTCGCCGGCTTGGCGTTGCCTTCGCTCGCGCTGGCCGCTGGCTTGGGTAAATTGACCGTGCTGTCTTCGCTCGGTCAGCCGCTCAAGGCGGAAATCGAGATCGTTTCCTTGCAGCGCGGCGAAGGCGACTCGCTGGGTGCGCGTCTTGCGCCGTCCGACGTATTCCGCCAGGCGAGTATCGACATGAATCCGGCGTTGCTGACGGTTAAGTTCGCCGTCCAGCGGAAGGAGGGCGGCCAGTATGTAATGACGCTCAGCTCCCCCCAGCCGATGAACGAGCCTTTTGTCGACATGCTGGTCGAGTTGAACTGGGCCAATGGGCGTCTGGTCCGCGAATACACGTTCCTCCTCGATCCCCCCGAGTACAGCGGCCCGAAGAGGCTGGCGCAGGCAGCCGCGCCGGTCGCTGCGGCCGAACAGGCTGCGCCTCAGGCGAGCGCGCCAGCACCGGAAGCCCCGGCCGAAGTCCAGGCGGCGTCGGCGGAGCCGGCCCCGGTGATCGCAGCGGTGCCGCTCGGGCCGAACGTTCCTGCACTGAGCGCCGCGCCGGAGCCCGGCGTGGCGGTCGTGGCCGCTGCGCCGAACGCTTCGGCGGCCGTGGAGCCGGCTCCCCTGCCGGGTCAGGTCGAGGTTCAGCCCGTGGAGCCGAGACGGGCCGAGCCTGCTCAGGTCGGGGCCGAGCCCGCTCCGACCGGCGACCTGGCTCAGGAGCCCGAAGTGAAAAGCACGTACGAAGTCGTACGCGGAGACACGCTCTCGAAAATCGCGATCCGCAACCAGGCCGAGGGCGTCAGCCTGCAACAGATGCTGGTCGCGCTGTTCCGCTCCAATCCGGACGCGTTCGTTGCCGACAACATGAATCGGTTGCGCGCCGGCAAGATCATCAACATCCCGGACCGGGATGCGGCCGAAAGCGTCGCGCCCGCCGATGCGCGACGCATCGTTTCGGCGCAGTACGCCGATTTCAACGATTACCGGCGCAGCCTCGGAATCGCGGTCGCGTCGGCTTCCGCGCCGCAGGGCTCCGCCCGCCAGGTGTCGGGCCAGATCAGCCCGCCGAAGGAAGAGAAACCTGCGCCGTCCAAAGAGCTGCCCAAGGACGAGCTGCGCCTTTCACGCGGCGACGACGCGAAGCGCGGGGCAAAGGGGGCGGGAGCCGTTGCCGCCGACGACCTTGCGGCCAAGGACAACGCGCTGAAAGAGGCCAACGAGCGCATTGCTATCCTGCAGAAGAATCTGCAGGACCTGCAGAATCTCGTCGAGCTGAAGAACAAGCAGGCTGCGCAGTTGCAGCAGCAGGCCGAAACCGCGAAAGCGGCGGCCGCCAAGGCGGAAGCCGCCAAGGCGGCCTCGGCCCCTCCGGCGAAGGTAGAGCCGGCTCCGGTACCCGCCAAGGTCGCGCCCAAAGCGCCCGAACCTGCCAGAGCGCAGGAACCCGCGAAAGCTGTGTCCGCGGCAAAAGCACCCGAACCTGCCAAGGCCCCCGAAGCGGCCAAAGCTCCGGAGCCCGCGAAAGCTCCCGTAGTCGCCAAGGCTGAGCCGTCTCCCGCCGCCAAAACGGAAGCCGCGAAGGCACCAGAGGCGGCGAAACCCCCGGAAGTCGCCAAGGCCCCGGAGGCCGCAAAAGCCGCGGCCCCACCCGTTCCACCCACCAAAGCTCCGGAGCCGCCCAAGACCAAGACCGAAGCGGCCAAGGCGGCTCCTAAGAAGGCCGCAGCACCCCAAGTCGAAGCGAGCTTCCTCGACGACCTGATGGGTGACCCGATGGTGCTCGGCGGCGGCGGTGTCGCCGCCGTTCTGCTCGTCGGTTACGCGGCCTATGCGTGGCGCAGGAAGCGCAGCTCGCAGTTCGAAAACAGCATCATGAGCGTCGTGCCGTCGGATGCGGACTCCGTGTTGGGAAGCGTCGGCGGCCGCAACGTCGACACGAGCTCGAGCTCGATTCAAAGCGATTTCGGCCAGGGGTCCGGCAAGGCCGGGGCGGAGGAAATCGATCCGATCGCGGAAGCCGACGTCTATATGGCTTACGGGCGTGACGCTCAGGCGGAGGAGATCCTCAAGGACGCGCTTTCGAAGGATTCCAGCCGCCAGGCGATCAGGGTCAAGCTGCTAGAAATCTACGCGAACCGGAAGGACACGCGGGCGTTCGAGGCCGCGGCGAACGAGCTGCGCTCGGCGACCGGGGGCCGCGGGGCGGAATGGGAGAAAGTCGCGGCTCTGGGACTGTCGATCGATCCCGGCAACGCCCTTTATGGAGGCAAGCCCAGCAGCCCGGCTCCGGCGATCCCGAGCCAGCTCCCTCCAGGGTTCAATGAAACCGCGCAGATGCCGGCGTTCAACCCGCCGACGACCTCGGCACCCGTGGCGCCGCACACCGAGGTTCCCCTGAATATCGATTTCGATATCGGCACGTCGACCTCTGCGCCGGCGCCGCTGCCCGATCTCGACTTGGGCGTCGCATCAGCGCCTTCAGCCCAGCCGGCGGGCCTGGATTTCGACCTGGGGCTTGGCGGTGACAAAGGTGCGGGAGCGCCCGCTGCATCGGTGAGCTCCGCTGCTCCCGAGCCTGCGCTCAGCATCGACTTCGATCTTCCCATCAGCGACAAGCCTGCGGCTGTGGCACCGGCCGCCGCCGCGCCGTCGCTTGAGCTGGGCGCGCTCGATTTCGATCTTGGCACGAAGTCCGCTGGCGAATCCGCCGGGGAACCCTCCAAGGCTCCGGTGCTCGATCTGGGCAGCATCAATCTGGATCTGGGAACGCCAGGTGCGGCCGGCGGCAACGGGTCGGGCGGTGCTCCGGATGCACGATGGCAGGAGGTCGCGACGAAGCTCGATCTCGCAAAGGCGTATGAAGAGATGGGCGACAAGGACGGCGCCCGCGAGCTGCTGAAGGAGGTCGTCAAGGAAGGCGACACCGCACAGCAGCAACAGGCCCAGACGATGCTCCAGGCGCTCGGCTGAGCTCCACCGGAATTCTCGGCAAGCAATCGGCGCCTCGTGCGCCGATTGCCGTTTTCGGGAACGCAAAACATGAAACTAGCCATCGGAGTGAGCTACTGCGGCGCCGGCCTCGACGGCTGGCAATCGCAGCCCTCCGGAAACACCGTTCAAGACCGACTCGAGCGGGCATTTTCGGAGATTGGCGGAGAGCGCATCGTGCTGACCGCGGCGGGCCGCACCGACGCGGGTGTGCACGCGAGTGCTCAAGTCGCTCATTTCGAGACCGACGCGGATCGACCGGAGTCGGCGTGGGTGCGAGGCGCGAACGCGCTCCTGCCGGCCGGCATCGCGGTGCAATGGGCGACGCCGGTGGACGGGGACTTTCACGCGCGCTACTCGGCGACGTCGCGAACCTACCGTTACGTACTCTACAACCACCCGGTACGGCCGGCGCTGCTCGCCGGTCGCGTCGGCTGGTTTCATCTGCCCCTCGATCTTGAAAAGATGCGCGATGCCGCCGGTCGTCTCGTCGGCGAACACGATTTCTCGAGCTTTCGCTCCGCGGAGTGCCAGGCGAAGAGCCCGGTGAGAACCGTCGCAAGCGCGACTATCCGCGCAAGCGGCCCCTATGTTCTCTTCGATCTCTCCGCGAACGCCTTCCTGCACCATATGGTCCGCAATATCGTCGGCTGTCTCGTCTACGTCGGCAAGGGTAAACACGGGCCAGCGTGGATCGCCGAGCTGATCGCCGTTCGCGACCGCCGCCGCGCCGCGCCGACGTTCGCCGCCGAAGGGCTGTATCTGTCCAGAGTCCAGTACGACGCGCGCTGGAATCTTCCGGCGTTTCCCGACATCATGCCGTTCGAACCGAGACTCGCCGCGTGAGAACCCGAGTCAAGATCTGCGGCATTACCCGTCCGCAAGACGCAGCGGCCGCGGCGGCGCACGGCGCCGACGCCGTCGGGCTGGTGTTCTACCGTCCCAGTCCGCGCTACGTGCCGCCCGGGCGCGCCCGCGAGATCGTCGCGGCAGTGCCGGCCTTCGTCTCCACGGTCGCCGTGTTCGTGAATCCGGCGCGGGACGAGGTCGAAACCGTCATTCGCGAATCCGGGGTGACGCTACTGCAGTTCCACGGCGACGAGACGCCGGATTTCTGCTCGGGGTTCTCGCGCCCGTACATCAAGGCGGCGCGGATAAGGCCGGGGCTGGATTTGCTAAAATACCTGTCGCCTCATGCCGACGCGCGAGCGTGGATGCTGGACGCTTTTCACGAGGATCTGTGGGGCGGCACCGGGGGCGCGTTCGACTGGGGTCTGGTGCCGCAAAGCGCGGCGAAACCGATCATCCTCTCGGGGGGCCTGACGAGCGACAACGTCGGGGGCGCCGTCAGGCGCGTCAGGCCCTATGCCGTGGATGTGTCGACGGGCGTCGAGGCCTCCAAGGGCATCAAGGACGCCGCGAAGGTCGCGGCATTCATCGGAGCGGTGAGGCGTGAAGATAGCTGATCTCCCGGACGAGCGCGGGCATTTCGGCCCCTACGGCGGCGTTTTCGTGGCCGAGACGCTGATGCACGCTCTCGACGAGCTCAAGCGCGCGTACGAGCGCTGCCGCGGCGACCCGGCGTTCGTCGCCGAGTTCGAATATGAGCTGAAGCACTACGTCGGCCGCCCGAGCCCGATCTATCCCGCCAAACGCTGGTCGCAGCTGCTCGGCGGTGCGCAGATCTACATCAAGCGCGAGGACCTCAATCACACCGGCGCCCACAAGATCAACAACACCATCGGCCAGGCGCTGGTGGCGCGCGGCATGGGCAAGCGGCGGGTCATCGCCGAGACGGGCGCCGGCATGCACGGCGTGGCGACCGCGACGGTAGCCGCCCGCTACGGGCTGGAGTGCGTGGTGTACATGGGCACGGAGGACGTGAAACGCCAGGCGCAGAACGTCTATCGAATGAAGCTCCTCGGCGCGACCGTCGTGCCCGTCGACTCCGGCTCGAAGACTCTCAAGGACGCCCTGAACGAGGCGATGCGCGACTGGGTCACCAACGTGAACAGCACCTTCTACATCATCGGCACCGTCGCCGGCCCGCACCCCTATCCGATGATGGTGCGTGACTTCCAATCCGTGATCGGCCGCGAGTGCCTGACCCAAATGCCCGAGCTGTGCGGGCGGCAGCCGGACGCCGTCGTCGCCTGCGTCGGCGGCGGCTCGAACGCGATGGGCATCTTCTACCCGTATATTCCGCACAAGGATGTCAGGCTGATCGGCGTCGAGGCGGGCGGTTTCGGTATCGAGAGCGGCAAGCACGCCGCGTCGCTTTCGGCGGGCAAGCCCGGCGTGCTCCACGGCAACCGCACCTATCTCCTGCAGGACGAACACGGACAGATCCTGGATACGCACTCGATCTCCGCGGGCCTCGACTACCCGGGTGTCGGTCCCGAGCACGCGTGGCTGAAGGACACCGGCCGGGCTGAATATGTGACTGTCGACGACAAGGAAGCGCTCGCGGCTTTCCATGATCTTTGCCGCTACGAGGGGATCATTCCGGCGCTCGAGTCGGCGCACGCCGTGGCGTACGCGGCGAAGCTGGCCCCGACCCTGTCGAAGGACAAGATCATCCTCGTCAATCTCTCGGGTCGCGGAGACAAGGACATGCACACGGTCGCCGACAAGTCGGGAATAAAGTTTTGAGCGACCCTCCCGCCAATCTGCTCAACCTGGATTTCTTCCGGGGAATCGCGCGCGTTCGCGACGCGAGCGTCGACCTTGTCGTCGCCGATCCGCCCTATGGACTGGGCAAGGACTACGGCAACGACTCGGACCGCCTGATCGGGGAGGCGTATCTCGAGTTCAGCCGCCGCTGGATCGACGCGATCCTCCCCAAGCTCAAAGCCGACGCAAGCCTCTACGTCTTTCTCACCTGGCAGCACAGCCCGGAAGTCTTCAGCTACCTCAAGACGCGCCTGCTCATGATCAACGAGATCATCTGGGACCGGAAGGTGCCGAGCATGGGCGGGAGCACACGGAAATTCTCTTCCGTGCACGACACGATCGGCCTGTTCGCGAAATCGCGCGACTACTATTTCGATGTCGACAGCGTGCGCATTCCCTACGACCCCGAGACCAAGAAAGCGCGCACGCGGTCGATCTTCGTCGGCAAGAAATGGCTCGAGGTCGGCTACAACCCCAAGGACCTGTGGAGCGTTTCGCGCCTGCACCGCCAGGATCCCGAGCGCGCGGATCATCCGACACAGAAGCCGCTCGAGATCATCGAGCGGATGGTGCTGGCAAGCGCGCCACCCGATGGACATGTGCTCGACCCGTTCATGGGAAGCGGGACCACCGCGGTCGCGGCGGTAAAGCACGGCCGCAGCTTCACCGGTTTCGAGATCAATCCCGAGTATTTCGCCACCGCGAAACAGCGCCTCAGGAGCCTCGACGAGGAGCAAGCGCGTCCCGGCGGGAACGGATTCGCGGCGGCGCGCTGAGCCATGTCCCGGATCCAGGCCGCCTTCGAACGACTCGCGCGCGAACGCAGGAAGGCGCTCATACCGTACGTGACGGCGGGCGACCCGAACCCCGCCGTCACCGTTCCGCTCATGCACGCGCTCGCCGAGGCGGGGGCCGACGTAATCGAGCTGGGCGTGCCCTTCTCCGATCCGATGGCCGACGGCCCCGTGATCCAGCGCTCGGGCGAGCGGGCGCTCAAACACCGCGTGGGACTCGACCAGGTCGTGCGCTTGGTCTCCCAATTTCGCGAGACCGACGCCGGGACGCCAGTGGTCCTGATGGGATACGCCAATCCGATCGAAGCCATGGGACTGAAACCCTTCGTCGAAGCCGCACGGAAGGCAGGGGTGGACGGCGTCCTGGTCGTGGATTATCCGCCCGAGGAAAGCGCTGATCTCGCGGCGATGCTGCGCGCGCACGGCATGGACATGATATTTCTGCTCGCGCCGACGTCGACGGAAGCCCGCATCGAGCAGGTTGCGCGGCTCGCGAGCGGTTACGTCTACTATGTGGCCTTGCGCGGAGTGACCGGAGCGAAGCATTTCGACCTGGAGGACGTCTCCGCCAGATTGCCGGCGATCCGGGGCAAGACCCGGCTGCCCATAGGAGTGGGATTCGGGATTCGAGACGCCGAGACCGCGCGCGCGGTGGCCGGAGTTGCCGACGCGGTCGTGATCGGCAGCAGGATCATCCAGGAAATGGAACAGGCCTCGCCGGAGACCTGCGTGGAAAGAGGCGCCGCTTTTCTGAAGCGAATCCGGGGAGCGATGGACTCATGAGCTGGCTGCAAAAGCTGCTGCCGCCGAAGATCAACCGAACCGGCACCGGTACGAAGAAGAACGTTCCGGAAGGCCTGTGGAGCAAGTGCTCCTCGTGCGCCGCGGTGCTGTACGCCACCGATCTCGAGAAGAACGCCAACGTGTGTCCGAAGTGCGGCTACCACAACCGCATATCGGCGCGCGAGAGGCTCGATCTCCTTCTGGATCCCGAAGGCCGCTTCGAAATCGGCGTCGAGGTCACTCCGGTCGACAGCCTGAAGTTCAAGGACGACAAGCGCTATCCCGATCGCCTCGAAGACGCCGAAAGAACGACCGGCGAGACCGATGCGCTGATCGTCATGCAGGGCGCGATCAAGAACGTAGGGGTCGTCGCGGCCGCCTTCGAGTTCGAGTTCATGGGCGGGTCGATGGGCTCCGCGGTGGGTGAACGGTTCGTGCGGGGCGTGCACGCCTGCCTGGATCAGAATCTTCCCCTGGTCTGCGTAACGGCGACCGGAGGTGCCCGCATGCAGGAAGGCTTGTTTTCCCTGATGCAGATGGCGAAGACCACGGCCGCGCTCACGCAGCTCGGCTCCCACAGGCTCCCGTTCGTCTCGGTGCTCACCGATCCCACCATGGGCGGCGTGTCGGCCAGCTTCGCCATGATCGGAGACGTGGTCATCGCGGAGCCTCGCGCCCTGATCGGCTTCGCGGGCCCGCGCGTGATCGAGCAGACCGTGCGCGAGAAGCTGCCCGAAGGCTTTCAGCGCGCCGAATTCCTGCTCGAAAAAGGCGCAATCGACATGATCGTCGACCGCCGCCAGATGCGCGACAAGCTCGCCAATCTCCTCACCCTCCTGCTGCGCCAGGCTCAATCTCCGGTCTGAGTCAGCGTGTCATGCCCGGGCGCAGTCTCGCCGATTGGCTCGACTACATCGAGCGGATACACCCGAAGTCGATCCAGCTCGGGCTCGAGCGGGTGGCCAAGGCGCGCGACGCGCTGGGGAAGTCGAGCCCGGCCGTACTTTTCACCGTCGCGGGCACCAACGGCAAGGGCTCGACCTGCGCGATGCTCGAATCCATCCTGCTCGCGGCCGGATACAAGGTCGGGCTGTACACGTCTCCGCATCTGCTGAGCTACAACGAGCGCGTTCGCCTGGGCGGAGTTCCCGTGGGCGACGGGCGGCTGTGCACGGCGTTCGAATCGGTCGAGAGCGCGCGCGGGGAAGTGATGCTGACGTACTTCGAGTTCGGCACGCTCGCGGCGTGGGAGATATTCGCCTCCGAACGCCTGGACGCCGTGATCCTCGAGGTGGGGCTCGGGGGACGGCTCGACGCGGTCAACGCGTTCGACACCGACTGCGCGCTGCTGACGTCCGTCGATCTCGATCACATGGACTATCTGGGAGACACGCGCGAGCGCATCGGCGCCGAGAAGGCCGGGATATTCCGCGCCGGCAAGCCCGCGATCGTCGCGGATGCGGACCCGCCGCGCAGCGTCCTCGATCACGCGGGCTCGATCGGGGCGAGCTTGCGCGTGATCGGTCGCGACTTCGGGTTCCGGCGGCAAGGCCAGCAATGGACGTACTGGGGTTCGAACGGGCGTCGCGGCGGCCTGGCGGCGCCGGCCCTGAGAGGAGAGCGCCAACTCGCCAACGCGGCTGCCGCGCTCGCAGCGCTGGAGGAGCTTCGCCCGCGGCTGCCCGTGGCCATGCAGGACGTGCGTACCGGTCTCGCCCGCGTGGAGCTTCCCGGCCGCTTCCAGGTTCTCCCCGGCCGGCCGGCCGTGATTCTGGACGTCGCGCACAACCCGCAGGCGGCGCGCGTGCTGGCCGACAATCTCGGCGCGATGGGTTTCTATCCCGAAACCTACGCCGTATTCGGAATGCTCCAGGACAAGGACATCGAAGGCGTGTGCAGAGCGCTGAAGGACAGGTTCTCCGCCTGGTTCGCCGCGGACCTTGCGGTCCCCCGAGGCGCGAAAGCGAGCACGCTGGCCGAGGCCCTGGGCCGCGCGGGGGCAGGCGGAAAGGTCGCGTGCTTCGGAAACCCGCTCGATGCCTACGTCGCTGCGCGGAAACGCGCAGGCGAAAATGATAGAATCGTAGTCTTTGGATCCTTCCATACCGTTGCGGAAGTCTTGCGGGGGTCCGGGGCTCAGCGGAACTGACCCGAATCGGAGGTTCGATTGTCAGACGACGCCAACCTGCTGAGGCGCCGCGCGCGTCGGCGGCTGGTCGGTGCGATTGCGCTGGTGGTGCTCGTCGTCGTGGTGCTGCCCATCATTCTCGATCAGAAGCCCAGGCCGGGTCCGCAGGAGCTGAGCGTGCAGATTCCAAGCCAGGACGGCGGGCCTTTCAAGACCCGGGTGCTCCCGCCCCTGCAGTCTGCGCCGGCGGCTCCGCAGAAAATCGATCCTCCACAGGCGGCGAAGGGTTCCGGCGAGAAGGCGTCGCTTCCCGACGCCGCCGCCAAGAAGGAAGCCGCCAAAGCCCCGGAGAAGCCGCGCGCGAAACCAAAGGCCGTCCAGGCTTTCGTGTTTCAGCTGGGCGTATTCGCGAATCCCGACAACGCCAAGCAGGTGCGGGAGCGGGCGACCGCGGCGGGCATCAAGAGTTACACTGAACACCTGATGGGACAGCAGGGCGAGCAGATCCGCGTGCGCGCCGGCCCGTTCCCGAGCCGGGGCGCCGCGGAGAAAGCCCGCGACAGGCTCAAGTCCCTGGGCATGGACGTGGGGCAGGTGGCGCAAAAATGACTTTGTTCGATATCGGCGTGCTGGGCATTCTGGTCGTGTCGGTGGCGATCAGCCTCCTTCGCGGACTGTCGCGCGAAATGGTGTCGCTCGGAGTCTGGGTGGGAGGGTTCGTCCTCGCGACGTATTTCGGAAGCTATGTCGCCGGCTTCATGCCGCAAAGCCTCCAGCCGCTGTGGGCGGCGCTCATAGGCTTCCTGATCATTTTCGGCGTGGTGCTGCTGGCGGGATGGATCGCAGGCATGGCCCTCTCCTCCGCCGTGCGCGCGTCGGGCCTGGCCCCGGCCGACCGGGCCATGGGATCTCTGTTCGGACTGGTGAGAGGACTGCTCGTGGTGCTCGTCATCGTGCTGCTCGCCGGCTTGACGCCGCTTCCGCGCGAGGCCTTCTGGCGCGAAGCCTTTCTTTCCGGGCCCTTCGAGACGGCGGCGCTGGCGCTGCGGCCGCATCTTCCCGCGCGACTCGGGCAGCACCTGAAGTATCGTTGAGGCGACAGGACAGCCATGTGCGGCATTCTCGGAGTGGTGGCAAAGACGCCCGTCAATCAGTTGCTCTATGACGGCCTGCTGCTGCTGCAGCACCGGGGGCAGGACGCAGCCGGCATCGTTACGTCGGAGCACAAGACGTTTCACATGCACAAGGGGCCGGGCATGGTCCGCGACGTGTTCCGCACGCGGAACATGCGCTCGCTGCCGGGGGCGACCGGCATCGCCCACTGCCGCTACCCCACCGCCGGCTCTGCGTTCAACGCCGGCGAGGCCCAGCCGTTCTACGTGAATTCCCCGTTCGGGATCGTCCTCGGCCACAACGGCAACCTGACGAATTCCGAGCAGCTGAAGCAGGAGATGTTCCGCCAGGACTTGCGCCACATCAACACGAACTCCGATTCGGAAGTCCTGCTGAATATCCTGGCGCACGAGCTCGAGCTGGCGGCGAGAGGCCAGAGGCTCGACCCGGAGACCATATTTACCGCGGTGGCCAACGTGCACCGCCGCTGCCGGGGTGCATACGCCGTGGTCGCCATGGTCGCGGGCTACGGCCTGCTTGCGTTCCGCGACCCGTTCGGAATCCGTCCGCTGGTGATCGGCCGCAATCAGACCGACGAAGGCCCCGAGTACCTGGTCGCCTCCGAGAGCGTGGCCCTCGCCGCGTTCGGCTTCGAGCTCATGCGCGACGTCATGCCGGGCGAAGCCGTCTTCATCGACGAGGGAGGCAAATTCAACAGCCGTCAGTGCGCGGCCAAGTCGGTCCTTGCCCCCTGCATTTTCGAATACGTGTATCTGGCCAGGCCCGATTCGGTCATCGACGGCGTGTCGGTCTATGAAAGTCGCCTCCACATGGGGCGCTCCCTCGCCGAGAAGATCAAGCGCACCATGCCCGGACTCGAGGTCGACGTCGTCATTCCGGTTCCCGACACGAGCCGCCCGAGCGCGCTCGAGCTGGCGCACGGTCTCGGCGTTGCCTACCGCGAAGGCTTCATCCGCAATCGCTACATCGGGCGCACGTTCATCATGCCCGGACAGACGATTCGCAAGAAATCGGTGCGCCGGAAGCTCAGCGTGGTCGGGCTCGAATTCAAGGGAAAGAACGTCCTGATCGTCGACGACTCGATCGTCAGGGGGACGACGAGTCGCGAGATCGTGCAGATGGCGCGGGAGGCCGGGGCGAACAAGGTGTTCTTCGCATCGGCCGCGCCGCCGGTGCGGTTTCCGAACGTCTACGGCATCGATATGCCGACGCGCTCGGAGCTGATTGCGACCGGGCGGAGCGACGAGCAGGTGGCGCGCGAGATCGGGGCCGACGCTGTCATCTATCAGGATCTGGACGCCCTCAAGGCTGCGGTGCGCGCGGTCAACCCGAAGCTCACGCAGTTCGAGACCTCGTGCTTCGACGGCGTCTACATCACCGGAGACGTCACGAGCGAGTACCTCGCTTCCGTCGAGAAGCAGCGCGACGCGGGTAGGCAGGAAAGCGAAGAAGACAGCGAAGGCAATCAGCTGGATCTCAACGCCGCCTGAGGCGCGAGGTGATTGACATCGCGCGCCCGAGATAGTAAGGTGCGGCTTGCGCCGATTTGATCCCCAGCTTGCGGGCGCGTAAAAAATACGGCTAAAGCGCGGCAACGACCCGTCTTAGCGAAAGCTGGACGGGTCTTTTATTTTCGGGACGACGAATGCAGAACTACGACATCGAAACCTTGGCGGTCCGCGCCGGAATCGCGCGTAGCCAGTTCAACGAGCACTCCGAGGCGCTGTACCTCACCTCGAGCTTCGTGTTCGAGAACGCCGCGCAGGCGGCCGCGCGATTCCAGGGGAGCGAGGCCGGCAACATCTATTCGCGCTTCACCAATCCCACCGTTACGGCGTTCCAGGAGCGGCTCGCGGCGATGGAGGGCGCGGAGGCCTGCGTCGCCACGGCCTCGGGAATGTCGGCGATCCTCGCTGGCGCCATGGCGCTGCTCAAGTCCGGCGACCACGTGGTCTCTTCTTCCGGGGTGTTCGGCGCCACCGTGCAGCTGTTCAGCGCCGTGCTTTCCAAGTTCGGCATTGAAACCACCTATGTGGACGGCTCCGCGCCGGCGGCGTGGAAGGCGGCGTTGCGGCCCAATACTCGCTTCCTCTACGTCGAAACGCCCTCGAATCCGCTGACGGAGGTCTTCGACATCCGCGCGCTCGCAGACCTCGCGCACGCGAAGGGGGCCTTGCTGGTCGTCGACAACTGCTTTTGCAGCCCCGCTCTCCAGCGCCCGATCGAATTCGGAGCGGATCTCGTCATCCATTCCGCGACGAAATATCTGGACGGGCAGGGCCGAGTGCTCGGCGGCGCGATACTCGGCAGGCGCGAGCTGGTGATGGACGGGATATACGGTTTCCTTCGTACCGCGGGTCCGAGCCTGTCGCCGTTCAATGCCTGGGTGCTGCTCAAGGGTCTCGAGACCCTGAGGATACGCATGGAGGCGCAGTCGCGGAGCGCGCTCGAGGTGGCGGAATGGCTGGAAGCGCATCCCGGCGTCCGAAAGGTGTACTACCCGGGGCTCGCTTCGCATCCCCAGCACGAGCTTGCCGCAAGGCAGCAGCGCTCGGGCGGCGCCGTCGTTTCCTTCGAAGTGAACGGCGGCAGAGAGGGCGCCTGGAAGGTCGTCGATTCGACGCGCCTGATCTCGATCACCGCAAACCTCGGCGATACGAAGACCACCATCACGCACCCCGCGACCACGACTCACGGCAGGATTTCACAGGAGGCGCGAGCGCGCGCCGGGATCACCGAGGGTCTGCTGCGCGTGGCGGTAGGCCTGGAATCTCCCGGGGACATCCGCGCCGACCTGGAGCGCGGTCTGGGACGATAGGCGTCAGGTCAGTTGCACGGGGGTGCACCCGCTCTCGTCGCAGCGCAGGTAGCTTCCGGAGCGGTACCAGTCGGCGAGAACCCAGCGCTCGCAGGTCTTTCCGTCGACGCGGTGAACGTGGCGGGCGGGCCGATGAGTGTGGCCGTGGATCAGCCGGGGGTAGGCGTGCTTACGGAGCGCCGCGTCCACGGCGCCCGGATTGACGTCCATGATCTCGGGCGCTTTGCGGGTCTTCTCCGATTCGCTCGTCTGGCGCACGGCCTCGATCTGCCGCTTGCGCCGATCCAAGGGCAGGGCGAGAAAGCCCTTTTGCCATGCCGGATTGCGTACCTGGACCCGGAATTTCTGGTAGTCCAGATCGTCGGTGCACAACGTGTCCCCGTGCATGAGCAGCGTACGCTTTCCGAAGAGATCGAGGGTGTGAGGGTCGTCGATGAGATGTCCTCCTGACGCCTTCGCGAACTCTCCGTTCAGGAGAAAGTCCCTGTTCCCGTGCATGAAGCGCACGGGGATGCCGGCCCGCGAATATTCACCCAGGGCCCCGGCAATCGACCCGTTGAACGGATCGCCGAGATCGTCGTCACCGGCCCAGTATTCGAACAGGTCGCCCAGGATGTAGAGCGATTCCGCTTCGCGCGCAGGGCCGCGGAGGAAGTCGAAAAATATCCGGTTGACATCCGGCCTCGCGTCGCACAGATGAAGGTCGGAGATGAAAAAGACCGCCATGGATTGAGGATCCCTCGACCCCCAAAGATTGCGCCCTACACCACCTCGGCTCGCTCGATCACTACGTCGTCTAAGGGCACGTCCGAGTGGAATCCGCGCTTGCCCGTCTTGACGCCCTTGATCTTGTCGACGATCGCCTGCCCCACGACGACCCTGCCGAAGACGCAGTAGCCCCAGCCGTCGGCGTCGGGAGCGGTGTGGTTGAGGAAATCGTTGTCCTTGACGTTTATGAAGAACTGGCTGGACGCCGAGTGCGGGTCGGAGGTCCTCGCCATGGCGATCGTATAGCGGTCGTTTTTCAGACCGTTGTCGGCCTCGTTCTTGATCGAGCCGCGGGTGGGCTTCTGGCGCATTCCCGGCTCGAACCCGCCGCCCTGGATCATGAACCCGTCGATCACCCGGTGAAAGACCGTGTTGGAGTAGAACCCGGATTCGACATAGGCGAGAAAATTCCGGGAGGTTTCCGGAGCCTGCTTCGCATCGAGCTCCACGTCGATGACGCCATGATTCGTGTGCAGTCTGACCATGACCTTACTTGCCCGATTTGACGGTTACCGACTCGATGATGATGGGCCTCTGCGGGACATTCTGATTCCCCGCGACCGTCGTGGTGTCCACCCTGGAGATCCGGAGCACGGTGTTCATTCCTTCGATGACCCGGCCGAAGACCGCATATCCGATGCCCTGCGGCGAGGGGTCCTTGTAGTCCAGAAAGCCGTTGTCCTTGACATTGATGAAAAACTGGGCCGTCGCCGAGTTCGGAATCGAAGTCCGCGCCATCGCAATGGTTCCGAGCTCGTTCTTCAATCCGGCCTTCATTGCGATTCCGGCTTCGTTCTCGATCGGGCCGCGCGTCTCCTTCTGCTTCATGTCGGGATTGAAGCCGCCGCCCTGGATCATGAAATTGTCGATGACCCGGTGAAATATCGTTCCCTTGTAGAAGCCGCTGTTCACGTACTGCAGGAAATTCTCGACGGTCTTCGGAGCTTTGTCCGGATAGAGCTCGAGAGTGAAGGCTCCCATGGTCGTCTTGAACTCCACGCGGGGATTCTCGGCCCGAGCGTACGAGGTCCCTGTGACCAGAAGGGCGAGCGCGGCGATCTTGAGAGCGATTGCGAAAGAGGAGGGCGTCGGAAGTGCGCGGGCGAGAGGGGTCATTGTGCTATACTTTTTCGGGTCGAGGTCGTGCGTTCCATTCTATCAAGAACCTCGTAAAGTCTAGCGGAATTCAACGTCCGGGCGCCAGCAAGCGACGGATGATCGTCGCGTGCTGAAAATCTACGACAGTCTCAGCCGGGAGAAACGGCCTTTTGCGCCGCTGGATCCTGCCCGGGTGAGAATGTACGTCTGCGGGATGACCGTCTACGACTACTGCCACCTCGGACACGCGCGGATGCTCGTCGCGTTCGATGTGGTGCAGCGCTGGCTTCGCGCGAGCGGGTATCCGCTGATCTATGTGCGCAACATCACGGATATCGACGACAAGATCATCCGGCGTGCCGCGGAGTCCGGCGAATCCGTGGCCAGCCTCACCGAGCGCTTCATCCGCTACATGGACGAGGATATCTCGGCTCTGGGCGTGCAAAAGCCCGATATGGAGCCGCGCGCTACGGCCCACCTGGCCGAGATGCTCGGGATGATAGGGGAGCTGCAGAAGCGAGGCATCGCCTATCGGTCGGGAAGCGGCGACGTGAATTTCTCGGTCCGCAGGTTTCCCGGCTACGGAAAGCTCTCGGGCAAATCACTGGATGACCTGCGCGCCGGGGAGCGCGTCGAAGTCGATTCGACCAAGCACGATCCCCTCGATTTCGTTCTTTGGAAGAGGGCCAAGCCGGGCGAGCCCGCGTGGCCGTCTCCCTGGGGCGACGGCCGCCCGGGCTGGCACATCGAGTGCTCCGCGATGAGCACGAAGCTGCTGGGATCGCATTTCGACATCCACGGCGGCGGACAAGACCTCCAGTTTCCGCACCATGAGAACGAGATCGCGCAATCCGAGGCGGCGGCAGGCGACGGCAAGCCCTTCGTCGGGTATTGGATGCACAACGGCTTCGTCCGCGTTCAAGATCAAAAGATGTCGAAGTCGACCGGCAATTTCGCCACGATCCGCGAGCTGCTTGCGCGCCACGATGCCGAGGTCATTCGCTTCTTCATCGCGCGTGCGCACTACCGCAGCCCGCTCAACTACTCCGACGATCAGCTGACAGAGGCGAGGCAGGCCCTGTCCAGGCTATACACCGCGTTGAAGGGGGCGGCCCGAGGCCCTTCGGCACCGGATTGGGCGGAGACCCGCGGTCGCCGCTTCCGCGACGCCATGGACGACGACTTCAACACGCCCGAGGCGGTGGCTGTCCTCTTCGAGCTGGCCGGCGAGTCCAACCGCGCGAATTCGTCGAAGGCCGCTGCGCAGCTGCGCGCGCTGGGCGGTGTGCTGGGGCTGCTGGGACGCGAAAGCGACGATTTTCTGCGCTCGGGAACCGCGCAAGGCGGAATCTCCGAAGCGGAGATCGCGGCGATGATCGCCGAAAGGTACGAGGCGCGTCGTGCCAGGGATTTCCGGCGCGCCGACGAGATTCGTTCCGCGCTCCTCGGTAAGGGCGTCGTCCTAGAAGACGGCCCTCAGGGTACGAGTTGGCGCCGCGTCTGAGTCGCTCTGCGAAAAAACCTAGTAGGCGAACCTGCCCGCCTTGCTGATTGCCGTCAGCTCCACGAACTTGGACCCATTGTGGTTCGTGGGACTGAAGTCGACCACGTAGCCGCCGACGTTGAAATTCTGCATCGAATCGAGCGCTTTCATCACTCCCTCGCGCGTGGGATTGGCGCCGGCGCGGCGCACGGCCTCGACGAGGACTTTCGCCCCGATGTAGGATTCGAGCGAAGTGAACGAGAAATCCTTCTTCCCGAGCGATTTCTCGATCGCTGCCTGGTATTCCCTCACGATCGCGACCGACGTTCTGGAGTAAGGCGGCACGACCTGCGCCACGACGACCCCTGTGCCCTGATCGCCGAGTTCGGTCGCCAGCGCGCTGGCCCCGACGAAGGACGTGCTCGCAAATTGCGCCACCGATCCGGCCTTCTTCGCGCCCTTGATGAAATCGCCGGTCGTCTTGTAGAGCGTGGTGGCGATGACGACGTCGGGGGAAGCCTTGACGACGTCCGAGACCGCGGCTCCGAGGTCCGTTTGATTGCGCTTCAGCGAGCCGATCGAAGCGGGCTTCAGCCCGCGGGCGCCGAGCGCGCTCTCGACGGCCGCGAGGTTTTCCTTTCCCACGGCGTCGTCGTAGTGGATGATCGAGAACTTCTTCATGCCTGTCGTTGTATAGAAGTCGACGATCTTCTCGAGCTCGTCCGCGTAGCTCGCGCGTATGTTGTACACGTTGCGACGGAACGCGCGCATCGGGTCGGCGCCGGTGAACGGCCCGACGAACGCCAGCTTGCCCTTCTCGACGAAAGGCAGTGCGGGGAGGCTCAAGGTCGCGCTGGCATACCCGATGAGCGCCAGCACGCCTCTTTGCTCGATCAGGATTCTCGCGTTTTCGCCCGAGCGTTTCGCGTCGTTTCCGTCGTCGAGCGATATCAGCTGGAAGGTCCGGCCGTGGATGCCGCCCGCGTCGTTGACCTGCTTGAAATATGCCTGGATTCCTTCACGGATGTCGTCGCCCAGTTCCTTGTTGCTGCCCGAGAACGGGGACGACTGACCGATAAGGACGGTCGTTTTCGTCACGCCCTGGGCATGAACGCTGCCCGCGGAAACCAGCCAAGCCAACGCCCAAAAGGCCGTGGTTAGTGCGCGCATCAATCTCATCTTCCCTCCTCCTATGAAGACCTCCGGCCGCTTCGCCACGGCGCTTATGTCTACTTAACGAACTTGCCCCCTCGTCCGATCATCGTCAGGTCGACGAATTTCGAGCCGCTATGGTTGCTGGGCGAGAAATTCACCATGAACTCGCCCAGATCGACGTTGCTCATCCCTTCCAGAGCCGAGACCAGCTTCTCACGAGTCAAATCCCTGCCGGCACGGCGCAGTCCTTCGGTCATTACTTTACCCACGATATAGCCTTCGAGGCTAGAAAAGTTGAAGTTCGTGTCTCCGGACTTCGTCATGACCTCCTGGTATTCCTTGACGATGGGGACGCTTGGGCTCCACGGAAACGGAACGACCTGCGAAATCGCGACCCCGTAGCCTTCCTCCTTGAGCGCGTCGGCCAGCGCCTTGCTGCCCACGAAGGAGACATTGTAGAACTGAGTCGTGCTTCCCGCGCGCTTCATTTGCCGGACGAATTCCGTTATCGAGGTATACGCGGAGATCATCACGACGCCATCAGGCTCCGCAGCGTTGATCGTCCTTACCGCGTCTTCGACCTTGACGGTATTGCGCTCCACCTTGCCCAGCGCGGCGATCTTGAGCTTGCGCCGGTCCATGGCGATCTGCACGCCTTTCAAGCCTGCCTGGCCGTATGCGTCGTCCTGGTAGAAAACCGCGATCCTGTGGTTGCCCGTGGAAACGAGCTGCTCGACGATCTTCTCCGTCTCGTCGTAGTAGCTTGCGCGGACATTGAAGATGTAGCGGTTGACCGGACTGCGGAGAGACTCTGCCCCGGTGAACGGGCCGACCAGAGGCACCTTGGCTTGCGTGAACACCGGCATCGCCGCGGCGGTCGTGGGCGTGCCGACATAGGAAACCAGAGCGAAGACCTTGTCTTCCTCGATGAACTTCTTGGTGTTCTCGACGCAGAGGTCGCTCTCGTACCGATCATCACGCGTCTTGAGCTCGATCCTCCTGCCGAACACTCCACCTTGTGCGTTGACGTGATCGAAATACGCCTTGGTGCCTGCGTTCATCTCGATCCCGAGCTTGGCTGCCGGGCCGGAAAACGCGGCCGATTGGCCAAGGAGGATCGTCTTGGATGTCACGCCCTGTACCTGACCGAGAGCCGGAGTGGAAAGGGCGGCCAGCAGCGCTAAGGATGTCACCCGGAACATCAAGCCTCCAATATAAGGTTCAAATTCTAGAGCAAAGTCGAGAGGCCGGGCACCGTGGACTCGCAATCCATTGATACTTAAGCAAGCCTGGGTCTGGCGGGCGGCAGGCGCCTAGGGGGCGAAGAACTCCCTGACCTTCTCCATCCAAGATTTGGCGCGTGGGCTATGCCGCGCCCGGTCCATCTGGGTGATCGTCTCCAATTCGCGAAGCAACTCCCGCTGCCGCTCGGTGAGGTTCACCGGGGTCTCGACCACCACGTGGCACAGCAGATCGCCGTGGTCGCGGCTGCGCACCCCGCGGATACCCTTGCCCCGCAGGCGGAACACCTTCCCCGATTGGGTCTCGGAAGGAATCCTGATCTTCGCGGAGCCGTCGAGCGTCGGGATCTCGATCTCTCCCCCCAGAGCCGCCGTCGCGAAGCTCACCGGCATTTCGCAGTGCAGGTCGTCGTTGGCGCGCTGAAAAACCGGGTGCGGCTTCACCTGGATTTGCACGTACAGATCGCCGGCCGGCCCTCCATTGACGCCCGGCTCACCTTCGCCCGAGAGCCGGATGCGGTCTCCGTCGTCGACCCCCGCGGGAATCTTGACCGAGAGCGTCTTCTGCTTCTTTACGCGCGCCGCTCCGTGGCAGGACGGGCAGGGGTCCTGCACGATCTTGCCGGTGCCATGGCACTTCGGGCAGGTCTGCTGGATGGAGAAGAATCCCTGTTGCATGCGCACCTGTCCCTGGCCTTCGCACGTGGGGCAGGTTCGCGGGATCGTTCCGGGCTTCGCGCCCGTGCCTTTGCAGGTCTCGCAATCCTCGTAGGTGGGAATGCGTATCCGGGTTTCGGTGCCGCGGGCCGCCTGCTCGAGCGGCACCTCGAGGTTGTAGCGCAGATCGGCGCCGCGGTACACCGAGGGACGGGCGCCGCGAGCCTGATTGAAGATGTCGCCGAAGATATCGCCGAAGGCGTCGGCGAAGTTCGCGAATCCGGCGCCGCCCGCCATGCCCGCGCGCGGGTCGATCCCCGCGTGGCCGTGCCGGTCGTACGCGGCGCGCTTGTCCGCATCGGTCAGGACTTCGTACGCCTCCTTGGCTTCTTTGAAATGCTCTTCGGCCTTCGGGTTGTCCGGATTCCGGTCCGGATGGTGCTTCATCGCCAGGCGCCGGTAGGCCTTCTTGATGGTGTCCTCGTCGGCGTCGCGATTGACGCCCAGCACCTCATAGTAGTCCCGCTTCGCCATGGATCCTCATACCTGCAAATGCGAACGTGGCCGGATCGAGCCCCGGCATGCGCGACTCGATCCGGCCAAGCAATGCGGCACTTGCGCCGCTCAGCTTTTCCGGTCCTTCACCTCGGTGAATTCGGCATCGACCACATTGCCCTCGTCCGCAGGCTTGGACGCCTTGGCCTCGTCGTCGGCCTTGGCGCCCTGCTTCTGCTGATCGGCGTACATCTTCTCGCCGAGTTTCTGCGCCGCCTGTGCAAGCTCCTGCGCCGCCGTGTCGATTTTCGCCTTCTCGTCGGACTTCATCGCTTCTTCTGCACCCTTGAGGGCGGCCTCGATCTTGGATTTCTCGTCGGTCCCGAGCTTGTCCCCGTAGTCCTTCAGCGATTTCCGGACCGAGTGCACCAGCGAGTCGAGCTGATTGCGAGCGGTCACGACCTCGATCTGCTTCTTGTCTTCCGCAGCGTGGGCTTCGGCATCCTTGACCATGCGCTGGATCTCGCCCTCGCTCAGCCCCGAGTTCGCCTTGATGGTGATCTTGTTCTCCTTGCCGGTCGCCTTGTCTCTGGCCGAGACGTGCAGGATGCCGTTTGCATCGATGTCGAAGGTGACCTCGATCTGCGGCATGCCGCGGGGAGCAGGCGGAATGCCTTCGAGGTTGAATTGCCCCAGGCTCTTGTTGCCCGCGGCCATGTCGCGCTCGCCCTGGAGCACGTGGATGGTCACGGCCGACTGGTTGTCGTCTGCGGTCGAAAACACCTGCTGGGCCTTCGTCGGTATGGTCGTGTTCTTCTGGATGAGCTTGGTCATCACGCCACCGAGCGTTTCGATGCCGAGCGACAACGGTGTCACGTCCAGGAGCAGCACGTCCTTGACGTCGCCCTTCAACACACCGCCCTGCACCGCCGCACCCACTGCGACGGCCTCGTCGGGATTGACGTCCTTCCGCGGCTCCTTGCCGAAGAAATCCTTCACCGTCTCCTGGACCTTGGGCATGCGGGTCATGCCCCCGACCAGGATCACGTCCTCGATATCCGCGATCTTGAGCCCCGCGTCCTTCAGCGCGATCCGGCACGGTTCGACCGTCTTCTCGATCAGGTCCTCCACCAAGCTCTCGAACTTGGCGCGGGTGATCTTGATCGCCAGGTGCTTCGGACCGCTCTTGTCGGCCGTGATGTAGGGCAGGTTGATCTCGGTCTGCTGGCTCGAGGAGAGCTCGATCTTGGCTTTCTCCGCAGCCTCTTTCAGACGCTGCAGCGCGAGAACGTCGTTCCTCAGATCGAGGCCTTGTTCCTTCTTGAATTCGTCGCAGAGGTAGTCGATCAGGCGCTGATCGAAGTCCTCGCCGCCCAGGAAAGTGTCGCCGTTGGTCGAGAGCACCTCGAACTGGTGCTCGCCTTCGACCTCGGCGATTTCGATGATGGAGATGTCGAACGTGCCGCCGCCCAGATCGTAGACGGCGATCTTGCGGTCGCCTTCCTTCTTGTCCAGGCCGAAGGCGAGCGCCGCCGCGGTGGGCTCGTTGATGATGCGCTTCACCTCGAGACCTGCGATGCGGCCGGCGTCCTTGGTCGCCTGGCGCTGCGAGTCGTTGAAGTACGCGGGCACCGTGATAACCGCTTCGGTGCATTCCTCGCCCAGATAGTCCTCGGCCGTCTTTTTCATCTTGCGCAACACCTGCGCCGACACCTCCGGCGGCGCGATCTTCTTCCCGCGGATCTCGACCCAGGCGTCGCTGTTGTCCGCCTTGGCGATCTTGTAGGGCATGAGGTCGATGTCCTTCTGGACCTCCTTCTCCTCGAACTTGCGTCCGATGAGGCGTTTGATGGCGTACAGGGTGTTCTTCGGGTTGGTCACCGCCTGGCGCTTCGCCGGCGCCCCGACGAGGATCTCGCCCTCCTCCATGTAAGCGACTATCGACGGCGTGGTCCGCGACCCCTCAGAGTTCTCGATCACCTTGGGCTTGCCGCCTTCCATGATCGCGACGCAGGAGTTGGTTGTCCCAAGGTCGATTCCGATGATCTTTCCCATAACCGTTCCTTTTGAATTCCCTGACAAATAACCCGGATGTCGATATGGGGATCAATCCCCCAACTTCAAGCTTGCGGGTCCTTGGGCTTGGCGACTGTCACCAGCGCTGGCCGGATTACCCGGTCATGAAGGCTGTAGCCCTTCTGCAGCACGTTGATCACGGTGTTGGGCTCCTTTTCGGACGGGAGCATGCTGATCGCCTGGTGCTGGTGGGGGTCGAATTTCTCACCTCCGGGGTTGATTTCCGTGAGGCCGGCCTTCCCGAATACTGTGCTCAACTGCTTCAGAGTCAGCTCGACGCCGTTCTTCAGGGATTCCAGCGAGGCCGAATCCGCGGCCAGGGTAGCCTCCAGGCCGTCCTTGACTGGCAGGAGCTCGACCGCCACTGACTCGATGGCGTACTTGTACGCGTTGGCGAGCTCGACGGCCGTCCGCTTGCGGATATTGTCCGCCTCGGCTTTGGCTCGAAGCCACGCATCGTGGTGTTGCTGCACCCTTGCTTCCGCCTGCCTCAGGAGCTCGGCCGGGTCGGTCGCCGATACCTGTTCTGGGGCGGGCGGTTCTCCGAGAGGGGCATCGCCCGTGGTGGTCGGGGAACTGGTTTGGTCCGGGTCAGACATGCTGGTCTCCGCAGATAGGAGTGGACGATGGTCGCGATTGGATTTTGCCGGCGCTTGTAACTGGGGCCCCGTCGGTGGATTTCAAGGGGCCGGGACCAGTCCTTCGATCCACCCGGAAAGATGCTGCCGCACCATGGCCGCGAGGGCATCTATCCAGTCCGCGCGCTCGTTGAGGCAGGGTAGCAGATGAAATTCCCGCCCTCCGGAGTCGAGGAAAACCTTTCGGCCTTCGATTCCCATCTCCTCGAGCGTCTCCAGGCAGTCGGCGACGAAGCCCGGGCAGATCACGTCCACGCGCTCGACGCCCCGCCGCCCCCAATCGGCGAGCGCCTCCGAGGTGTAGGGCTCGATCCATGCCGTGCGGCCAAAGCGTGACTGGAAAGTGGTCTGCCATTCGGCTGCTGCAAGACCCAGGCGCTCGGCCAGCAGGCGTGCGGTCCGCTGACATTGCAGCGAGTAGGGATCCCCTCTGGCGACCGTGTACTGAGGAAGTCCGTGAAAGCTCATGATCAACTTGTGGGAGCGCCCCGACCGCTGCCAGTGCTCGCGCACCAGGCCGGCGAGAGAGTCCAGATACGCGGGATGATCGTGAAACTCCTTGACCAGCCGGATCTCGGGCAGATCGCGCGTCCCGCGCAGGAACTCGAAGACATGATCGACCGCGCTCGCGGTCGTGCTTGCGGCGTACTGGGGATAGAGGGGGAACACCAGGATCCGTTCGTGCCCCTCGGCCTTGAGGCGACCCAGCACGCCGGGAATCGAGGGCTCGCCGTAGCGCATCGCGAAGTCCACGCGGGCCAGCGGCCCGATGCGCTTCCCGAGCAGGCGCGCTTGCCGCTCCGTGTGCACCCTGAGCGGGGAGCCTTCCTCGTACCAGATGCTCGCGTACTTTCGCGCCGATTGCCGCGGTCGCGTATTGAGTACCAAGCCGTGCAGAAGCGGCAGCCAGAGGGCGCGGGGGATTTCTATGACGCGAGGGTCGGAGAGGAATTGTCTAAGATAGCGGCGCACCGCCCCAGGGGTAGGGGCGTCGGGCGTGCCGAGGTTGATGAGCAGGACCGCTGCTTTCGCGAACCTGCCTTCCCGCGGGTCCGCTCCAGGATAGCTGTTCGTCCTCAACGCCGGGTCACTGCTGCGAGAGCGCGCTCGACAGCAGCTTGGCGGTGATGTCGACGATGGGAATCACCCGCTCGTAGGCCATGCGCGTTGGCCCGATCACGCCGACGGTGCCGATCACCTGGCCGTCGACTTCGTAGGGGGCCGTTACCACGCTGCACTCGTCGAGTGGTGCGATTCCGGATTCGCCGCCGATAAAAATCTGGACGCCTTGCGCGCGAGTGCTGAGCTCGAGTATTTGCATGAGGATCGTCTTCTTCTCGAACAGCTCGAACAGCTCCCGAAGCCGCGACATGTTGGACGCCAGATCGTCCGAGTCGAGCAGGTTTCTCTCGCCGGATACGACGTAGCTGCTGGTCGACTGCGAGAGCGCTTCGCTTCCCGCGTCCAGCGCGGCTGTCATGAGCTGAGTCATGTCTTCCCTGAGCTGCTTCATCTCCGCGTGGATGCGACCGCGGATCTCCTCGAAAGTCAGGCCTGCGTAGTTCTGGTTGAGGAAGTTCGCTGCGGTCGTCAGCTCCGAAGGCGTGTAGGCCTTCTCCATGAACAGTATGCGATTCTGAACGTCGCCTTCGGGCGTCACGATGATCAGCAGGACGCGCTTGTCAGAGAGGGCGAGGAATTCTACGTGTCGGAATGCCGGGGTCTTGCGCTTGTTCGCGACGACGACTCCGGCGAAGTGGGTAAGGTCCGAGAGGAGCTGCGAGGCCGCGCTGATCACCCGCTGCGGGTGGTCCGGATGAATATTGATCCTGAGCTGGCTGATCTCGACCCGGTCGAGCTCCTTGACCGTAAGCAAGGTGTCGACGAAAAAACGGTAGCCGCGGTTGGTCGGCACCCGGCCGGCCGACGTATGGGGACTCGCGACGAACCCAAGCTGCTCGAGGTCGGCCATCACGTTGCGGATGGTGGCCGGGCTCAGGTCCAGGCCGGAATATCTCGACAAGGCTCGCGACCCGACCGGCTCGCCCTCAGCGATGTACCGTTCCACCAGGGTCTTGAGGAGCATCTGTGCGCGGCGGTCCAGCATAGCTTGCGATTCTACCGAATCGCCCTCCTTGAGGTTGTGCGCGCGCACGCAACCGCTTTTGTCACCCCTGCAGGGGCATGATTTAATGACGGTATGCCCGCTTTCAAGACCGTAGCTTTGATCGGTCGCAACGACTCCGCCGGCGTCGCGAGGGCGCTCGGCGCCCTGGGCGCCTATCTGAACAAGCAGGGATGCGCCGTTCTGGTGGAGAAGGAGACTGCGGCGACGCACCGCGTGAACGGGTTTTCCGTTGCGGACTACGCCGAGATCGGCCGGCGGGCCGACTTGGTCGTGGTTCAAGGCGGTGACGGGAGCATGCTCAGCGCGGCGCGGAGCCTGGCCGGCCGGGACGTTCCTCTGGTCGGCGTGAATCAAGGCCGGCTGGGCTTCATGACCGATATCGCATCCTCGAAGATGATCGACGTGATGGCCGAAGTGCTCGCGGGCAGGCACGTCATCGAGGAACGCACGATGCTCGCCGCCGAGGTGTGGCGCGGCGGCGAGGTGACACTCGAAACCCTCGCGCTCAATGATGCCGTCGTGAACAAGGGCTCGGTCGGGAGGTTGATCGAGTTCGTCGTGAATATCGACGGCGAGTTCGTCTACGACCTGCGCGCGGACGGACTGATCGTCGCAACCCCCACGGGCTCGACCGCGTACGCCCTATCGGCGGACGGACCGATCGTGCAGCCCGGCGTGCCCGGTTTCGCTCTGGTCCCGATTTCGCCGCACACCTTGTCGAATCGACCGATCATGATCAGCGATCGATCGGTGATCCAGGTGTCGTTGAAACGCGCGATCGAAGCGCGGCTGCATTTCGACGGTCAGTTGCAGTGCGATCTTCGGGAAGGCGACCGGGTGCTCATCCGGCGCGCCGAGCACACCATCAAGTTCGTCCATCCTCCCGGCTACAGCTACTTCGCCATGCTGCGCCAGAAGCTGCATTGGAGCGAAGGGCTCTGACGCAAGATGCTGCTCAACCTGTCGATCCAGGACTTCGCGATAGTCGACCGCCTTGAGCTGGAGTTTCATCCGGGATTCACAGCCCTGACCGGCGAGACGGGCGCCGGCAAGTCCATCCTGATCGACGCGCTCTCATTGGCGCTCGGAGACCGCGCGGGAGCCGAGCAGGTCCGCTCTGGCGCGGAGCGTGCCGACGTCACCGCGGAGTTCTCGATCGAGGGACTGGCCGGACTGGGCCGCTGGCTTGGCGAGCAGGCCCTGGAAGGAGACTCGAACCGCGTGCTGCTGCGCCGCGTGGTCGATCGCGGCGGCCGCTCTCGCGGCTTCATCAACGGGCACACCGCCACGGTCAACCAGTTGCGCGAGGCAGGGGAGCGCCTCGTCGACATCCACGGGCAGCACGCCCACCAGTCCCTGCTGAAGGCGGAGGCGCAGCGATCGGTTCTCGATTTGCACGCGGGACTCGCCTCCCTCGCGGGGGAGACGGGAGACGCGTACCGCGACTGGGAGAGGCTCTGCCGGGTGCGCCTGGACCGCGAGCACAATGCGGCAGCGCGCAATGTCGAGCGCGAGCAGCTCAGCTGGCAGGTCGAAGAGCTGTCGCGGCTCGCGCTCGCGCCGGGCGAATGGGACACCATCCAATCGGAGCACGGCCGGCTCGCGCACGCGGCGAGCCTGATGGAAGGGGCGCGCAACGCCATCGATCTGCTCTCTGAATCCGAGAGCGCCGCGCTGGGCGCATTGTCGGGGGCGCTTTCGCGGCTGCGTCCTCTCACGGAATACGACGCGACGCTGCGCGAAACCGTCGCCCTTCTCGAGTCGGGCGAGGCGCAGCTCCGCGAAGCGGCCTACGCGTTGCGCCACTACGCCGATCGAATCGAGCTCGACCCGGCGCGGCTGCGCGAAGTCGAACAGCGGCTTGAAAGCGTGCACGGCGCGGCGCGCAAGCTTCGGGTGCGACCCGAGGCGCTGCCGGAGCTTCTGATCTCCCTGAAACAGCGCCTCAAGGACCTGGAAATGACCGCGGATCTGGAGGTTCTGGCGAGGCAGGAACAGGCGGCGCGCTCGCGCTATGATGAGGCGGCGTCGCGGCTCAGCACCGAGCGCGGCAAGGCTGCGGCAAAGCTGGCTCGCGAGGTCAACGCGGCAATGAAGGAGCTGGCCATGTCGGGGGGGCGCTTCGAGGTCGAGCTGCGCTCGCTTCTCCCCGACGGCAGCGCAGCGGGCAACGAGCAAGTCGAGTTCCTTGTCTCGACCAATCCGGGGACCGAGCCGCGGTCTCTGGCAAAGGTGGCCTCGGGAGGCGAGCTTTCGCGGATCAGTCTCGCGATCCAGGTGATCACGAGCAGGGCCGCGGCGGTGCCGACGCTGATCTTCGATGAAGTCGACGCGGGCATCGGGGGTGCGGTTGCGGAGGTGGTGGGCAGAAAGCTGCGGGCGCTGGGAGAAGAGCGACAGGTCCTTTGCGTGACGCATCTCCCGCAGGTCGCTGCCCAGGCGCGTGAGCAATGGTCCGTGGCCAAGGGCGCTGAAAGCGGGGCGGCCCGCAGCCGCGTCGCCGTGCTCGACCAGAAGTCGCGAATCGAGGAGATCGCACGCATGCTGGGAGGCGTGGCGATCACCGCGACGACCCGCAAGCACGCGGCGGAGATGCTCGGCCTGCGGTAAGATTCACCGCCAACAAACCTCGAACCTGGGAGGGCAAGACATGCCTGGATCGTATTCTCAAAGAGGGATGAGCCAAGTCATCGTGCTGGTCCTGATCGCGGTCGCCCTCGGCGCCGCGTACATCGCGATAGATTTGTACAGCGGGGGTGAGAAGGACATGGTGGTGGTCGAAACCCGCGGAACGCAGATGGCCTCCGCGCTTTCAGCGTTCAAACGCGATCAAGGTTCCTATCCCGACGCCCTGGAGAAGCTGGTTCCCAAGTACGCCCTTGCAGTAGCCAAGTGTCCGGGCGGGGCGCCGATGACATATGTGCCGGCCGCGGGCGAATACGTCCTGTCCTGCGGCCACGTCGTCTTCAAGTATCGGCCGTACAGCTACGACTCGCGCTCGAAGCGCTGGGGCGGCTGAATGAGCTCCGGTTACCAAGGGCGCGGTTTGTGCGGGGCGCCCCTTTCCGATAGAATTCAGCGCTCTCCAGGCGCGTAGCTCAGCTGGCTAGAGCATCACCTTGACATGGTGGGGGTCGTTGGTTCGAGTCCAATCGCGCCTACCAATTTTTACTGTTGAAGGCGGCGTAGTCGCCGTCTTGGCTCCGCGCGTTGGAACGCACGCCTAGCGGCGTTCAACGCGCGGTTTTGCTGCAGATCGATCCATGCCTAACATCCGTCTCCCCGACGGCACGCTCAAAGTCTTTCCCGCCCCGGTCACTGTAGCGGAGATCGCAAGGGCAATCGGCCCGGGGCTCGCGCGCGCTGCTCTCGCCGGCAAAGTCGACGGAAAGCTCGTCGACGTTACGTATCGAATCGAGCACGACGCTGACGTGGCCGTGGTGACGGAGCGGGACAGGGAGGGCGTCGAGCTGATCCGGCACTCGACTGCGCATCTGCTGGCCTACGCGGTGAAGGAGCTGTTTCCCGACGCGCAAGTGACCATCGGTCCGGTGATCGAGGACGGCTTCTACTACGACTTCTCATACGGGCGCCCTTTCACCCCGGAGGATCTCGTCGCGATCGAGAAACGCATGTCCGAGCTGGCGGCGAAGGATTTTCCGGTGACCCGCGAGGTCTGGCCGCGGGAGAAGGCGGTCGCCTTTTTCAAGTCCATCGGCGAACACTACAAAGCCGAGATCATCGCCGCGATACCGGCTGGAGAGGAGGTTTCGCTCTATCGCGAAGGAGATTTCATCGACCTGTGCCGCGGGCCCCACGTTCCTTCGACCGGGAAGCTCAAGGTGTTCAAGCTCATGAAGGTCGCGGGTGCCTATTGGAGGGGCGACTCGAGAAATGAGATGCTCCAGCGAATCTACGGCACCGCGTGGGCCAGGAAGGACGAGCAGGACGCGTATCTGCATATGCTCGAGGAGTCGGAGAAGCGCGACCACCGGAAACTCGGCGCCCAGCTCGATTTGTTCCATTTGCAGGAGGAATCACCGGGCATGGTGTTCTGGCACCCGAATGGCTGGGCGATCTGGCAGCAGGTCGAGCAGTACATGCGGGGTGTCTACCGCGACAATGGCTACCTCGAGGTGCGCTGTCCGCAGGTGCTGGATCGCAGCCTGTGGGAGAAGTCGGGGCACTGGCAGAACTACAAGGAGAACATGTTCACGACGGAGTCGGAGAAACGCGATTACGCCATCAAGCCGATGAACTGCCCCGGACACATCCAGATTTTCAACAAGGGGCTGCGCAGTTACCGCGAGCTCCCGCTTCGCTACGGCGAATTCGGCGTGTGCACGCGCAACGAACCCTCCGGAGCGCTGCATGGGATCATGCGCGTCCGCGCGTTCACGCAGGACGACGGCCACATATTCTGCACCGAGAGCCAGATCAAGCCCGAGGTCATCGCGTTTACCGCGCAGTTGAGGCGCGTCTACGCCGATTTCGGCTTCATCGACATTGCCTACAAGCTGGCAACGCGCCCGGCCAAGCGCGTGGGCTCGGACGATGTCTGGGACAAGGCGGAGGCGGCGCTGCGCTCCGCGCTGGAAGAGGCCGGTATCGCCTTCGAGACGCTGCCCGGCGAGGGAGCGTTCTACGGGCCGAAGATCGAATATCACCTCAAGGACTCGATCGGTCGATCCTGGCAGTGCGGCACGATGCAGGTCGATTTCTCCATGCCGGGCCTGCTCGGCTCGGAGTACGTGGCCGAAGACAACGCACGGCGGGTGCCTGTCATGCTGCACCGGGCGGTGCTCGGCTCCATGGAGCGCTTTGTCGGCATTCTGATCGAGCACCACGCCGGGGCGATGCCCCTGTGGCTGGCGCCGGTTCAGGCGGTCGTCCTCAATATCTCCGAGGGACAGAGCGATTACGCGCAAGGCGTGGCCGCGTGGCTGAAAAGCGCCGGTTACCGGGTTCAGGCCGACTTGAGGAATGAGAAAATTAGCTATAAAATTCGAGAACATAGCTTACAGAAGCTGCCTTATCAGCTCGTCGTCGGAGAAAAGGAAAAGGCAGCCGAAAAGGTGGCCGTGCGCACCCGCGCCGGCGAGGATCTCGGGCAGATGCGACTGACCGAGTTCATCGCGCGCCTCGAATCGGAGGCTGGGCCGGGCGGTACGGCTTAATTTTTCACGGACACGGAGAATCGAACATCGCCACGGATAGAACGCAACGTATCAACAGCGAGATCAACGCACCCGAAGTGCGTCTGATCGGAGTTAACGGCGAGCAGATAGGCATCGTGCAGACCGCTCAGGCGCTGAAGATGGCGGAGGAAGCCGAGGTGGATTTGGTGGAAATCGCGCCGCTCGCCAAGCCGCCGGTCTGCAAGCTGATGGATTACGGCAAGTTCAAGTACCGCGAGGCGAAGAAGGCCCACGAGGCCAAGCTCAAACAGAAGCAGATCCATGTCAAGGAGGTGAAGTTCCGACCCGGGACCGACGAGGGCGACTACAAGATCAAGCTTCGCAACCTGATCAAGTTCTTGGACGAGGGGGACAAGACCAAAGTCACCTTGCGCTACCGTGGCCGCGAAATGGCGCACCAGGAGTTCGGCGTGCGCCTGATCGAGCGCGTGAAGCAGGACCTCGAGCCCCACGCGATCGTCGAGCAGTATCCGAAGATGGAAGGGCGCCAGTTGATCATGGTGTTGGCGCCAAAGAAGGGCAAGAAAGAGGTGAAGAAGCAGAGCACAAAGCAGGAACAGAGCACGAAGCAGGTTAAAAAGGACCCAAAGCCGGCGGTCGCGTCCTAGCGCGGTTCCGGACTAGAACAAGTGGTGTTCGGGCTCGGCAAGCGCTTCCTCGGGAAGCCGCCCGCCGCCATGACAAATAGGAGTTAAGCAATGCCCAAGCTGAAAACTAAGCGCAGCGCCGCCAAGCGCTTCAAGATTCGATCCGGCGGCAGCATCAAGCGCTCCCAGGCTTTTAAGCGCCACATCCTCACGAAGAAGACCACGAAGAACAAGCGCCATTTGCGCGGTACGGCGGAAGTGCATTCCACCGACCAGCAGCATGTGCGTGCGATGCTGCCCTACGCTTAGAGCTACGAATTCCGGCGGGAAGATGCTTCCCGCCCGAACATGATCCATGCCGTCGCGGAGCGACGGCAGACCAGGAGAACTCCATGCCACGAGTCAAACGCGGCGTAACTGCGCGCGGCAAACACAAGAAAGTCATTCGCCAGGCCAAAGGTTTCCGCGGCCGCCGCGGCAACGTATTCAACATCGCCAAGGAAGCGGTCATGAAGGCCGGGCAGTACGCCTACCGCGACCGCAAGCAACGCAAGCGCCAGTTTCGCGGCCTGTGGATCGCGCGCATCAACGCCGCGGTGCGGGAGCACGGGATGACGTACTCGGCGTTCATGCACGGCCTGAAGAAAGCCGCGATCGAGATCGATCGCAAGGTGCTCGCCGACCTCGCGATAGCCGACAAGGCCGCATTCGCCCAGCTCGCGGGGCAGGCCAAGGCCAAACTCGCGACGTAGCCTCCGGCTGAGTCCTTTCCCCGCGGGAAGCGGGGAATGGTCCATGACCGATCTCGACAAACTCGTTTCCGAAGCGATAGCGAGCTTTTCCGGCGCAGACGACGCCGCTGAGCTCGAGAGGGTGAAGGCGCGCTACCTCGGAAAATCCGGCGCGATCCCCGAAGCGATGAAGGAACTCGCTCGCCTTGCGCCGGCGGAGAAGCGGGAAGCCGGCGCCCGCATCAACTCGGCAAAAGACCGCATCGAATCGGCGCTCGCTGCCCGTCGGGAGGCGCTCGCGGCGGCCCAGCTCGACGCGCGCCTCGCCGAGGAAGCGCTAGACGTGACGCTTCCCGGGCGCGGTAAGGGCAGCGGGAACATCCATCCTGTGATCCGCACCTGGCAGCGCGTCGAGGCGATCTTCGGCTCGATCGGCTTCGACGTCGCCGATGGGCCGGAGATCGAGACCGACTGGTACAACTTCACGGCTCTCAACCAGCCGGAAAACCATCCGGCGCGGTCGATGCATGATACGTTCTACGTCGAGGGCGGGCTGCTGCTGCGAACGCACACGAGCCCGATTCAGGTGCGCTACGCGCGCACCCACCAACCGCCGATCAAGGCGATCGCGCCGGGGCGCGTCTACCGCGTCGACTCCGATGCGACGCATTCTCCGATGTTCCACCAAGTCGAGGGACTGTGGATCGACGAGGACGTGAGTTTCGCCGACCTGAAGAGCGTGTACATCGATTTCCTGCGGTGCTTCTTCGAGACCGGCGACATCGAGGTGCGCTTCCGCCCTTCCTTCTTCCCCTTTACCGAGCCGTCCGCGGAAATTGACATGATGTTCGGCTCGGGCCCCAACCAGGGTAAGTGGCTCGAAATATCGGGAGCGGGGCAGGTGCACCCGAACGTAGTGCGCAACTACGGCCTTGACCCAGAGCGTTACATCGGGTTTGCCTTCGGCTCGGGGCTCGAGCGTCTCGCGATGCTGCGCTACGGGGTGGACGATTTGCGGTTGTTCTTCGAGAACGACTTGCGGTTTCTGCGGCAGTTCGCCTGAGTCATGCAGTTTTCCGAGCGCTGGTTGCGCGGGTTTGTCGATCCACCTTTCGGAGCGGAGGAACTCGCGCGCCTGCTCACGATGTCAGGCGTCGAGGTCGAGACTTGCGTGCCGGTGGCGCCGCCGTTCTCGGGTGTCGTCGTAGGGCAGGTACTGTCCGTACGGAAGCATCCCAACGCCGACCGGTTGACAGTGTGCAACGTGGATGCCGGTGCGGGAGCTCCTCTGACGATCGTTTGCGGGGCACCGAACGTCACGGTGGGCATGAAAGCGCCCGTCGCCGTCGTCGGCGCAAAGCTACCCGGGGGAATAGAGATCAGGGCGACCGCGATGCGCGGTGTCGAGAGCTTCGGAATGCTGTGCTCGGCGCGCGAGCTCGGACTGTCCGACGATCACAGCGGGCTGCTCGCGCTTTCCCCCGATGCCCCTCCCGGGCGGGAAGTGCGCGAGGTGCTCGCGCTTGACGACCGCATCTTCACGCTCAAGCTAACTCCCAACCGCGCCGACTGCCTGTCGGTGTTCGGGGTCGCGCGCGAAGTTTCGGCGCTGGCGAGGGTGGAGCTCCGGGCCCTCGAGATCAAACCGGTGCCCGCCGCGAGCGACGCGAAATTCCCGGTGAAGATCAGCGATCCGCGGGGCTGCGGCCGATTCACCGGCCGGGTGATCCGCAACGTGGACGCGGCCGCGCCCGCGCCCGCGTGGATGAAGGAGCGCTTGGAGCGCGCCGGCCAGCGCTCGATCTCTGCTCTGGTCGACGTCACCAACTACGTGATGCTCGAGCTCGGACGCCCGCTGCACGTCTACGATCTCAACAAGCTGACGCGCGGGATAGACGTGCGTTTCGGGCGCTGGGGCGAGCGCGTCAAGTTGCTGAACGACATCACTGTGGAGGTGGACGAGTCGGTGCTGTGCATCTCCGACGGATCCGGCCCGATCGGCCTGGCCGGTATCATGGGCGGCGACTCGACCAAGGCGGATCTCGCGACACGCAATATCTTCCTCGAGTCGGCATTCTTCTATCCCGAAGCCGTCGCCGGGCGAGCACGGCGCTACAACCTCGCGAGCGACGCCGCGCACCGCTTCGAGCGCGGCGTGGACTTCGAGAACAACGTCGCTGGCATCGAGCGCGCCACGCGGCTGATCCTGGAAGTCTGCGGCGGCGAGCCTGGTCCGACGGTCGACACGATGGCGAAGCTGCCGGCGCGCAAGTCGGTTCGCATGCGGGTAGCGCGCGCGCACAAGATCATCGGCGTGCCCGTGCCCGCCGCGGACATAGCCGACATCTTCGTGCGGCTGGGATTCCAACACTCGCGCGACGGCGATACCTTCGTCGTTACTCCGCCCTCTTTCCGGTTCGACATAGAGATCGAGGAGGATCTCGTCGAGGAAGTGGCGCGCGTCCACGGCTTCGAGCGCATCCCGGCGCGCCCACCGCGCGCTCCCGTCGCGATGCGCCCCCAGCGCGAAGCGCATCGTTCGCGCCACGCCATGCGCCAGCGGCTTGCCGATGCCGACTATCAGGAGGCGATCAACTTCAGTTTCGTCGACCCGCAGTGGGAGGCCGACTTCGCGGGCGACGCGAGTCCCATCCGGGTGCTCAACCCGATCTCAAGCCAGATGGCGGTGATGCGTACCACCCTTTTCGGGAGCCTCGTGTGGAACGTAGCATACAACCTCGCCCGCAAGGCGCCGCGCGTGCGGGTGTTCGAGCTGGGACGCGTGTACCTGCGGGACCCCGCAGCGGAGGAGGGCGAGCAGGACGTGGCGGGCATCCGGCAGCCTTTGCGCATCGGAGCGATCGCCTATGGTCCGGCGCTCGAGGAGCAATGGGGGGTGCCCGACAAGAAGCGCAATGTCGACTTCTACGACGTCAAGGCGGACGTGGACGCGCTGATAGCTCCTCGGGTCGCGAGCTACGAGGCGGCTGCCCATCCCGCTCTCCACCCTGGCCGGTCGGCCCGGGTGACCGTAGACGGGGCGTCGGTCGGATGGGTAGGTGAATTGCACCCCCGCTGGCACCGCAAGTACGGTTTGCCGCTCCCGGCGGCGCTCTTCGAGCTCGACGTCGGGGCTCTCGAGCGGATCGGCCTGCCCCGCTACCGGGAGGTGTCGAAATACCCCCCGGTCATCCGGGACCGCGCCATGGAGTTTGACGAAGGACTCCCAGCGGCCCGGGTATTGGAGGAGCTTGAGCGCAACCGCCCCCCCGTAGTGCAGGAAATCCGCCTGTTTGACTTCTATCGGGGCAAAGGTGTAGAAACTGGTAAAAAAAGCCTTGCGTTTCGGGTAGTTATGCAAGATACTGCAAGGACGTTGACCGATGCGGAAGCGGACGCCGCAATGGCGCAACTTACAGAGCTTCTCGCCGCTAAATTCGGTGCTAAATTACGTACTTAAGTAATGAAGTGGAGGGAGATTTTTACCCCTCCAAGGGAGCAGAAATGACGCTGACGAAAGCCGAGCTGGCGGACATGCTTTTCGAGAAGGTCGGCCTCAACAAGCGCGAGGCGAAGGACATGGTAGAGACGTTCTTCGAAGAGATCCGTCTTGCGCTCGAAAGCGGCGAGAGCGTCAAGCTGTCGGGGTTCGGGAATTTCCAGTTGCGCGACAAGCCACAGCGACCGGGCCGGAACCCCAAGACTGGTGAAGAGATCCCCATTACGGCGCGCCGCGTGGTGACCTTCCACGCAAGCCAGAAACTGAAAGCCCTGGTCGAGCAAACGCATGGAAAGCAAGGCGACCAAGGATAGCCTGCCCGCAATCCCGGCAAAGCGCTACTTCACCATCGGTGAAGTGAGCGAGCTGTGCGGAGTCAAGCCGCACGTGCTGCGCTACTGGGAGCAGGAATTTACCCAGTTGCGGCCGGTCAAGCGGCGCGGCAATCGCCGGTATTATCAGCATCACGAGGTCCTGCTGATCCGCCGCATACGCGAGCTTCTGTATGAGCAGGGATTCACGATCAGCGGCGCGCGCAATCGTCTGGACGAGAGCCTGAGCGCGGCGCCTACGCGCACGCTTTCCTCGACGTCCTCGCCCGCGCGTGCCGCAGACGCGCGAGGTGTCAACCTCTCCAACTTGAAGCAGGAGCTGAAGAGCGTCATAGAGTTGCTGGCCGCCGAAAAGGCGTCGGGTTCCGCGCGCTGATATACTTGCGCCACTTCGGGGCGTAGCGCAGCCTGGTAGCGTACCTGCATGGGGTGCAGGTGGTCGCGAGTTCGAATCTCGCCGCCCCGACCAACAAATCAACCAGCCGCGCACCTGCAATCACTTGGAATTCCCTAAGTTCTCCAGACACGCCCAAATGGCGCGTGTACGTGACATAGGGGATAGCCGTTAGCGCGCCGTAGCGGCGTTCGCCTTCAGCGCAGCCATGCGATCGCCGCGCTCCACCAGCTCGCGAGGAGCTTCATATACTCATCCGGGAAGAGGCTGACAAAGGTGAGAAATGCCTGCAGGTCGTAAATCTTCCAGCCCCAGCCGGTAAGGATCGCGGCGCCGGCGCCCAGCGCGGCTACGCCGGCCAGCGTCTTCGGAAGGATGAATAGCACGGTCCCGAGAGGACCGACGTAACTGCTGGAGCGGCGCACCAGCAGCAGGCCCGCGCCAATCAGCAGCCCCCCGAGCGGAACGAGCAAAGGCCAAGGATCCGTGAGGAGGGCATCGAGCTTCACCTGCCACACGTGGGTCGCAAGGGCATAAGCCGTCGCGAGGGCGAGACCGCCGACGATCCCCTGCATTGAGCCCGCGATCAGCGCCGTTGATCCCGCATAGCTTGTACGCGCGCTGGCGTAAAAGCGAAAACTCATACGTTTCGTGACGATCGACGCCAGTCCCGCGAGCAGGAGCGCGGCGCCGACGAGAAGCATTCCCAGCGCGACGTCCTGTTCGGCGGCGGACCGTCGGCCCTCCGCGACGGTAACAATCCCGGCGACGAGCGCACAGTATTCGACGAGCGGAAGAAGGTTGAGTAGGCAGAGTTCAACGAGGAAACGAAGAGAGCGAAAGCCGGATTGCACGAAGGAACGAAGGCGCCGGCTCCGGCTTCCGCTCTCTGATCGGGTCGCGGGAGAGGCGAAGTCCAGGTCGCTTGCCTGCTCGGGGATCCGCACCTTCCGCAGAGGAGCTGCCGCGGTGGAGTTGGGTGCTTCGACCCCGCCCCGCGCGGGAGAGTGATCGACACCGGACACAGGGTCCCGTCGGGCGAAAATGATCGCGGCAACGATCTGAAAAGCCGCAAGCGCCGCGGCAACCGGTGCCGCGACTCGGGCCAGCAGCGCCGCGGGCAACAGGAAGAACACCAGCGCAGGAATCCACGGCACCCGAGGGCGAGGCCCCAGATCGATGCGATAGCTCCGCGCGAGCCATTGGCCGATGGGTCCTCGGTGACGCGGCCGGCGGTGCTCCTGAAGCTTCGCGAGCGAACGCCCCTCGAGCCAGTAGAGCAGCACGTACGCCTGCACTGAAAAACTCGCAAACAGTACGATCGGCGCAACTACTATCGTTACCACCAACGCGAGCAAGGTACCGGCGCGCAAGAAAAAGAACATTGCCGCTCCGGAAGACGCGAGGCTAGTAAGCACGATCCCCACGACGAGGGGCAACGCGCGCAGCATGCGCTTCCGCAGATAATGCTGGAAGGCCTCATTGTTCTGCGACCGCCGCAGGATATCGCATGCGCCGTCGATCGGATCGAGCAGCGCGGACCGCAGGATGCGCGACGGCAGGGAATCCTCGCTCATGACCGTTTGGCTCGTTCTCGGGAGGGCGTTTAGGATACGAAACATGAGCCTGAACTGCTGCGAACAATTGCGCAATCATCGAGCACCGGCGCCTCGACAGATCGTGGATTCGTAGAGAGCGCCAGGGGGAATCCCTTCCAAGCAAACCTCGCAAAAAATCGCGCCAGTTCTAGGGCGGTTTCGAATTCCTTCGCTTAGAGGAATTCGGGTAAGCTGCTGTTTTTTGAGGAAACCACAGGAGGGTGCGGGTGGTCGCGAGTTCGAATCTCGCCGCGCCGACCGACGTGGGCGAATGACGAAACCGATCGCCGGCCCCGATCCAAAGCCGGTTAGACCGAAATATGCGCCGCCGCCGGGTGCGTGCGACTCACATTGCCACATCTTCGGGCCGGCGGACAGATTTCCCTACGCACCCGAACGCCGTTACACGCCTCCGGATTCTCCCAAAGAGAAGCTTCGAGCGCTCCACCGGCACCTCGGCCTTTCGCGCGCCGTATTGGTGCAGGCGAGCTGCCACGGCGGGGACAACCGAGCGATGCTCGACGCAATCACGTGGTCGGGCGGTTCGTGGAGGGGCGTCGCGATGGTGAAAGCCAACGCCACAGGGCGCGAGCTCGAGGCCTTGCACCTCGGCGGGGTGCGCGGCGTACGCTTCAACTTCGTACGCCACCTGGGCGGATCCCCGGACCCCCGAGTGTTCGAGCGGACCTTGGAGATGATCGCGCCGCTGCGATGGCACGTCGTCTTGCACTTCGACGCCGAAGACATCGAGGCCCATGCGGACCTGTTCAGGCGCATGCGCTTGCCTTTCGTAATCGACCACATGGGACGGGTCGACGCCGCGCACGGCCTCGAACAAAAGCCGTTCGCAATGCTGCTCGATTTGATGAAGAATCCTCTCGCCTGGGTGAAGGTGAGCGGCCCGGAGCGCATCTCGGCGGCGGGAAGGCCCTTCCATGATGCGATGCCCTTCGTGGCTGCTCTGGCCGAGGCGGCACCCGACCGCGTCCTCTGGGGAACCGATTTCCCGCACCCGAACGTCAGGTCGATGCCGAACGACGGCGAGCTGGTGGATCTGTTTTCGCAGGCCATCCCCGACGCGGGCCTGAGGAAGCGCATCCTGGTGGACAACCCCGCGCGCCTCTACTGGGACTAGGCGACGAAGCAGAAAGTACCCGGGAGTCTGCCGTCTCGGCGCGGGGTGATCTGCTGCCTTGACTTTATCGATTGTGCGGCGCAATATCAGCCGCCTTTCGAAAGGTTTTCAGGACCTTGAGCGAAATTCCGTGAGCGCAGAAACCAAGTCGCCGGGAGACCCGTTTTCGCTTGCGGCGCAAAGCTTCTTCAAGCAATTCTTCGGAGTTATCGCGGACCCCGAAGCCTCCAGCGCTCCAGACGGCGCGACCGGCGAATCCAAGCTGACGGCGCTACAAGCCCGCTACTTTCAACAGCACGCGGCGCTTCTGCAAGCGGTCCTCGGTGGAGGGGGCGGGCAGCCGGATTCCGCGCGGGATAGCGACGACAGGCGCTTCTCTTCGCCTGAATGGCGACGCGACCCGTGGTTCGACTATCTGCGCCGGAGCTATCTGATCAACTCGCAGATCCTTGTCGAATGGGTGGAAGCTCTGGACATCGATGCGCCCGCGAAGGAGCGCCTGCGCTTCGTTGCGCGCCAATTCGCCGACGCGATGTGTCCCGCCAATTTCGCGGCAACCAACCCCGAGGTCCTCAGGCTTGCCCTCGAAACCAAGGGCGAAAGCCTTGCCAGGGGCATACGCCAGCTGACCGAAGACGTGCACAAAGGGCGCATCTCGACGACGGATGAATCCCGGTTCGAGATCGGGAGGAATGTCGCCGTTACGGAAGGAGCCGTGGTCTTCGAGAACGATCTCATCCAGCTCATCCAGTACCGGCCGCTCACGGATACGGTATTCAGGCGGCCGCTGGTGATGATCCCGCCGTGTATCAACAAGTACTACGTCCTCGATCTTCAGCCCGACAATTCTCTGGTGCGCTATGCGCTGCAGCAGGGACACGGCGTTTTCATGGTGTCGTGGCGTAACGTGGAGAAGGATCTTGGCCATCTGACCTGGGACGACTACGTCGAAAGCGTCCTCGAAGCCCTGGACGTGGCGCGGAGCATCTCGGGCTCCGGGTCGGTCAACGCGCTTGGATTCTGTGTCGGGGGCACGTTACTGGGGGTCGCGCTGGCCGTCGCGTCCGCTCGGGGCGAGACGAGCGTCGAGAGCGCCACCTTCCTCGCCTCGATGCTAGATTTTTCCGACACTGGCGAAATCGGACTTTTCATCGACGAACCGAGCGTTGAGCTGCGCGAGGCGTCGATCGGAAAGGGGGGCATCATGCCCGGGCGCGATCTCGCGCTGGTTTTCTCGGCGCTCCGCGCCAACGACCTCGTCTGGCCCTACGTCGTCAACAATTACCTGAAGGGGAAGTCCCCCGACGCGTTCGATCTGCTCTACTGGAACGCCGACTCGACCAACCTTCCGGGGCCGATGTACTGCTGGTACGTGCGCAATACCTATCTCGAGAACAAGCTGCGCGAGCCGGGGGGGGCCTCGGTGCTCGGGGTACCGGTCGATTTCGGAAAGATCGCCGTTCCGGCGTATGTGCTTGCGACGCGCGAGGACCACATCGTGCCCTGGCGCACGGCGTACCGCACGACGCAGCTGCTCGGCGGCGACGCGCGCTTCGTGCTCGGGGCGAGCGGCCACATCGCCGGTGTCGTCAATCCGGCTTCCCGCAACAGGCGCAGCTACTGGACGGGAACGCATCAGCACGCGGAGGCCGATGTCTGGTTTTCGGCCGCTGCGGAGAAATCTGGAAGCTGGTGGGCCGATTGGATCGACTGGCTGGGACGCCATGGCGGCAAGCGAGCTAAAGCCCGCGCGCGCCTGGGCAGCTCGAGGTTCAAGCCCGGAGAGCGCGCGCCGGGAACCTACGCGAAGCACCGGAGCGGGTGAGGGTTCGGATGGTGGAAAATCAAAGAGGGAGCAACGGAATGACTACCGCGACAGCGACAAGGCGCGGCGCTCAGGCGGCCGCGGATTCGATGGATCAACCCTTAAAACCGCTCAAGCAGCGTATTGCATTCGTGAGCGGCGGCATGGGCGGAATCGGCACTGCGGTATGCCGACGGCTTGCGCGAAGCGGGGTCAAAGTCGTGGCGGGTTGTCTGCCCGGCTTCGCGAACAAGGGTGCGTGGCTCGCCCAGATGCAAGCCGAAGGCCTCATGGTCCATGCCGCCGAAGGCAACGTCGACGACTACGAGTCCTGCGCCGAGATGTTCCACCAGATCGGCTCGTCGATCGGGCCGGTGGACATTCTCGTGAACAACGCGGGCATCACCCGCGACAGCGTGTTCAAGCGCATGTCCCCCGGCGACTGGTACGCGGTCATCAACACCAATCTGAACAGCGTATTCAACGTCACCCGGCAGGTGATCGAGGGAATGGCCGAGCGCGGATGGGGCCGTATCGTAAACATTTCCTCCGTGAATGCCCTCAAGGGCCAGTTCGGGCAAACCAACTATTCCGCGGCAAAGGCGGGCATGCATGGGTTCTCGAAAGCCCTGGCCCAGGAGGTCGTCAAGAAGGGCGTGACCGTGAATACCGTCTCGCCGGGCTACGTGCAGACGGACATGGTCAAAGCGATGAAACCCGAGATTCTGGAATCGATCGTTCAGCAGATTCCTATGGGGCGGTTGGCTCAACCGGAGGAGATCGCGGGCCTGGTCGCCTACCTCGCGTCGGACGAGGCCGGTTACATCACCGGAGCGAACATTTCGATCAACGGCGGCCTCCACATGGCCTAGCGCCAGCGGTCCGCTCCGGATTTGATGCCATAATTTGAGGGACCGAAGCGAGCAAGGAGGGATCATGGCCAAGCGGCTGGCGCTCATCACCGGCGGCATGGGAGGGTTGGGCGAGATCATCAGCACGAAGATGGCGGACGCTGGATACAGGGTCGCCGTCACCTACTCTCCCGCGAACAGGGGCGCGGAAGCATGGCGCGCGGCGCTGAAGTCCCGAGGCTACGATTTCCATACGTTCGCGTGCGACGTCGCCGATTTCGATTCCTGCAGGGATTGCGTCGAGAAAATCGTCGCCGACCTCGGGCCCGTCGACATCCTGGTCAACAACGCGGGCATCACCCGCGATATGACGTTCAGAAAGATGACCAAGGCGGACTGGGACACCGTGCTCCGCACGAACCTGGACTCGGTGTTCAACGTGAGCAAGCAGGTCTGCGACGCGATGGTCGACCGCGGCTGGGGGCGGATCATCAACGTATCCTCGGTGAACGGATCCAAGGGCGCTTTCGGGCAGACCAATTACGCCGCGGCAAAAGCGGGCATGCATGGGTTCACCAAATCGCTGGCCCTGGAAGTCGGGAGGAAGGGCGTGACCGTGAATACGATATCGCCGGGCTACATCGGCACCAAGATGGTGACGGCGATTCCGAAGGAGATTCTCGATTCGAAAATCCTTCCCCAGATTCCGCTCGGTCGCCTGGGTCGCCCCGAGGAGGTCGCCGGGCTGATCATCTACCTGTGCTCGGAGGAAGCTGCTTTCGTGAACGGCGCGAACATCGCCATCAATGGCGGCCAGCACATGGCCTAAGGTGTATCATGTGGCACTGCAGCACCCGCGTACTGCAACCAGGCAAGGGTCCCCATGTCTGAGCCCCGATTGATCAAGAAGTACCCGAATCGCCGTCTCTACGACACCAAGACGAGCGTATACATCACCCTCGTCGACGTTAAGAAGCTCGTCGTCGAAGGCGAGGAGTTCCAGGTGGTGGACGCCAAGACCGGCGACGATCTGACGCGGTCGATTCTCCTCCAGATCATCCTGGAGGAGGAAGCCGCCGGAGCGCCGATGTTCTCCTCGGACGTGCTTACCCAATTCATCCGTTCCTACGGAAACGCAATGCAGGGGATGCTGGGTTCCTACCTTGAGCGCAACATGCAGCTTTTCGCCGAGATGCAGAAGAGCCTGCGCGAGCAATCGCAGAAGCTCTACGGCGACCCGGCCAAGCTCAACGAGGATCTATGGAAGCAATTCATGAGCTTCCAGGGCCCGGCGATGCAGAGCCTGATTTCGGCATACCTCGATCAAAGCCGGACCGTGTTCCAGCAGATGCAGGACCAGCTGCAGAATCAGACGCGAACCATGTTCTCCGGCTTCGCGTTCCCGGGATTCACCGGCATGCCGGGATTCGCCGGGCAGCCCGCCGGCACCCAGCCCGGGAGCGACAAGACGCCGTCGGGCGAGGAAAACAAAAACTGATCCCGCGCAGGCGCATCCCGGCGGAGCCGAAGGTCGGCTTCGTTTCGCTCGGCTGTCCCAAGGCTCTGGTCGACTCCGAGGGAATCCTCACCCGTCTGCGGGCCGAGGGTTACGCGATCTCGCCCTCGTACGACGGGGCCGATCTCGTCGTGGTGAATACCTGCGGCTTCATCGAATCCGCGGTGCAGGAGTCGCTCGACGCGATCGGCGAGGCGCTCGCGGAGAACGGCCGGGTGATCGTGACCGGATGCCTCGGCGCGAAAGGCGACGTGGTCCGGGAGGCGCATCCCAAGGTCCTCGCGGTCACGGGCCCTCACGCCCTGGAGGAGGTGATGGCGGCGGTGCACGAGCACCTGCCCAAGCCGCCCGACCCCTTCGTCGATCTCGTGCCCCCGCAGGGGATCAAGCTGACGCCAAAGCACTACGCCTACCTCAAGATCTCGGAGGGCTGCAACCACCGCTGCACCTTCTGCATCATCCCTTCGCTGCGCGGGGATCTCGTGAGCCGGCCGATAGGCGAAGTGATGCGCGAAGCCGAGAATCTCGTGAGAGCCGGAGTGAAGGAGCTCCTCGTGATCTCGCAGGACACGAGCGCCTACGGAGTGGATCTCGGATACCGGACGGATTTCTGGGGAGGCAGGCCCCTCAAGACTCGCATGAGCGATCTGGCGGTTGCCCTCGGCGAGCTGGGCGTGTGGGTGCGGCTGCATTACGTGTATCCGTATCCGCACGTCGACGAGGTCATTCCTCTCATGGCCGAGGGCAAGATTCTTCCCTACATCGACGTGCCTTTCCAGCACGCAAATCCCAGGATTCTCAAGCTCATGAAACGGCCCGCGAGCGGAGAGGACAACCTCGAGCGCATCCGCGCCTGGCGCAGCATCTGCCCGGACATCTCGATCCGCAGCACCTTCATCGCGGGTTTTCCCGGAGAGACCGAAACCGAATTCCAGGAGCTGCTGGATTTTCTCGAGGAAGCCGAGCTCGACCGTGTGGGCTGCTTCGCGTACTCCCCGGTGGAGGGGGCAGGGGCGAACCAGCTGCCCGGGGCTCTCGACGACCAGGTACGCGAAGAGCGACGCGGGCGCCTCATGCGGTTGCAGGAGAAGATCAGCACCCGCAGACTGAGGCGAAAGGTCGGAAGGACTCTGGACGTGCTCGTCGACGAAATCCTCCCCGTAGGCGCAGTCGCGCGCTCGGCGGGCGATGCACCGGAGATCGACGGCGTGGTGCGCGTCGAGGGTGCCGGCGAGGTCGTTCCCGGCGACCGGCTTCGCGTGAAAGTCACGAACTCGGACGCCCACGACTTGTGGGCCCGGATTGCCTAGTGGCGCGCCGGCTCAAGATCGGATTCGCGCTCGGGGCGGGCTCGGCGCGCGGCTGGGCTCACATCGGGGTGCTGCGCGCGCTCATCGAAGCGGGTATCAGCCCCGATCTGATCGCTGGCTGCTCGGTAGGCGCGTTCGTCGGGGCGGCCTTCGCCGCAGGCCGCCTCGATCAGGTGGAGGCCTGGGCGCTCGGGATCGACCGCAGGGGCATGTTCAAGCTCGCGGACTTCGGCCTGCGCGGCGGGCTCATCAAGGGCGAGCGCATCAAGGAGGTCTTCCGCGAGCAATTCGTCGAATGCGAGTTCTCCGATCTGCCGATACCGCTTGCGGCGGTCGCGACCGACCTGCATTCGGGGCAGGAAGTCTGGCTGCGCGAGGGGAAGGTGTCGGCCGCAGTCGCGGCGTCGATCGCCGTTCCCGGCCTGTTCCGTCCCGTGCTGCACGAAGACCGCTATCTGGTCGACGGCAGCGTGGTGAATCCGATCCCGGTCTCGCTGTGTCGCGCGATGGGCGCGGATATCGTTCTGGCGGTCGATCTGGGATCCGATCTGGTCGGGCGCTACGCACGCGACGACGACCGGACGTTGACCAAGACCGGCAGCTTCATGAGCAGGGTTCTGCCGCGGTACAACCCGACGAGCGACCGGCAGGCGGAGCCCGAGATCGCGCCGCCCTCGCTGGTCGAGACGCTCATGGGCTCGATCAACATCATGCAGCTGAGGATCGCGCGCAGCCGGCTCGCCGGCGAGCCCCCGGAGGTGCTGCTTACGCCCCGGCTCGGCCATCTCGGCCTGCTCGACTATCACCGGGCGGAATACGCGATCGCGGAGGGGCGCGACGAAGTCACGCGCATGCTGCCGGTGATCCGCAACGCGATTCCCGGCTAGCGTTCAGCTCTGCTGAAGGTGTCGGACGAATCCCTCGATCCCGCGCAGCAGCATCTCCACGGCTATCGCCGTCAGCAGCAGCCCCATCAGGCGCTCGAAAGCCGCGAGCGCCCGCTCGCCGACCCAGCGGCTGATCCGCTCGGCGAGCAGCAGGGTCGCGAGGGTGACTGCCATCGCCACGGCGACCGCCGCGAGCCATTCCCCCATCCGTTGCGGCGCGCGGGAAACGAGCAGCACGACGGTGGCGATCGCCGCGGGGCCGGCAATCGAGGGAATCGCGAGAGGCACGATGAGGGGTTCGCCGGAAGGAGATTCGCCGAAAATGCCCTCAGGGCTTCGGAAGATCATCCGCAGGGCGATCAGGAACAGGATCATGCCGCCGGCGAGCGTGAGCGAGCGGTCGGACAGTCCGAACAGCTCGAGCAGCCAGCTCCCGAAGAGCACGAAGCCCACCAGCACGGCGAAAGCGATCGCGCATTCCCGCAGGATCACCCGGACACGGCGCTCGGGGGCGACCGGCCGCAGCAGCGCGACGAAGAGCGGAATGTTGCCGACGGGATCGGTCACCAGCAGCAGGATGACGACCGCGGAGGCGAAAGAGGTTTCCATGGCGGTTCAGCCCAGCGCGAGCGCGATCACGCCGAGCGCCATCGCGGCCGCTGCGGCGATACGTCGGGCCATGTCGCCTTCCCGCAGCCAGTGGGTGCCCATCAGCGCGGCGAACAGGATGCTGATCTCCCGCGCGGGAGCGACGTAGCTGACCGGAGTGAAGACCATGGCGCTGAGCACCAGAATATAGGAAAGAGGACAGAGGAGCGCGACCAGGATCACGGCTTTCCGCTTGTTGCTCCACGCGGCGCGGATCTCCTGGGGACGCCGCAGCGCGAGCGGCGCCATCACCAGGACCCGGCCGAGATTTGCGCCCCAGTCCTGGAGAATGGGCGGGATGAGCGCGGCGCTCACCGCCTGCTTGTCGACCACGGTGTAGGACGCGATCATGCACCCGGTCAGGATGGCGAAGGCGATCCCGCGGACGGCGCCCGCTTCGCGAAGTTTTGCCGGACTGGCGGCTAGGAAGAAGGCGCCCCCGACCACGAGCGCGGCTCCGCACAGGGCAATCGCGCCGGGGCGCTCGCCCAGAAGCGCGAGGGCGACGAGCACGGTCAGGAAGGGGCCCGTGGCGCGCGCGAGGGGATAGACGACCGACAAGTCCCCGTACCTGTAGCCGCGGTCGAGGAGCAGGTAATAGCCCGTGTGCAGGACCGCGCTCGCGAAGAGATAGGCGAGCGCCTGAACGCTGAACTGAAAGTGCTGGACGATGACCACGCCGACAGCCAGCGGCGCGTAGAGAAGCGAGGAGAGAAGGGCGAACGCCCAGACGAAGCCTACCCCGCCTCCGCTCTTCTTGAGAATGTAGTTCCAGCTCGCGTGGATCAGTGCGGCGGTGAGCACCAGGGCGATTGCGAGACCGGTCACGACACCTCCGAAGGGGATGGCAGGGACGAAACAACCCGTCCCAACCTATCCCCTCTAGAGTTTTGTTCTTCGGGTGCATGCCGGCGGCATCCCGCGGCTTTGTGTAGCGCTCGGACCAGGCCCGCGAAGCGTCGCGGCGGAACCCTAGCTACCCGTCGGTTGAGCAGTGCAAATGTAAGACGGCGAATCGGGACCCGTCAACTGGAGGCGGCGAAAAAAAGCGGGCCGTGGCCCGCCCGGAACTTCCGGCGTTCGCCTCTATCCGTTGGCTCGTATCGCTCCGTCGACGATCTTGACCTTGTCGCCTTTGTGCCAGCTGGGCGGCGTCGCCTGGGTGAACAGCCCCTTGCTCCCGTCGTCGTAGCGCACGACGATCTGGTATTCCTTTTCCTTCTTCACGGTTTTCTCGACTTCGTTTCCGCCCAAGGCTCCGCCGAGTGCTCCGAGAATCGTGGCGACGTCCTTGCCGCGACCGGACCCGACCTGATGCCCGAGGACGCCGCCGACCACTGCGCCGCCGACGGCGCCGACCCCCGATGCCTGCCCGGGCTTTTCGACGGTGCGCACGTCTTCGACCACGGCGCACTCGCGACAGAGAGCCGCGACGGCGACCGGCGCCGGAGGAGGCGCGACGGCGACTCGCGTCTGCGGACGCGGCGACTCGGACTTCGCGACGGCCTTGTGCTTGGGTTGCGCGCGCTGCTCGAGCGCCTTCGGGGGCTCGGGCTGCTCGGGTTTCTCCGGGATCTGCGCTATGGCGGCGCTGGGGCTTTGACCGACCGTGGTCGGTATCCAGCCCATGACGGCTCCGATGCCGACCAGGCTGAACAGGCTGACGGTGCCTGCGGCTACGATGACTAGGGGGTGAGTGCGACGCGGTACTTGCATGGGCTCTCCTTCTTTCAGGCGTCAAGGCTACCGGTAGTGACGCCCGATGCGCCAGCAAGTTCATGTAACAGTCTGTTATGCGGTTACAGGCGCGCAGCCGCCCGAATTTTGTCTCCCGTCGGCGACGATCCTGGTCGGGACGCGTTCAGCTTGAGCCTTCCCGCCGGAGGTGGGGAAAAAGCAGAACGTCGCGAATGCTCGGGCTGTCCGTGAACAGCATCACCAGCCGGTCGATGCCGATTCCTTCTCCCGCGGTCGGCGGCATTCCGTACTCGAGCGCGCGGATGTAGTCGGCGTCGTAGTACATAGACTCCTCGTTCCCTGCGGCTTTCCCCTTCGCCTGCTCCTCGAAGCGTGCCGCCTGGTCCTCGGGGTCGTTGAGCTCGGAGAATCCGTTCGCGATCTCGCGGCCCGCGATATAGAGCTCGAAGCGGTCGGTCACCTCCTGGTTCGCGTCGCTGCGGCGCGCGAGGGGGGAGACTTCTGTCGGATATTCGGTGACGAAGGTCGGCTGGATCAGCCGCTCCTCGACGGTCGTCTCGAAGAGCGCGAGCTGCAGGGCGCCCGGCCTTGCGTTCTTGGGCGTCTCCACGCCGTGCTTCTTCAGCTCGGCGACGATCGCCTCCCGGCTGTCGATCTTCGGATGAAATTTCCTCACCGCCTGCGCGATCGACAGTCGCTCGAAGGGCTTGCCCAGATCGATCGAGTGCGCGCCGTAGGGCAGCTGCGTCGTTCCCAGCACCGTCTTAGCAAGGGAGCGCAGCATCTCCTCGCTGAAATCCATGAGGTAGCGGTAGTCGCGGTACGCCTCGTAGAACTCGAGCATGGTGAACTCGGGGTTGTGGCGCGTGGAGATGCCCTCGTTCCTGAAGTTGCGGTTGATCTCGTAGACCTTCTCGAAGCCGCCGACCACCAGGCGTTTGAGATATAGCTCGGGCGCGACGCGCAGGTAAAGGTCCATGTCGAGCGCGTTGTGGTGGGTCTTGAAGGGCTTCGCGTTGGCGCCGCCCGGGATGGGCTGCATCATCGGGGTCTCGACTTCGAGAAAACCCCTGGCGACCATGAATCCGCGGATCGCCTCGACGATGCGGCTGCGCGTCTGAAACACCGCCCGCGTGCCCTCGCTCATGATGAGGTCGACGTAGCGCTGGCGGTATTTCTGCTCCTGGTCGGCGAGGCCGTGGAATTTCTCGGGCAGCGGCCTGAGCGACTTCACCAGCAGGCGCAGCTCGGCGACTTTCACGGAAAGCTCGCCGGTCTTGGTCCTGAACAGCGTCCCCTTGGCTCCCACGATGTCGCCGAGGTCGTAGCGCTTGAAATCCTCGTAGGCCGCCTCGCCCACGCCGTCGCGAGTGACATAGAGCTGGATGCGCCCGCTCGTGTCCTGGACCGTGGCAAAGCTCGCCTTGCCCATGACGCGCTTGAGCATCACGCGACCAGCGATCGAGACCGCGATGTGCTTCGGCTCGAGCTCCTCGTTTGACTTCCCGCCCCAGGCCCGGTGCAGGTCGGCGGCGACGTGGTCGCGGCGGAAATCGTTCGGGAACGCGGGGCGGTCACGGCGCAGCTGATCGAGCCGCGCCCGACGCTCGGCGATGATCTGGTTCTCGTCCTGGGCCTGCGACGGATTCTCGGGCGGGTCGTTCTTCTTGCTCATTACACGCCCTGCTTGAGGCTCGCCGTGATGAACTCGTCCAGGTCGCCGTCGAGCACGCGCTGCGTGTCGCCCTTCTCGACGCCGGTCCTCAGGTCCTTGATGCGCGACTGATCGAGCACGTAGGACCGGATCTGGTGCCCCCACTCGATGTCGGTCTTGGTAGAGGCGAGCTTGTCGTGCTCCGCCTGGCGCTTCCGCAGTTCCAGCTCGTACAGGCGCGACTTCAACAGCGCCATGGCTTCGGCGCGGTTGCGGTGCTGCGAGCGGTCATTCTGGCACTGTACCACGATGCCCGTGGGCAAATGAGTGATGCGCACGGCCGAGTCGGTCTTGTTGACGTGCTGGCCGCCCGCGCCTGACGCGCGATAGGTGTCGATGCGCAGCTCCGCGGGGTTGATCGCGACTTCGATGTTCTCGTCGACTTCCGGATAGACGAACACGCTCGCGAAGGAGGTGTGCCTGCGCGCGTTCGAGTCGAACGGCGACTTTCGCACGAGCCGGTGGACGCCGCTTTCGGTGCGCAGGTTCCCGTAGGCGTAGCTGCCGCTGATCTTGAAGGTGGCGCTCTTGATGCCGGCGACTTCGCCCGGCGACTCCTCGAGCACGTCGATGCGGAAGCCCTTGCGGTCGCAATACTTGGAGTACATGCGCTCGAGCATCTGCGCCCAGTCCTGCGCCTCGGTGCCGCCCGATCCCGACTGGATGTCCATGAAGCAGTTGTTCGGGTCGAGCGGATTCGAGAACATGCGGCGGAACTCCAGATCCGCGACGATCTTGCCGGCTTGCGCCACGTCGGTCTCGATGGCGGCGAGCGTCGCCGCGTCACCTTCCTCGCGCGCGAGCGAGAAGAGCTCCGTCGCGTCGCGCAGCCTGGAGTTCAGATCGGTAAGGACGCCGACGAGATTGTCGAGCTGCTTCTTCTCGCGGCCGAGGTCCTGGGCGCGCCTGGAGTCGGACCAGACGTCCGGCTTCTCGAGCTCCCGGTCTACTTCGGCGAGTCGGGCCTGCTTGCGGTCGAAGTCAAAGATACCTCCGCAGCTCCGCCGAGCGCTTGTCGAGGCCGGAGAGCGTGGAGGATATTTGGTTGATGCGTTCGGCTTCCATTGACGTTCTCGAAGATGCCGAATTATAGAGGCCTACCGGAGGCGAGTCGAGGGAAAGCTTTCGTCGATCTTGTCCTCGAAGAAGCTGGCCGGAGATGGGGCGGCCATGAACTGACGGTGGATTTCCTGGGACACCCCGCGGTACTGCACCACTTTCCCGTCGCTGAACTCGATCTCCAGCAATTGCGCCTTGGGATCGTAGCCCGCTCCACGTATCTTGCTCGAGTTGACGCGTTTCCGGTCCATGTCTACTCGACCGTCACGCTGATCGCGTCGCCGCTGCGCACCGAGGCGAGCTGACGCGGGTCGCCGTCGATCGCACCGAGCACGTTGCAAGGACCGACGAGCCTGGGCTCCTTGCCTTCCGATAGCGGCGTGCGCCCCCAGGGCAGGGCGAGCGAGTCGCCCTCGACCCAGAAGCAGACCGTCCCGGGCGGCACCACCTGCTTCGCACCCGCTTCTAGCTTCGCCGCGACCGGCATCCCGAAATAGACCTCTTCGCCCCAGATCTGTGCCTTTGCCTTCGCGGGGAGGGCGGCGAGCAGGGCGCGGACGGTGGGCGTGTCCTCGAGCGCGGCGGCCAGCGTGCCCTTCGGCCAAGCGATACGGATCCTCGCGTAGCTCATGCCGTTTCCCAGTGTTCGATCACGAGCTGCAGATTCTGCGCTCCCCTGAATTCCTCCACCGAGAGGCGGTACGCGGCGCGGACCTGCGGGGGCAGCGGGTCGAGCGCGTTGAAGCGCATCGCTTCTAGCGTGCGCCCGCCCCGCGCAAGCTTGAGCTTCAGATGCTTTTCGCCGACCACGCGCTGGCCCTGCACTTCGAAGTCGTCGCAGAAGATCGGTTGCGGAAATCCCTGCCCCCAGACCTGGTGATCGAGCAGGCGCGCGAGACCGAGATCCAGGTACGCCGGCTCGAGCGAGCCGTCCGTCTCGATCGAGCGTGCGAGCTGTGCCGGCGACAGCAGCTCGCGCGCAACCCGCTCGAAGCCCCGAGCGAAACGCTCGAAGTCGGCAGCGCGCACCGTCAATCCCGCGGCCGCCGCGTGCCCGCCGAAGCGCAGCAGCAGGCCCGGGTCGCGCTTCGCCAGGAGGTCGAGCGCGTCGCGCAGGTGCAGCCCCGGAATCGACCGTCCCGACCCGCGGATCCCGCCTGCGCTCGACGGGGCGAAAGCGAAGGCGGGCCGGTGGTGCCGGTCCTTCAGGCGCCCGGCGAGAATGCCGATCACGCCCTGGTGCCACGCGGGGTCGTAGAGGCTGATGCTGCAGGTCTCGCCGACCGAGATCTTCGCCGTAAGCTCCTCGGCCTGGGCCTGCATGTCGGCTTCGATCGCCCGCCGCTCGCGGTTCAGATCGTCGAGCTGGCGCGCGATCTCCAGGGCCCGCCCACGGTCGTCCGTGACGAGGCACTCGATCCCCAGGCTCATGTCCGACAGACGGCCCGCCGAGTTGAGCCGCGGTCCGAGCAGGAAGCCGAGATCGAAGCTGCCCACCCGCATCGGCTCCCTCCCGGCCACAGCGAGCAGGGCGCGCACGCCTTCCTGCATGCGCCCGGCGCGAACGCGCCTCAAGCCCTGCGTCACCAGGACCCGGTTGTTGAAATCGAGCGGGACGACGTCGGCGACCGTGCCGAGCGCAACGAGGTCGAGCAGATCGGCGAGCACCGGTTCTTCCTTGCCGGCGAAGGCACCTCGGTGCCGAAGCTCGGTGCGCAGCGCGAGCATCGCGTAGAACATCACCCCGACCCCGGCGAGACTCTTGCTCGGGAAGGGGCACCCCGGCTGGTTGGGATTGACAATGACCGCGGCGCGCGGCAGCTCCGTGCCGGGAAGGTGGTGGTCGGTGATGAGCACCTCGATCCCCGCGTTCCGCGCCGCGTCCACTCCTTCGACGCTCGCGATGCCGTTGTCCACCGTGATGAGCAGATCGGGCTTCGACCGGGCCGCGATCGCGACGATCTCGGGCGTGAGGCCGTAGCCGTGCTCGAAACGGTTGGGAACCAGATAGCCGACGCTCGCGCCGAACGCGGAGAGCGCCCGCACGCCGACGGCGCAGGCGGTCGCGCCGTCGCAGTCGTAGTCGGCGATGATCAGCATGCGTTTGCGCGACGCGATCGCGTCGGCGAGCAGCGCGGCGGCGCGCTCCGCGTTCATCAGCTCCGCGGGCGGGATCAAGCCGGCGAGCTTGTCGTCGAGCTCGCCCCGATGGTGGATGCCGCGAGCGGCGCACACCCGCGCGAGCACGGGGTGCAGGCCCTCGCGCACCAGCTGGTCGTGGGTGCGCGGAGAAACCGGACGCGTCACGATGCGTGTTCCGCTCATGCGAGATATCTTTCGAGCGGCTTTCTCGCGCGCCAGAAGTAGCGCAGGTCCGAGCGCACCGTTTCGACCTCGAGCAGCGAATCTCCTCCGCCGAGATGGAGGCTCAGCATGCCGATGCGCCCCTGCTCGAGCGCCGCGAGCAGAGGCGCGAACCAGTCGCGCTCGAGCGATTCGTCGCCCTGGGCGTCGAGGACGATCAGCGCTTTTCCTTCGTCGGGGAGCGCGGAGAGGGCGGCCTCCGCGTTCGCCGGCAGCCCCCGGCCGGTTGCGCCGGCGGCGATCGCGACGCCCCGGGCCAGGGGATCTTCGGCGAGAACGAACGAGAAGGGGCGAGCTCCGACGGCCTCGAAGAAGCCTCCGCCCCAGAACCAGACGCTGTTGACCGTCGGCGCGCCGCGCGCCTCCCGCTCGGTGTTCACCGGGTGCTGGTGCAGGAGCATCTGCACCTCGTTCAGCAGAGCGCAAAAGCGCATGGCGTCGGCACCGGTCGGCAACAGCTCCTCGATCGCGGCTCCGCGCGCCGCGGCCGGCGGAGTGGTCTCCAGCTCCGGCGCTTCGCGGAACCTGATGTACCAGCGCTCGGGGCGCGGCGTGTGGAACGCCAGCGCCTCGCCGAAGTGTCGGTTGAGCGTTGCCGAAAGCGCTTCGGCTTCAGCGCCCGACAGATCGAGCGTGACACCCTCGAGCGCCAGGGTGTCGCGCGCGACGCTCAGGTGAACGGGGTCGGCGCGCATCCAGAAATCTCCTCCGGGCACTCCACCGTCGGCAAGCAGGGTATAGGGGCCAACGGGCCAGTCGCGCTGCCGCCGCGCACCGAAGCGCTCGAACAGCCAGCTCTCGGCCGCAACCGGCGCGGTGCGCTTTCGGTGGCCTCGCGCGATCAGCGTCTCCGCGGCGGCGAAGCGAGCTGCAGGAGCCCCGCTCCTCGAAGAGAAAAAATCGGGAATGAACAGGGAGCAGTGCATCCGATTTCGAGTTTATCACTGCTTATGGCACACTGGCGCGCGTGCGATATGAACTCCTCGTCGGCCTGCGCTACACGCGAGCCAAACGCCGCAACCACTTCATCTCCTTCATCTCCATAGCTTCGATGCTCGGCATGGCCGTCGGGGTCTGGGCGCTGATCGTCGTGTTGTCGGTGATGAACGGTTTCCAGAAGGAGGTCCGCGCGCGCATCCTCGGCGTGGTGGCGCACGTGCAGATCAGCGGCGCCGACAACCGGCTTCGCGACTGGATGGAGGTCGCGCGCGAGGCCTCCGCGAACCCGGAGGTGATCGCGGCCGCGCCGTTCGTGAACGGGCAGGGCCTGCTGATGCTCGGATCGGGCGTCAGGGGCGTGATCATCCGAGGCATCGAGCCGAGGTTCGAGCAGAATGTGGTGGAGATCGGTCAGCACATGGTCGAGGGCAGGCTCGATGCCCTCGTCCCCGGTGAGTTCCGCATCGTGCTGGGCGCCGAGCTCGCGCGGATCGTGGGCGCGAGCGTCGGCGACAAGGTCACGCTCATCGCCCCGCAGGGACTGGTTACACCTGCGGGAATCGTTCCGCGCCTCAAGCAATTCACGGTCGCGGGGATTTTCAGGATCGACTACAGCGAATACGACTCGGGCCTCGCGCTCATCCATCTCGCCGACGCGCAGAAGCTCTACGGCATGGGCGACGCCGTGTCGGGCGTGCGCCTCAAGCTCAAGGACCTGTTCCAGGCACGCGACGTGACGCGCGACCTGTTCACGCGCCTGCGCGGCGACCTGTACATCTCCGACTGGACCCGGAGCAACGCGAACTATTTCCGGGCGGTGCAGATCGAGAAGACCATGATGTTCATCATTCTCTTCCTGATCGTGCTGGTTGCGGCCTTCAATTCCGTCTCGACGCTCGTGATGGCGGTGACGGACAAGCAGGCCGACATCGCGATCCTGCGCACGCTCGGTGCGAGCCCGATCGGGATCATGAAGATTTTCATCATCCAGGGCGCGGTGATCGGCGTCACTGGAACGCTCCTGGGCGTTCTAAGCGGAATACCCACGGCTCTGAACGTCCACGTGATCGTGCCCTTCCTCGAGCGGCTGTTCAGCGTTCACTTCCTGTCGCGGGAGGTGTATTACATCACCGAGCTGCCCTCCGATCTTCAGAGCGGCGACGTGATCTCGATCGCGCTGGTGTCGCTGCTCCTGTCGCTCATCGCGACGCTCTATCCGAGCTGGCGCGCTGCCCGCGTCAATCCCGCCGACGCCCTGCGCTATGAGTGAAGTCCTCGGCTGCCGGGGTCTGCACAAGACCTTCCGCGAGGGCGCGGACGCGGTGAGCGTCCTCCGCGGCGTGAACCTCCAGGTCGGCAAGGGCGAGATCGTCGCGGTGGTCGGCGCCTCGGGTTCCGGCAAGAGCACTCTGCTGCACCTGCTCGGCGGCCTTGACGCGCCGACCTCGGGGGAGGTGAACGTCCTCGGACGGCCCATGCAGACTCTCTCCGATCGCGAGCGGGGCGAGGTGCGCAACCGCTCGCTCGGTTTCGTCTATCAGTTCCATCACCTTCTGATGGAATTCACGGCCCTCGAGAACGTCGCCATGCCGCTGCTCATCCGCCGCGCGGCGCCCGGGGAAGCCCGCCAGGCGGCTGCCGCGATGCTCAAGGAGGTGGGCCTCGCCGAGCGGCTCGGCCACACTCCGGCGGAGCTCTCGGGAGGCGAGCGCCAGCGGGCGGCCCTCGCCCGCGCTCTGGTCACCCAGCCCGCGTGCGTGCTCGCCGACGAGCCGACCGGCAACCTCGACCGCCGCACCGCGGAGAGCGTGTTCGAGCTGATGCTCGAGCTCAACCGCGCCCACGGAACCAGTCTGGTGATCGTGACGCACGAGCCCGCGCTCGCCGCTCGGGCACACCGCATCCTGCGGCTGCAGGACGGAGCGCTGACCGCGGCGAGCTGAGCTTCACGCCGGCAACACGTCTATCAACGCAGCAGGCGCTCGCCCGTTACACGGCGGATGAAGGCTTGCGACAAGAGAACGTGAGACCGGCTGCGCTCGGCTTCGCGTTCGGCGCCTGTCTCCTGCAGCAGCAGCCCGCGCTGCCGGGGTGGGGCGCGCTCGCCTCGCTGTGCGCCCTGGGGGCACTCGCGGGGCTGGGCTCCGGCGCCCGCATTCCGCGGATCGCGGCGGGGGCCGCCGCGTTCGTCGCATTCACCGCGCTCGGCTTCGCTTGGGCGGCGGCGCTCGCGCACTGGCGGCTCTCCGACCGGCTCGATCCGGATCTAGAAGGCCGCGACGTCGTCGTGACGGGCGTGATCGCCAGCCTGCCCCAGCCCTTCGAGCGCGGCGTGCGCTTCGACTTCGACGTGGAAACCCCGGAAGACGGCGTGCCTCGGCGAATTTCGCTCGCCTGGTACGGGGGCCTGGCGGAAGGCTCCGGCGCCGCGGTCCCGGTGCGGGCGGGCGAGCGCTGGCGCCTTGCGGTGCGGCTTCGCCGGCCTCACGGAAGCGTCAACCCCCACGGATTCGATTACGAGGCCTGGTTGCTCGAGCGCGGGATACGCGCGACCGGGTATGTAAGGCCTCCGGACGGCGAGGGTGCCGCGGCGGAGCGCCTGCAAGCTCTGGTCTTGCGCCCGCCCTATCTCATCGACAGGCTGCGCGAGGCGGCGCGGCAGAGGATCCTGGGCGCGTTGCCGGATCATCCCTATGCGGGAGTGCTCGTCGCGCTCGCCGTGGGCGATCAGCGTGCGATCGACGGCGCGCAATGGCAGCTGTTCGCACGCACCGGTGTAAGTCATCTGATGAGCATCTCGGGGCTGCACGTGACCATGGTTGCGGGTTTGCTTGCCGCGCTCGTGTCCTTCTGCTGGAGGCGCAGCGAGCGGCTCGCGCTCGCGCTGCCCGCGCAGAAGGCCGCGGCGCTCGCCGGCTTCGCCGCGGCGTTCGCCTATTGCCTCGTCTCAGGCTTCGCCGTTCCCGCCCAGCGCACGCTCTACATGGTGGGTGTCGTCGCGGCGGCGCTTTGGCTGGGGAGGGCGACGAGCGCCTCGCGGGTCCTCGCCGCGGCGCTCTTCGTCGTGCTGCTCCTCGACCCCTGGGCGGTTCTGTCGCCGGGTTTCTGGCTCTCCTTCGCGGCGGTCGCGGTGATTTTTCACGTGAGCTCCGGACTTACTGCCAAGGCACACTGGCTCGTGCAATGGGGCAGGGTGCAGTGGGCGGTAACCGCGGGCCTCGCCCCGCTGATGCTGGTCCTGTTTCAGCAAGTGTCGCTGGTCTCCCCTCTCGCGAACGCTGCGGCCATTCCCCTCGTGAGCCTCGTGGTCACGCCGCTCGCGCTCCTTGGCGCGGCGCTTCCCTTCGACTGGCCGCTCGTCCTGGCGCACGCGCTTCTCGAGGCGCTGATGGCGATGCTCCGCTGGCTCGCGGCCCTGCCGAGCGCACTGTGGCAGCAGCACGCTCCGGTGCCGTGGACGGTGCCGCTTGCGCTGCTCGGCATCGGGTGGCTGCTGCTCCCGCGCGGGTTTCCCGCGCGCTGGCTGGGCGCGGTCCTCGCATTGCCGCTGTTTACCGTGTTGCCGCCGGCGCCGGGAGCAGGCGAGCTGTGGCTCACCTTCCTGGACGTGGGCCAGGGCCTGGCGGTGATCGCGCGCACCGAGCGCCACGCGCTGCTCTACGACGCGGGCCCGGCGTTCAACGCGCTCTCCGACAGCGGCAGCCGCATCGTGCTTCCCTACCTTCGCGGCGAGGGCGTGGCGCGGCTTGATGCGCTCGTGGTTTCCCACGACGACCGCGACCATTCGGGCGGCGCAGCGACGGTGATCGAAGGAATGCCGGTCGCCGCCCTGTGGTCTTCGCTTCCCCCCGGCAATGCGCTTCTCTCTGCCGGGCCCCCGACCGAGCCGTGCATCGCGGGGCGCGGCTGGGAATGGGACGGCGTCCGCTTCGAGTTCCTTCACCCGGATGCGGCTGGAGCCTCGGGACGCGCCGTGCGCGCGAACAACCGAAGCTGCGTCTTGAGGATTGCGGCTCCCGGCGGCCGCGCGCTGCTCACAGGAGACATCGAGCGTGCCGCCGAGCGCGAGCTGCTGCAGCGCGCGCCCGCGCTGCTCGCGGCCGAGGCTCTGCTCGTACCGCACCACGGGAGCGCGACGTCGTCCGGGGCCGAGTTCGTGAGGGAAGTCGCGCCGCGCTATGCGGTGTTCGCCGTCGGCTATCGAAACCGATTCGGCCATCCCCGCGAGGAGATCCTCGGTCGCTATCGCGACGCGGGAAGCGCCTTGCTGCGCACCGACACGGGAGGCGCGATCGAGATCCGCTTTTCGGCGGAAGCGGCACAGGTCGAGCTGCAGCGCGAGCGAGCGCGTCGCTATTGGCGCGAAGGTTGAGCGGCTATACTCCGGGGCGGGGAAGCCGCCTTGACCATCGTCGCAAACGTTACGGTGAGTGGAGACCCGCGGAGGCTGCGGGAATACCGCGCTGAAGTGAACCGCCTCCTGGACGAGGAAAGAAGTTCCTTCCGGGAGCTGCACACCCCCGAGCGCCTGGAATACGAATTCAGGCTCCAAGGGGGTATTCCGTTTCCGCCTTTCGTGTCCGCTTCGCAGGTCTTTCCGGATCTGACCGTCGAGGTGCGGTGGAGCGAAGCGGCCCTGGGGAAAGGGGGCCGCGCGATCATACGCAACGGCGTGCTCGCCGAGCATGCCGCGCAGTCGCAGGCGCCGGGCGGAGACGTCTGGAGCGACGTTCGCGCGGGCGCCGACGGCGGGCTCGACCTCGCGGTGAGCTGCGCGCGCTGGCGCGAATCGTGGCACGGGTACGTCATCAGCGCCGACCAGCACGGATTTTTCCGAGTTGCGGGCTCCGCCGGATCCTTCGAGCTGCAGGCGTCGGACGGCGTGGATCCGGAGTGGGCCGAGCGATGGAAGTCTTCGCCGGACGCCCCGGCGTACGCCGAGCTCGCCGTGCGCGAGCCGATTCCCGAGGACGAGCTGCGAGCGCTCGACCGGCTCGCGGAGGAGTTCGTGAGGGAATGGATCTGGTTCGAGGAGAGCCCGCCGGAGGAGACGGCGGTAGAGCGCGCGCGCTTCTCCGACTATGGCTATCCGGTCCGCGCGGCGAACCTGCGTTCGGAAAAGCTGCGCAGAGTTCTGCGTCCCGAAGGCGACGGGCTCGCTTTCGGATCCTTCGGCGAGCGCGAGCGCTGGATTCCCGAGCTGCTGCGGAGCTGCTGGCTTCAGGGGAAAAGGAGCGAGACGGAATGAGCGACCCCCCTCGCCGCGGACGGATCCCGTTCGCGGGCCCGCGCGCCATGGCCTACGTCGAATGGGGCGATCCGAGCGCGAAGGCTCTGATCTGCGTGCACGGCCTGACGCGCTGCGCCCGGGATTTCGATTTCCTCGCATCGGAGATGGCCCGCCATGGCTATCGCGTGATCTGCCCGGACGTGGCCGGGCGCGGCGACTCGGACTGGCTTGCGGATCCGATGGACTACGCCGTGCCGACGTATACGAAGCATATGCTCTTGCTCCTGGCGCACCTGAAGCTGGAGTCGGTCCAGTGGGTGGGAACTTCCCTCGGCGGGCTCGTCGGGATGGCGATCGCCGCGATGCCCGGTTCGCCGATCCGGAGGCTGGTGCTGAACGATGTCGGTCCGGTGCTCACTTTGGCCGCGCTGCAGCGCATCGCCGCCTACGTCGGCAAGTGGCCGCCGCTGGCGACGATCGAGGCCGCCGAGCAATTCGTCCGCGCCGTCAGCGCTTCCTTCGGGCCGCACAGCGACGCCGAGTGGCGCTTTCTCACCGAGCACGTGGTTCGGCGCAATGCGGACGGGTCCCTGCGCATGCACTACGACCCGGCGATCGCGGTGCCTCTCAACGCCGAGATGCCGGCCCGGGACGTCGAGCTATGGAGTCTATACGACGCGATACGCTGTCCGACGCTCGTCCTGAGAGGCGAGCAGTCCGATCTGCTGACCCGCGAAACGGTCGCGCAGATGGCGTCCCGCGGACCGCGCGCGCGTGCCGTGGAGATTCCCGGCGTGGGGCACGCCCCCACGCTGATTCACGCCGACCAGATTGCGATCGTGCGGGATTTTCTTCTGGCGCCCCGGTGAGCGCGCGCATCGGTGCGTGCGGCGCCGGGCTGATCGCGGCTCTGCTCTCGGGAGCCCCGCGGGCGGCCGATGAGGCCGGCTACGCCAAGTGCCGCGACATCGAGGAAGACAAGCGCCGCCTCGCGTGCTTCGATGCCGTCGAGCAGGGGAAGGGCGGACCGCCGGCAGGCTATCTCGAGCGCCACTGGAAGCTGGGTCCGGGGGACAGGCGCATCAGCATCGACGACGTCCAGCCTCACGAGCCCACGTACGTCCTGGTCGGCAAGTGGACCAATCACGTGAACACCCAGCCCTCCAGCCCGTCGCCGGACCGTACCGTTCCGGAGGCGATCCCCTACAACAAGGACGAGCTGGCGTTCCAGCTGAGCTTCAAGTCGGAGCTCGTCTCGCGCCACGAGTTCGACCGGAAGCTTCTGGGTCTCAGCAACCTGCGACTGTGGTTCGCGTATTCGCAGCGGTCTTTCTGGCAGCTGTATACACCGCGGCTGTCGCGCCCGTTCCGCGAGACCGACTACGAGCCGGAACTGATCCTGACGTTCAGCACGGGAAACGCGGACAACGGCTGGAAGCTGCTCAACCTCGGCCTGGTACACCAATCGAACGGGCGTTCGCTGCCCCAGTCACGCAGCTGGAACCGCGTCTACGCCCAGGGCGGCTGGGAGTGGGGCAGGCTCTCGGTGCTGGGCCGCGCCTGGTACCGGATCCCGGAGAGCGAGAGCAAGGACGACAACCCCGACATCCAGGACTACCTCGGCCGGGGAGATGTCCGTCTGCGCTGGCAATTCGACAGCGACAAATCGATGTCGGTGCTGCTGCGACACGCGCTCCGCACGAGCCGGGGATTCGCACAGGTCGACTGGACGAGCGGCAAGCTTTTCGGCGCGGCGCGCGTCTACGTACAGGCGACCTCGGGCTACGGTGAAAGCCTGATCGACTACAACTTCAGGCAGAACACCTTCGGGTTCGGGTTCGCGTACGGGAGCTGAGCTAGCGCGGCCACAGCCAGCCCAAGGTCCCCGCGGTCAAGAGCGCGTACACCAGGCCGTCGACGGTCGACTTGAAGGTGTTGACCCAGGAGCGGCCGTACCAAATCGACGTCGGCCACAGGGCGAAAGCGTAGCCCATGAAGGCCGCCGAACCCGCCACCTGGAAGACCTTCAGATAGGGGGTGCCCGAAGGCAGCGCGCTCGCGGCAACATACGCGGAGAAAAATCCCGTGACTACGCAGAAAACGAACCATTGCGCGAGATATTTCCCCATGCCTGCCATCCCGTTCGGCCGCACGGTGACGATCAGCACAGGTCCCTTGCTCATTTTCTCCTTGAACGCCGGCGATTTCATTTCTTCGGGGCCCGAGCAGTGCGGGACCATGTAGTCGCCCGGTGGAATCGCCAGCGGGCGCAGCGCATCCATCGCCTTGTCCTCGTTGGGCATCCTGGGATAGTCGCTCCTGTGCCAGGGGAGGACCATGTGGATCACGGAGCTTGCGATGAAGACGATAAGCGCCGACACGAGGATGGGTAGCCAGAGCGCGGACAGTGCTGTCATTGGAGCCTCCTTTTTTCAATACAGCGGGTCGGTATTACGAGCTGCCCCCTACGGGGTCCTGCCGGTAGAACGAGGCGAGCTGAGCATACAACTCCGGCCAGTCCCGCGCGAGCACGGCCGATTCGGTGAAGAAGGCCTCGCTCATCACCGCGAAGAACTCGGCCGGGTGCTCGGAAGCGTAGGGATCGATGAAGGTCGGCTGGCCGGAATCGACTTCGGCGCAGAATCGATCGTACGCTTCCTCGAGCGTCTTGCGCCACTTCTCCGGGTCCATGCCGCTCCGCGCCGCCGGATGGTTCGCGTCGCCGCCGCCGTCCATGTGGATCTTGTGCGCGAATTCGTGGATGACGACGTTGTAGCCGCGCTCGGTCATGCCCACGTCTTCCCAGGACAGGATCACCGGGCCGCCGGGCCAGGCCTCGCCCGCGAGCTCCTCCTCGAAGGTGTGCACCACGCCGTCTTCATCGACTTCCTCTTTTTGGACGCGGAATTCGCCGGGATAAACGATGATTCCGACCCAGCCCCGGTAGACGTCGAGCCCCAGGTTGAGGATCGGCAGGCAGGCCTGCGCAGCGATGGATAGGCGCGCCTCGTCGGTGAGCTGCAGCCCGTGGGCCCCGTGCATCTCCTTTTCCGCGAGGAAGAGCACGACGAGATCCTTCAGCCGCGCGGAGTCCATCTCCGAAAGTCCGCGCAGGAAGGAGAGCTTTCGCGCGACCCGGCTCCACAGACCTTCATCGAGACGAGCTCTCTTGAGCGTACGTTTACGCCGCCACTCGCGCAGGAAGCCCATGACTCAGCGCCGCGAAGTGAGCACCACGCCCGCGAGCACCAGGGCGAAACCCGCGAGATGGTAGACCCTGAGCGGCTCGCCGAGAAAGATCACCGCGAAGATGATGCCGAAGACCGGAATCACGGGGTTGAAGAAGCCGACGACGTTCGGTCCGAGTGCGGCGACCGCCTGGTTCCAGCAGACGTACGCGACGATGGAAGGAAAGATGGCGAGATACGCGATCACGGCCAGCGCCGCGGGATTCAGGGTCATCGACCGCCCCGTTGCCGCCTCCCAGAGGTAGAACGGTAGCGAAACCAATGCGGCCGAAGCGGTGGTGGTGAACAGGAACGACAGCGCGCGCAGCGGCGGGCGCCACTTCAGCGTCACGGTGTAGATCGCCCAAAGGAAAGCGCCCCCGAGGATCAGGAAATCGCCGGGGTTGAGGCCGAGCCGGGCGAGCGTCTCCAGGCTGCCGCTGCTGACGATCGAGACCACTCCGGCGAGGGACAGCGTCAGCCCCGCGAGCTGCCGGGGGCTGACCGTCAGGCCGAGGAGCAGCCACGACAGAGGAACCACGAAGAGAGGCAGGGAGGAGTTGAGCAGCGTCGCGTTGATCGCGGTGGTGGAGCTCACTCCCCAGTAACCGAGCAGCGTGAAGCCGCCGGCGCCTACTGCGCCGAAGACGAACAGTCCCGGCCAGTGGCGGCGGATGAGCGGTGCGTCGTCGCGCAACTGCGCGAGCGCGAACGGAAAGAGAAGTACGGAGGCGATTCCCCAGCGCCAGAACGACAGAGCGAAGGGCGCGACCTCGAAGTTGACTTCCCGCGCCGCCACCCAGTTGCCGCCGAACGAGGCGGCGGCGACGAGGATCAGGAAGTAGGGCAGGGCGCGGGCTCGCGCAGAGGAGTCTTGCATCCGGATTCCGAAAAGAGCGGATTATCCGGGATAAACTGAGCGGATGGTATCAACACGAACCGGTTCCGCCGAACTCGGCGGGGACATCCTCTCCTCGGGAGCACCGGAGGAAGACAGGCGCGTGCTCGCGCGAGCGCTCGAGTTCGCCCGCGGGCTGTACGGGAACAGGCTCCTCGGTACCGGCGAGCCCGCGTACGGGCACGCCGTCGGACTCGCACGCAACCTCGCGCAGCTCAAGCTCGACGCCGACGCCTTGGCGGCCGGCGTGCTCTTCGCGGTCCCCGCGTACCTGCAGGAAGCGGAGGAGAAGCTGACCTCGTCGTTCGGCCCGACTGTGGCGTCGCTGGTGTCCGGCGTCGACCGGCTCAACCAACTCCGGGTCGTCACCCGAGCCGCGGCGCTCGGGAAAGACTCGGCTCCGCAGGCCGAGGCGCTGCGCAAAATGCTGCTCGCGATGGTCGGGGATCTCCGCGTTGTCCTGCTGCGCCTCGCTAGCCGCACCCAGACCCTTCGCTGGCTCGCTCGCGCCCCAGACGGAGAGCGCGCGAGAATCGCGCGCGAGACCCTCGACATCTACGCACCGCTCGCCAACCGGCTCGGCGTGTGGCAGCTCAAGTGGGAGCTCGAAGACCTGTCGTTCCGCTATCTCGAGCCGGAGCTGTACAGGAAGATCGCGGGCATGCTCGAGGCTCGACGCAGCGAGCGCGAGGGCTTCATCGAGCGGGCGATCGCCGAGCTGGCCGACGAGATCGCACGGGCGGGAATACGAGCGGAGGTGACCGGCAGGCCCAAGCATCTCTACAGCATCTACGCCAAGATGCGCGCGAAGTCGCTCGACTTCTCCGAAGTCCGCGACGCGAGCGGGTTGCGCGTGCTGGTGGACGACGTAAAGGACTGCTACGCGGTACTCGGCATCGTCCACAATCTCTGGGCGCCGATGCCGCGGGAGTTCGACGACTACATCTCGAGGCCGAAAGCGAATCTCTACCGATCGCTCCACACCGCGGTGGTGGGGCCCGAAGGGAGGACGCTGGAAGTGCAGATCCGCACCCACGAAATGCACCGCGACGCGGAAGTGGGTATTGCCGCCCACTGGCGATACAAGGAGGGCGCGCCCCGCGGCCGGGGCAAGGGCGACCCCGGGGACGAGAGAATTGCCTGGCTGCGGCAGATGCTCGCCTGGCGCGACGACGTCGTGGACGCGTCGGACTGGAAGCAGCAGTTCGATCAGGCGGTCGTGGACGATACCGTCTACGTGCTCACGCCGCAGGGCAAGGTGATCGATTTGCCGCAGGGAGCAACGCCGATCGATTTCGCCTATGCCCTGCACACCGACGTGGGCCATCGCTGCCGCGGCGCCAAGGTGAACGGCGCAATCGTGACGCTGGACTACCGCCTGAAGAACGCCGAAGTGGTCGAGATCATCACTGCGAAGATCGGGGGCCCCAGCCGCGACTGGCTCAATCCGGCGCTGGGTTATATCAGGAGCTCGCGCGCGCGCAACAAGGCGCGTCAATGGTTCAACAGCCGAGAGGTCGCGGATGTCATCGCCGCGGGGCGCACTGCGGTCGAACGCGAGCTGAAACGCGAGGGCGTGCGCGCGGCCAACCTCGACGAGCTGGCAAGCCGCATCGGGTTCGAATCGCCCGACGATCTGTTCGCAGCGGTCGGACGCGAGGAAGTCGGCGCCAGGCAGTTGCAAGCCGCGCTGCGGGGCGAGAGCGCGCGGCAGCAGCAGAGCGCGCTGCCGCGTGGCGGGCGAACCGCTCGCTCGGGAGGCGGAATTCTGGTGGTCGGCGTCGATCGTCTGATGACCGCGCTCGCGCGCTGCTGCAAGCCTGCGCCTCCGGACCGGATCTCGGGCTTCGTCACCAAGGGGCGCGGGGTCTCCGTCCACCGGCGCGAGTGCTCGAGCCTGGCGCGCCTGAGCGAACGCTTCCCCGAGCGGGTCATTGCCGCCGAATGGGGTGAACGCGGTTCCCGCACCTATCCGGTCGATATCGTGGTACGCGGCAACGACCGGCAGGGCCTGCTTCGGGACGTAAGCGAAGCGCTCGTGAGGCAAAGAACCAACGTCATCGCGGCAAAGACTCAGACCCACAACGACGTCGCCTCGATGCAATTCACCATCGAGGTCGAGGACATCGATCAGTTGCAGCGCGCCTTGTCCGCGATCGAGGACGTCCGCGGCGTGCTCGCTTCGGCACGGCGATAGCAGGATCCCCCGTTCACGAGACGATTTCCGGGCTTCGCTCGGCCCGGAACTTGCTCCCCTCCGTCGGTGGCCAATCGGGAGGGACCATGAGGGCAACGCTCAAGGAAGATTTCAGAGACTTGGCCGAAAAGAACGGGTGGTCTGAAGCCTTTGCCGAAGGCTATGTCGACGGCAGGGCGGCGCGGACAAACGGAACCCAAACCCATCGGTATCCGGTGGGCGACCTCGACGAATATCGCATGGGCTTCCTTGCGGGGTACTCCTTAACCAGGGAGAAACGCTGCAGAGGCATCCTCTAAGGAGCGCAGCTGGGCTTGGCACGAGGTTTGCTCGAGTGGAGCTGACATCGCTACGGGAGGGTCGTATGGGCACGGTTGCTGAACTCAAGATCGTAGGGAACGAAGGGGCGAGCCCGGCGTACGCCAATGGGGTCGCCGACGGGCAGTCCGCGCGCGCCGAGGGAAGCTCCCTCTCCCTGTACCTTCAAGTCGGTATAGACGACTACGCCAAGGGGTTCCGGGCGGGCTTTTTTGGCCAAATGGGCCTCGCCAAGGGCCTGGAGCCTCGCTAGACATCCGCAAGTCCTTTTCGCTGCCGGGATTCGGACGAGTCCCGGCTGTGTGAAACCCAACAGCCGCTGACGTCCCCGCAACAGTCCGCCGGGCGCCGCTTGGTCCGGCGGACCCCCATCGCTTTCGAGTAGAATCCCGCCCGAGACAGGAAGGATTCGCCTGGCGGCCGCCGCAACGCATTTCCATTGTTTATCAATACGTTAATCTGACAGATGAGGATCCTTCTCAGCAACGATGACGGGTACTTCGCCCCGGGCCTCGCAATCCTCGCTAGAACCCTGTCTGATCTAGGGACGATCACGGTAGTCGCGCCCGAGCGCGACCACAGCGGTGCCTCGAATTCCCTGACTCTTGATCGGCCTTTGTCGGTGCGCGAATCGGCGAACGGATTCCGCTTCGTCAACGGCACGCCTACCGACTGCGTGCACCTGGCGGTGACCGGCCTGCTCGAGGAAATGCCGGACATGGTGGTTTCGGGGATCAATCTGGGCGCGAACATGGGCGACGACACGATCTATTCGGGAACGGTGGCGGCCGCGACCGAAGGTTATCTGCTCGGCATTCCCTCGCTCGCGATATCGCTGACGAGCAAGGCGGGACAGCACTACGAAACCGCGGCGCGCGTGGTGCACGAACTCGTCGAGCGCTTCCAGAGCATGCCGCTCGGCGAGCCGGTGTTGCTGAACATCAACGTTCCCGACATTCCCTACGAAGAGCTCAAGGGGCTCGAAGTGACTCGGCTCGGCAAGCGGCACAAGGCGGAGCCGGTGATCAAGACCACTACGCCGCGCAATCAGACGGTGTACTGGGTGGGCGCCGCAGGCGGAGCGCAGGACGCCGGTCCCGGAACCGATTTCCACGCCGTCGCCACCGACCGCGTGTCGCTGACTCCCTTGCAAATGGACCTGAGCCATCCGCAGCAAATTCCGGTAGTGAGAACGTGGCTAGAGAAGTAAAGCTGTCGAGGACGCGCGGCATCGGAATGACCTCGCAGCGGACGCGCGATCGCATGATTGCGCGCCTGCGCGAGAGCGGCATACGCGACGAGGCGGTACTCGCGGCCATGGGCGCGGTGCCGCGACATATCTTCGTCGACGAAGGCCTGGCGAGCCGCGCTTACGAGGATACGGCGTTGCCGATCGGTTTCGAGCAGACCATTTCCCAGCCTTTCGTGGTCGCGCGAATGATCGAAGCCGTGCGGGCGCAGAGGCCTCTCGCTGCCGTCCTCGAGGTGGGGACGGGATGCGGTTATCAGGCGGCCGTGCTCGCGCGTCTGGCCAAGGTCGTCTACTCTGTCGAGCGCATCGCGGGCCTGCTAGAAAAGGCGCGCAGCAACCTTCGGCCCCTGCGCCTGTCCAATCTCAGGTTGGTTTACGGCGACGGCACACTGGGGCTCCCCGAGGCCGCGCCGTTCGACGGAATCGTCGTCGCTGCGGCGGCGTCTGGAGTGCCGGGTGCCCTTTTGCAGCAGCTTGCTCCGGGTGGCAGAATGATCGTGCCAGTAGGGAGTGGTGATCAGGCGCTGTGCTTCATCGAAAGGACTGCGACCGGGTTGACGGAAAAAAAACTCGACACCGTGCGCTTTGTGCCCCTGAGAGGAGGCAAGCAGTGAGGCTGCTCAGTATTCCCGTCGCCGCGCTCGCGTGCGCGCTTCTCGCCGCCTGCGCAAGCTCGTATCGCGCACCGGTCGTGGAGAGGAACGTGACGCGGTCCCCCGCGAAGGCCGCGCCGGCCGCACCCGAGCAGAAGCCCGAGAGCTACACGGTCAAGCGCGGGGACACGCTGTACAGCATCGCGGCGGACAACGGTGTCGACTACAAGGAACTCGCGGCCTGGAACAACATTTCCGACCCGTCGGTGCTGAAACCGGGCGCGGTCCTACGGCTGCGGCCTCCGGCGACGACGGCTCAGCGGCCGGTCCAGCCCGAGATGCGGGCGCAACAGCCCGATACCGGTATTCAGGTCCAGCCCATCGTTGTGCCGGGTGCCGTCGAGGCGCGTCCGCTCGGCGGGGACCAGCGGCAGGTTCCGGAAACGCCGAGGCAGGTCGTGGAACCCAAGGTACCTGTGACCGCGGCGGCCCGGCCCGAACTGCTCAAGACCGCTCCTAAGGCGATGAAGCTGCCCTATTCAGAGGAGAATCTCGCGCTGATGTTGCGCCTGTCTCCGGAGCCCAAGGCGGTGGCCTCTATCCCGCAGCCTGGCGCAGCGGCCCAATCCGACAGCGTCGACTGGATGTGGCCGGCATCGGGGCGGATTCTCGCGGGCTTCTCCAAGGGCACCAACAAGGGCGTGGACATCCTGGGCAAACTCGGCGACCCGGTGCTGGCATCCGCGTCCGGGCGCGTTACCTACATCGGCACGGTGCGCGGTTACGGCAAGCTCATCATCATCAAGCACAACGATACCTACCTGTCCGCCTACGCGCACAACCGCAGCGTCCTGGTGAAAGAAGGGCAGAGCGTCGTCAAGGGTCAGAAGATCGCCGAAATCGGTAACAGCGATTCTCCGCAGGTCAAGCTGCACTTCGAGATACGGCGGCTGGGCGAGCCGGTCGACCCCTTGAAATTCCTGCCCGAGCGCCGATCGTGAATTCGCGCCTGCCCGACCAGGACCTCGACTGGCAAGGGGCGGCCCCCGCCGAGGCGCCCGAGGCTTCCGAAGAGTCTCCGCACGACGCGACCGCCGAGGCGTCAGGAGGTGTCGAGCCGGCGCCGGCGCACGACAGGGCAAGGGACGTCGAGGCCCTCAGCGACGCCACCCAGCTCTATCTTCATCAGATCGGCCTGAACCGGTTGTTCAGCCACGAGGAGGAACTCCGCTTCGCTCGGCGCGCGGCCGCGGGCGACTTCGCGGCCAGGCAGAAGATGATCGAGCACAACCTGCGCCTCGTGGTCAACGTCGCCAAGGCCTATCTCAACCGGGGAATGCCGCTCCTCGATCTAGTGGAGGAAGGAAATCTGGGCCTGATGCACGCGCTCGACAAGTTCGATCCGGAACGCGGATTTCGCTTCTCGACCTACGCCATCTGGTGGATCCGCCAGAATATCGAGCGCGCGATGATGAACCAGTTGCGCACTATCCGCCTTCCGGTGCACGTGATCAAGGACCTGACCACGGTGTTGCGTGCCCGCCGGTATCTCGAGGCGCACGCCGAACGCGAGCCCTCCGCCGAGGATATCGCCCATCTCCTGTGTAGAGACGCCGAGGGAGTACGCGAGCTCCTGTTGCGCGGCGAGCACGTCGCTTCCCTCGATGCGCCACTGGACGCGGATCCCATGCTCTCGATCGGCGACGCGATTCCGGACGAAAGCATGGATGCGCCCGAGTCGCAGATCCAGGCGAGCGAAACAGAATCCCTGGTCCGGGAATGGCTGGCGCAGCTCTCGGACAGGCAGCGGACCGTGATCGAGTGCAGGTTCGGCCTGAACGGGCGGGAACTGCAGACGCTCCAGGAGCTCGCCGCGCGCCTCGAATTGACCCGCGAGCGCGTGCGCCAGATCCAGCTCGAAGCGCTCGCGCAGCTTCGGGGAATCCTGCGCGGCAGGTCCTTGACGAGAGAAGCGCTTCTCTAGGGGGACCCGGCAACACCCGGCATCGTCGTCGGGGGATTGCGCTTCAGCGCAGTGCCGTTGTCTTCGTCGTCGATGGCCTGGGCGAACTCGATGTTCTTCGTGAGCTCTTCCATGTACAAGTGCTGCCCGCCGAAGTGGTTGCGCGCATATTTGTGCGTGCCCCCCAAGTCTGAGTCCAGGCGCTGGCTGGCGCCCTCGTAGAAGCGCGGCGTCTTCCTCACCAGGTCCACGCCCGATCCGTACACGACCTCCTCATTGCCGTCCGGGAGACGCTTTCGGGCGATTCCTCCCGCGACGAATTCCGGATAGAGTCGGTCGCGGCATTTCTCCAGATAGCATCTGTCCGACATCTGCGCGATGATGTCCGCCGAGCCGAGGAGACTGCCGAGCAGCTTGTAGGCGAAAGAGGGCACCCGGATCGCCGAGACCGGGATCTCGTATCCGGTGAAATGAATCAGGGAGGCCGCGATGTCGGCTACCTCGCCCATGCCGATCTTGGGCAGATAATCCCTGAGGAACCGGGCTCCTCGGGAGACATGCGTCAGGGTGAGCTCGCCTCCGGTCTTGTGCTTTCTGTCGTCGAGCGTGCGGACGTAGCCGCAATCATGGAACAGGGCGGTGATGACGCCCAGCCTGAACATCGAGGCGTCGAAAGGTTCGAGCCCGATTCTCGCGCGCTCGTACCCGTCGATGAGGCGCGCCATCGCGAGCGTTACGTCGAGCACGTGCTGAATGTCGTGATACGCGGTGTCGCAGGCGTGATACCCCGGCCGCCCCCCGCGGTACATCGTAGTCACATCGTGGAATGCGCGATCGATCTTCTCGGTCGATGCCCTGGGATAAAGTTCGAGAAAAATCCGATTGACCTCCGAATTGACGACCGCCGAATCCGTGGTGTTGACCTGGCATGAAACGTCGTATTCGTTGCCGCGGCGGTGCACTGGCGGGGCCTCGGAGGTGGACAGGCTCATTCTACGCTCCGGGATTCGCCGGGAAAAGCGTGAATACTTGGCATTTTTCCGCGAAGAGGATAGAGGCTCGAGTCAAGTCTTCAGCGTGAACGGATTGAAGTCGGTGTTCCTGTCGTAGTAGTCCTCGTGCTCCGTGCGCTTCAGCCAGCCGACCACCGCGTAGGTGATCGGAGTAAACACGACTTCCAATCCGACTTTAGACAGGAACTGGACGAGCATGATCCCCGGCAGCCGGTCGTCGGGGATCAGGCCGCTACCCCAGAACGCCAGCGGATAGAACAGCAGGGAGTCGACCCCCTCGCCGAATATCGTCGAGCCTATGGTCCGGGTCCAGAGCCAGCGGCCCCCGGTGAGGATTTTCATCTTCGCAAGCACGAACGAATTGACGAACTCTCCGCAGAGAAACGCGATGAGCGAGGAGCCCGCGATGCGCCAGGTCGAGCCGAACGCGATCTCGTAGGCCCCCTGATTCTTCCAGAACGGGGCCGGAGGCAGCCACACCACGATCGCCGACATGAACGCGGCGAAGGCAAGGCCCGCGAAGCCGGCCCAGATCACCCTTCGAGATCGGGCGTACCCGTAGACCTCAGTGAGGATGTCGCCGAACACGTAGGAGATCGGGAAGAACAGCACGCCGGCGCCGAAGGACACCAGTCCGAGGAGAGGGAGCTCGACTTGCGCGATCTTCGCCGGGCCGATCAGATTCGAGCAGATCAGCACGGTCACGAACGCGGCCATCACGAACTCGTAGTAACGGTACTGCCGGGTCGGTCCGGTCATGGATTGTCCTTGCTGGGCGCGTTCTGCGGGGCGGCGGCCGCCCCTCTCTCTCGCGCGATCTCCGCCGCGAGGTCGAGCACCGCTGCGGCGTAGAGGTTGGAGCGGTTGTAGCGTGTGAGCACGAAGAAATTCTGGAGCGTCACGCGGACGTCCAGAGGCTGGCCCGGCGAGTCGAGCTCGACGAGCGCGCACAAGGTGTCGTCCGGGACGGAGACGGGAACCTTGACGCCGTATCCAGCGAGATCGGCGAAGCGGGTCGAAGGGGTAACGCCCGCACCGGCGAGCTTGCGCCAAGCGTCTCCGGTCACTTGCGCACTGAAGGCGACCGGCTGCCCGCGTACCCAGCCGTGCATCTTGAGGAAATTCCCGATGCTCCCGATGGCATCGGCGGGGCTGCCGGCCAGATCGATCTGACCGTCGCCGTCGAAGTCGACCCCGAAGCGGCGGTATGAGCCGGGCATGAACTGAGGGATTCCGATCGCGCCGGCGTAGGATCCCTTCACCTTGAGCGGGTCGATACTCTGGTCGCGCGAGAAAACAAGGTAGTGCTCCAGCTCGCCCCGGAAGTAGGCGCTGCGTTTGGGATAGTCGAAGGCGAGTGTCGCGAGGGCGTCGATGACGCGGTAGGTGCCGATGTTCCGGCCGAAGGTCGTCTCGACTCCTATGATGCCGACGATCACGTCCTCCGGCACGCCGAACTCGGCCGCAGCGCGCTTGAGGGCCTCGGCGTTGCGGCTCCAGAACTGGGCGCCGGCCTCGATTCTCTCGGGCTTCATGAAGATCGCGCGGTAGGTCTGCCAGGACCCGAGCGCCGATTCGGGCGGCTGGTCCATCGCCCTGACGATGGCCGGCTGGTATTGCGCCTGAGCGAGCACCCGGGTCAGCCGCCTGCGGTCGAAGCCGTGTTTCTTCACCATCTCGTCCACGAATTCCTTTACGTCCTTGCGGTTCTGATAGGAAGACGGCTGGGCCCACGCGAGGGGCGCGTGGAAGGCCAGCAGCGCGGCGAGGAGAAGGGTCTTCACGGGGCGAATTCCCGCACTAGGTGCATCAGGCGGGCACGGCGTTCCGCGCGCGCGTCCGATCCATAGCGCTGCTCGACGTAGAGCTCGGTGATCGCACGTATCGCGGTTTCGCTCTCCGGGAACCGGAGCGAGGCGCGCCCGGCGTAGTCGAGCGGGCCTTCGGTCCGGGCGCGAGCCATGCCCGCGCGGGCCAGCTTGTCGCAAAAGCGCAGCCAGGCGCGCTGCGCCGCGTCCTCGCGCCGCATGCCGCGCAGCAGCCACAACGCCACCAGCAGCAGCACGCCGCCCACGCTCCAGAACAGCATGAACGTCATCGTCTCCCAGCTCGGCTGCCTCATTCCCAGCCGCGACAGCATCTCGATCTGGCGGTCCGGGTTGTAGCCCAGCACCCACTGGTTCCACTGGTTGGTGAGTGCATCCCAGTTGTTGCGCACCTTCCGCAGCCAGCTGTACCCGCTGCGCAACAGCAGGGGCACGCCCGTCGGCGCGGCAGCGGTGATTCCCAGCTCGACCCGGACCGGAATCGCGGCGGCGGTGGGATCGACGCGCGTCCAGCCGCTCGCTTCCAGCCAGACCTCGGCCCACGCATGCGCATCGGCCTGGCGCACGACCATATACCCGTCGACCGGATTGGTGTCTCCTCCCTGATATCCGGTGACGACGCGGGCCGGGATGCCGGCGGCGCGCATCAGAAACACGAAGCTCGACGCGAAGTGCTCGCAGAAGCCCTGCCTGGTATCGAACAGGAACTCGTCCACCGAGTTCCTGCCGAGCGCCGGGGGCTGCAGCGTGTACTCGAAACGGTTGCCGCGGAAAAATTCGATGGCGCGGCGCACGATTGCCGGGTTGTCGGCGAGCGACTCCCGCCATTGGCGGGCGAGATCGCGCGCTCGCGGATCGACTCCCCCCGGCAGCCTGAGCGCGGCAGCGAGATCGGCAGGATCCGCCCCGCTGCGCGCCTGGAATTGCGGGGACGAGCGCATCTCATAGCGGATGCGGCTGCGGATCGGCGTCAGCGAGATCGCGAGATAGTCGCTGGTGAGGCGCGCGGAGGGCGGAAGGCGCGTCGGCATCTCGAGCGCGAACATCCAGTTTCGATTGTGGGGTTCGAGCGTGACCTCGTAATCGATGGGCGCCCCGGAAGCGTCGACTTCCATCGCGCGCCGCAACTGAGGCTGGCCGATGCGCCAAGTCGTTCCGTCGAAGTCCGTCATGACGGGGCCTCGCCAGTACAGCTGGTTTCGCGGCGGCGTCGCGCCCTCGAACCGCACCCTGAAAGCTATCGCGTCCGAAAGCGAAAGCGTGCTGATGGTGCCGGGAGACATCGTGTCCGACAATCCGGTCACGCCCGTATAGGCGTCCTGAGGCAGTCCCCAGAGGGGCCCCTGGACGCGCGGAAAAAGAATGAACAGCAGCAGCATCACCGGCCCGGCCTGGGCGAGCATGCGGCCCGCCGTCCTGACATCGTCGGCGAGAGGGCGCCGCGGAGCGCTGAAGCCCACGAGCGCCGTGGTGGCGACGATCACGGTGGCCAGCATCAGGCCCGCGATCGGGATGGATTGCGAATAGAAGAAGTTCGCGAGCGCGACGAAGTACACCAGGAAGGCCGTCACGAACACGTCGCGCGGCGCGCGCGTTTCCAGGAGCTTGAGAAACAGCAGCATCACCAGCAGGGTGACCCCGGGGTCGCGGCCCATGATGGTGCGGTACGAGAGGAACACCCCGACCGAGGTCCCGAGGGTGAGCAGCACCAGCAGCCAGCGGGAGGGCAGGGTGCCGGAGCGGACCGCGATGAAAGCGCGCCAGGCAAGGAGTGCTCCGGCGACCGCGCTCACCCAGAGCGGCAACCACTGCGCGTGGGACGCCACCGAGAGAGCCGCGGCCGCGATCAGCGTCGCAAGCGGCAATCGCGGGAGGGCTTCGGTCGCCTTCGCCTCAGCCATGGTACAGCGCAAGCTCGCGCAGGCAGCGCTCCCGGTGCGGGAAACCTTCGCCGAGAGGAACGGTCGTCCGAGGAAGGTTCAGGCCATAGCGCAATCCGCGCTCTTCCGCGAGCGTCACCCAGCGCGCGAGCCGTGAAAGCCGCGACTCGACGCCCATCGACGGCGGAAGGCTGTCCCAGTCGAACCAGAGTTCCGAAGAGGTTCGGCCGGCGAAGAATTTGGTGAGCAGCGCCTCGCTGCGCGCAGACGCTTTCCAGGCCACGTGGCGAGGCGAATCGCTCGCCTGGTACGGCCGAAGGCCCGCAAAATCGTCGTTGCCGGCCTTCACCGATGCGGAATCCCCGGTCTCCGAGTCCGCTTCCGGGACGGGCAGGGGAGCGGTGTCGGGGCGAGGATAGACCAGGACACGCATGTCCGGTTGCACGTAGCTCCACGCGCGCATCAGGCCCAGCGGGAAGCGCGTGTCGACGGTGACGCGTCCGAGCGGCAGCCAGCCCCGCTTCTCGGTCCTGATTCCCAGCTCGACCGTGCAATGCCGCCGGGCCGGGACGTCGAAGCGAGCCTTGGCGGGCCCGCACGCCAGGTCGAGCGAGTGCCGCTCGAAAGTGTTGCGGTTCTCGAAGACGAGCTCGAAGCGCGCGACCTCGCCGGCGAAGACGGGCGAGACGCGCCCGGCGCCGACGTACAGGTGCACCAGGTTGCGAAACGTGTGCAGTATCGAGACCACGCCCAGGCCGGCCAGCAGGAAGGTGAGCACATAGCCCAGGGACAGGTTGTAGTTGATCGAGCCGATCAGCATCAGGATCAGCGCGAGCCCGAAGCTGAGTCCGTGCCGCGTCGGCAGAATGTAGACGCGGCGCTGGGTTAGGAAGACCACGCCCGGCTCGGGGCCGTGCCGTCCGAACACCCACTGGTAGAAATTGTAGGCCTGGGAGTACTGCAGCACTCTGTCGAGCTTCACGGCGCCGCTACGGAATGGGCACGGCGGAGATCAAACCGGTCGCCTTGTCCAGGCTCGAGGCGCGGACCCCGTCGTGGACCGGCCGCAAGCGATGCCCGGCGACGCCGGGGAGCACGGCCTGGACGTCTTCCGGGAGGACCTTGTCGCGTCCCTCGATGAAGGCCCAGGCGCGCGCCGCGTGCAGCAGCGCGAGCGCGGCACGTGGCGACAGGCCGTTCGCGTATTCGGGCGCACGTCGCGAATGCTCCACCAGTTCCTGGATGTAGTCGAGCAGGGGCGCCGCGGCGTGAACCGTTTTCACGGCCGCCTGCAGATCCATCAGATCTCCCGGTCCGAGGCAGGCGTCCAGCCCCGCGATCATGTCGCGGCGGTCGGCGCCCTGGAGCAGGGTGCGCTCCGCTTCCCGGTCCGGGTAACC
>DATEGT010000045.1:0-5009 GCA_035280025.1 Burkholderiales bacterium | reverse complement strand
GAGCGCGGCAAGAGCGTCGATTTCTCCCTGCCGGTGACGAGGAACGTGGTCGAGATCGTCGTCACCGGGCCGGCGTCGCCGGCGCTTTCCTCCCTCGGCGACCTCGCGGGCCGGGAGGTGCACGTGCGCCGCTCCTCGAGCTACTACGAGAGCCTCGAGCGCCTCAACCAGCGCTTCCGCTCGGAGCGCAAGCCGCAGATGAGCCTCACGCTCGTCCCCGACGCGCTCGAGGACGAGGACATGATGGACATGCTCGGCGCCGGCCTTCTGAAAGTGATCGTCGTCGACGACTGGAAGGCGAAGCTCTGGGCGGGGCTCCTGCCCGCGATCCGGCCGCGCCCCGACCTCGCGCTGTCCGGCGCGGGCGATACCGCATGGGCGTTCCGCAAGAACAGCCCCGGGCTCGCCCGGGTGGTCGACGAGTTCATCCGCACGCATCCGACCGCGCTCGCGTCGGGCTTCAAGTCCTATCCGAAGTACCTCAAGCGCCTGCAGAACGCCACTGCCGACGCCGACTGGGAGCGCTTCGAGAAGACCGTCCAGCTGTTCCGCAAGTACGGCGAGCGCTACAGCTTCGACTATCTCATGGTCGCGGCGCTGGGCTACCAGGAGTCGGGCCTCGACCAGCGCAAGCGCAGCCACCGCGGAGCGATCGGCATCATGCAGCTGATGCCCGACACCGGCCGCTCGCTCAGGGTGGGCGACATCACCAAGGCGGAGCCGAACGTGCACGGGGGTTTCAAGTACCTGCGGCAGATCTACGACAAGCATCTCGACACCGAGGGGCTCGACGAGCAGAACCGGACGCTGTTCTCGATCGCCGCCTACAACGCAGGCTCGGGCCGCATCGCGAGCCTGCGCGCGGAGGCGGCGAAGAAGGGCCTGGACCCGGACGTCTGGTTCAACAACGTCGAGCTGATCGCCGCGCGCCGCATCGGGCAGGAGACGGTGGTCTACGTGCGCAACATCTACAAGTACTACGTCGCGTACCGGCTGCAGCTCGACACCCTCGAGGCGCGGCGCAACGCGGCGTCGAGGATCGAAGGTCCCAGGCCCTAGGGCGAGATTGGACCAAGGTCCAATTGCCGCACCTCGTCCTTGACTCGACACTGGAGCGGAAATGACCCCGATCGAAAGGCTCGCGCGGCGCGGCCCGGTGCGCACCGCCGCACTGTGGGCGGCGGGAATTCTGGCGTTCGTCGCCGTTGCGGGCTTCCTGGTCGCGCCGCCGATCGTCCGCGCGCAGCTCGAGAGCGCTCTGACCGGGCAGTTCGGCCGCCGGGTGACGATAGAGAGCGTACGGATCAACCCTTTCGCGCTCTCGGCCGCGGTCCGGGGATTCGCCTTGAAGACGCGCGACGGCGGCGAGGACGCGTTCGCGTTCGACGAGCTCTACGTGGACCTCGCCGCGTCCTCGCTCTTCCGGCTCGCCCCGGTCGTGGAGGCGGTGCGTCTCAGCAAGCCCTACGTGCGCTTCGTGCGCTACGATGACAAGTCGTACAGCTTCCAGGACGTCGTCGACCGCTTCGCGAACCGGCCTCCCGCCCCGCCGGGCCCGCCGCCGCGATTCGCCCTCTACAACATCGTGCTCACCGACGGGCGCATCGAGATCGACGACCGGCCCGAGAAGGCCCGGCACGTCGTCAGCGATCTTCACATCGGCATTCCGTTCATCTCCAGCCTGCCGAGCCAGATCGACATCAATGTCCAGCCGCGGCTCACCGCCAGGGTCAACGGCACGGAGTTCGACCTCGAGGGAGAAACCAAGCCGCTGAAGGACACGCGCGAGACCCGCCTGCACATCGACATCGACGATCTGCAGCTGGGCAAGTATCTCGAGTACTCGCCGGTGCCGCTGCGGGTTAGGATTCCATCGGGCGGACTCACCACCCGGCTCGAGCTCGCGCTCTCGACCCGGGACGAGCGGCTCGACACGCTCACGCTCTCGGGCACCGTGCGCCTGCAGAATTTCGCCGCCCAGCGGGCGGACGGCGCGCCGCTGCTCGCCCTGGGCGCGCTGAACGTGGACATCGAGGCCGTCGACCTGATCAACCGCCGCGCGGCGATCAGGAGCATCCGCGCGGACGCGCCCAAGGTCGACGTCGTGCGCTCCAAGGACGGCGGGCTGAACTGGGTCGCGCTCGCGTCCCGGCCGGGCGCCGCGGCGCCGGAGGAGAGCGATTCCGAAGCGCCGTTCGTGTTCAGCGTGGCGGACATCGCTCTCGCGCGCGGCGCGGTCCGCGTGGTCGACGAGGGGCCCGACAAGCCGTTCCGGCTCGCGCTCGACAACATCGCCCTGAGCGTCGAGGGCCTGAGCAACGCCCCCGGCGCCAAGGCGTCGCTGCGCCTGGCCTGCGATACCGGAGGGAAGGGCAGGCTGGGGTACGACGGCGCCCTCGAGCTCACGCCGCTGCGCGCGGCGGGAAAAATCGATCTGTCGAACCTCCAGCTCGGGACGTTCGCGCCGTACATCGAGCAGGTGCTCAGGGTCGTCGTCAGCGGCGGGGCCTTGTCCACCAGGGGCGAGCTCGCGTTCGAGTCGCGGCAGGACGGCCCGCGCGTAGCGTACCGCGCCGACGCGAGCGTGGGCAACTTCGCGACGCTCGACGAGGCGACCTCGCAGGACCTGCTGCGATGGAAGTCGCTCGCGGTCCGCGGCATCGACTTCGAGCTCTCGCCGCTGAAGGTCGCGGTCGACCGGGTGTCGCTCGCCGATTTCTATTCGCGCCTGATCGTGAATCCGGACGGAACGCTCAACCTCCAGGGCCTGACCCGCCGGCCGGGCCCGCGGGAGGACGCGCCTCCGGCCACGGCCGGCGCGCAGAGCGCGCCGCCCGCAGAGGTGCGCCTGGGCAGGGTCGAGCTGCGCAACGGAAACGTAAACTTCAGCGACTACTTCGTGAAGCCGAACTACACGATCGCGCTGACCGGGGTCGCGGGGAGCGTGGGCGAGATGAGCGCGGACAAGGCCGGCGACGTGGAGCTGCGCGGGCGCATCCACCAGACGGCGCCGCTCGAGGTCCTCGGCAAGGTCAACACGCTTTCGAAGGACCTGTTCGTCGACCTCAAGGCGAGCGCGCGGGACATCGAGCTTTCGCCGCTCACGCCCTACGCGGTGAAGTACGCGGGCTACGGCATCGAGAAGGGCAAGCTTTCGGTGAAAGTCTCGTACCTGATCGACAAGCGCAAGCTCACCGCCGAGAACAACGTCTACCTCGACCAGCTCACGTTCGGCGACCGGATCGAGAGCCCGACCGCGACCACGCTGCCGGTGCTGTTCGCGGTCGCGCTGCTCAAGGACCGGAACGGCGTGATCGATCTCGATCTGCCCGTCTCGGGCTCGCTCGACGATCCGCAGTTCAGCGTCGGCGGCATCGTCGTGAAGGCGCTGGTGAACCTGGTCACCAAGGCGGTCACCTCGCCCTTCGCGCTCCTGGGCGCTCTCGCCGGGGGCGGCGGCGAGGAGCTCGCGTTCGTCGAGTACGCGCCGGGCTCGGCGGCGCTCGGCGCCGGGAACGAAGCGAAGCTCGAGACGCTCGCCAAGGCGCTGGACGCGCGGCCGGCGCTCAAGCTCGAGGTGAGCGGCCGGGTCGAGCCGGAGGCCGACCGCGAAGCGCTGAAGCGCGCCGCGCTCGACCGCCAGATCAAGGTCGCGAAGCTCAAGGACGCCGGAGGAGCGAAGGGCCAGCGGGTCGAGGACGTCGCGATCGCCCCCGAGGAGCGCGACAAGTACCTGGAGGCCGCGTACAAGGACGCGAAGTTCGACCGGCCGCGCAACGCGATCGGCCTGCTCAAGGACCTGCCGCTCCCGGAGATGGAGCAGCTCATGCTCGCCCACATCGCGGTCCGCGACGACGATCTCCGCCAGCTCGCGTTCGCGCGCGCACGCGCGCCGAAGGATTGGCTGGTCGAGAATGGCGGGATCGCCGCCGACCGGGTCTTCCTCGTCGCGCCGAAGATGAGCGCCGAGGGCGTCAAGGACCAGGGCAAGCCGACGCGCGCGGACTTCTCGCTCAAGTGAGATAAGATGGAGCCATGAAGCGCGCTTTCATCGCTTCGATGTGCGTGGTGGCGGCCGCGTACGCGCAGCAGCCGCCGCCTCCGCCTTTGCAGGTCGACCCGGGGCTCGTGGGCGGCGCGCAGACGGCGAAGTTCAAACCCGAGGAGCTCGAGGCGATCGTCGCGCCGATCGCGCTCTACCCGGATGCGCTGCTCGCCCAGGTGCTCATGGCCTCGACCTATCCCCTCGAGATCGTCGAGGCGGCGCGCTGGGCGAAGGCCAACCCGGGCCTGAAGGACCAGGCGCTCCAGGACGCGCTCCAGAAGCAGACCTGGGACCCGAGCGTGAAGGCGCTCGCGGGCTTTCCCCAGGTGCTCCAGTCGATGAACGACAAGCTCGACATGACGCAAAAGCTGGGCGACGCCTTTCTCGCGCAGCCGAAGGACGTGACGGACGCGGTGCAGCGCCTGCGCGCCAAGGCGTACGCGGCGGGAAACCTCAAGTCGGGCAAGGAGGTGACGTATACCAGCCAGAAGGACGGCGACCAGACCATCATCGTCATCGAGGCCACGCAGCCCGAGGTCGTCTACGTCCCGGCCTACAGCCCGGCGATCTACGGGCCCTGGCCGTATCCGATGTACCCGCCTTACTACTATCCGCCGCCGCCCATGTATCCCGCCGGAGGCTTCTGGTTCGGGTTCACGGTCGGCATCATCGTCGGCGGAGGCGCCTGGGCTCGCCCGGTCTGGCACACGGGCGGCGTCGTGATCAACGTCAACAACTTCAACCGGGTCAACCACACCAACATCAACAACCCGAACTGGCAGCACAGCCCCGAGCATCGCAAGGGCGTCGGGTACCGCGACCAGGGCAGCCGCGACAAATTCGGCGGGGGACAGCGGCCCGGCGTGGACACGCGCGAGGCGTACCGCGGGCGCGCCGAAGCGGGCCAGCGCGACATTGCGCGCGGCGGCGCGGAGGGCTTCGGCGGCGGGCGCGCCGATCCGGG
>DATEGT010000044.1:0-2379 GCA_035280025.1 Burkholderiales bacterium | reverse complement strand
CTCGACGCCGACCCCGCGGGCGCCGAACTCCTTCGCCGCCGCGATGACGATGCGGCCGTCGCCGCAGCCGAGGTCGTAGACGATGTCGCCCGGACCCGTCCCGGCGAGCTTGAGCATGGCCGTCACCGCTTCGTCGGTGCTAGGGAAGTACGGGACCTGGGGATCGGGCCCCGTCGCCGGACCGTCGGTCAGGGCGGTCTTGCCGAACCAGCGGTCGAGCGCAGCGCATCCCGGCAGGAGCGCGACGCCGGCGAAGAGCAGCTCGCGGCGCTTCACGCTAGGGCTTCGGGGACGCCACGGCCCGTCCGCGGCCGGCGAGGAGCATGATCACTGCGCCTACGGCGAGCACGCCTAGTCCGACCAGTGCATGCCACCCGTAGTGCGTCAGGCTGCTATAGAAGAGATAGGTGCAACTCAAGACGAACACCGCGGGCACGACTGGATATCCCGGCACTCGAAATGCACGCGGTGCGTGGGGCTCCTTAGCACGCAAGACGAACAACGAGACGCCGGTCAGCAGGAAGAACGCCCAGAATACCGGCGCCGAGTACAGCACCAGGGCCTCGAAGCCCCCCTTCAGGATCGCGCCTAAGATCACCAGCGATAGCGCAATCACCCCTTGCACCAGCATCGCGTTGCGTGGCGACCCGCTCGCCGCATGCCACCGGCCCAGATATCGGAGCGCCGGCCAGTCGCGACCGAGAGCGTAGTTGGAGCGCGCGCCGACAATGATCGAACCGTTGATGGAAGTGACCGCGGCTATCGCGATCATCAACGAGATTATCTTCTCACCTGGAGGGCCCCAGACTTTCGCAAAGAGATCGGCCGCTACCGCGTCTGATTTCGCGACCGCGGAAAGCCCGAGCCCGTGCAGATAGGCAATATTGACCAGCACATACAGCAGCATCACGATCCCGATCGAGAGGAACAACGAGCGGGCCATGTTTCGCTCGCGCTCCCGCACCTCTGCCGAGATGTAGGCGGCGTCGTTCCAACCCCCGTAAGTGAAGAGAACGAAAATCATGGCCAAGCCCGCGCCCGCGTACCATGGCTTGACTGCGTCGCTTGCTTCGGCCTGGATCGGCGCTCCCGGAACGTGCGGGGCAAGGAAGAATCCCGCTATCACAATCAAAACCAGGCCGCTGCACTCCAGGAACGTAAAGAAGTTCTGGATTAACTTGCCTTCCCGGATTCCTACATAGTTGGCGACTGTAAGCACCGCCACGACGAGTCCGGCCCAAATCGAGGACGATTCCGGCCCGAGATTGATTACACGCGTCATGTAATCGCCGAAGAGAAAGGCGAATACAGCGATCGACCCCGCAACCACCACGGTCATTCGTGCCCACCCGTAGAGGAAAGCAGTGCGCCGACCGAACGCCCGCTCGAGAAAATGGTACTCACCTCCGGCCGACGGGTACGCTGTTGCGAGCTCCGCGTAGCACAGAGCACCAATGATCGACAGCACGCCGCCCAGGATCCACCAGACGATCGCCATGGTCTGGCCTGCGCTGAAGTTGGCCACCAGTGATGGCGTCTTGAAGATCCCGGCGCCGATGATGAGCCCGACGATGATGGCCGTGGCGTCGCCGAGCGAGAGCACCTGCGCCGGACCGGATTGCTGCGATGGATCGTTCGAAGGCATCTAGATCTCCAGGTATCGGGCCGTGCCCGGGTTGCGCTCCTTCAGCGGCGCCAGGCATTCCTCGAGGCGCAATCCGAGCCGCGCCCGGGCGTCGCGCGCGCGCTCCCTGAGCCGTGCCCACGCGATACGCGACGGGCCGTCGCGCACGGCGAAAGCGATGAGGTTGTCCTGCTCCTCGGCGAGCAGCAGCACCGGCGGGCGTCCGAAAGCCTTCTCGATGCGCGCGCAGTGGCGCTCGAGCTTCGCATCGTCGGCCATGAAGTTCGCCACCAGCACTCCCTGCGGGCGCAGCGCGGAAAGCGCGCAAGCGTAGAACGATCGCGTGCACAGACTGCCGGCGACGCGGCCGTTCACGAACCCATCCACGACGAGGACGTCGCAGGCCGAGGGACGCCGCGCCACCTCCTCGGCCCCGTCGCCGATCACGATCTCAAGGCGCTCGTCTTCTCCGGGAAGCCGAAAGTACTTTCGTGCGACCGTGACCACGCCCGGGTTGATCTCGGCCACGACGACGCGCGTCTCCGGCATGCGCGCGTGGATGAAGCGCGCCATCGAGCCTCCTCCGAGGCCGACCATGAGGACGTCGCGCGGCGCGGGACGGAAGAGGAGGAACGCCATCATCGCGCGCACGTAGTCGAGCTCGATCGCGTCGGGCGCGGAAAGGCGCATCGCGCTCTGGATGGCGTCGCCGCCGATCTGGAGCACGCGCACGCCGTCCTCCTCGACGATCTCGA
>DATEGT010000043.1:0-33137 GCA_035280025.1 Burkholderiales bacterium | reverse complement strand
GAGCTGATCGAGATCGACCGCTTCGTCCGCCGCAACACGCTGGCCCGCTTCGGCCCGGTGCGCGAGGTGACGCACGAGAAGACGCAAGGGCTGGTGCGCGGGCTCGACCTGTCGCTCCAGCCCGGCCAGTGCTGGGCGCTGCTCGGCCGCAACGGCTCGGGCAAGACCAGCCTCATCCTCGCGCTCGCCGGCTTGCGCGCGCCGCAGGCCGGCTCGGTCTCGCTCGACGGCGCGCCCCTCGCCTCCCTGGGGCGGGCCGAGATCGCGCGGCGCGTGGCGGTGCTGCTCCAGGACGAGGAATCCGACTTCTGGGGAAGCACGCTCGACTACGCGATGCTCGGACGCTACCCGGCCTCGAGGAGCGCGTGGAGCCGCGACGAGGACGGCCTCGCCCGGGCGCGCCGCTGTCTCGCCGAGCTCGACCTCGGGGAGCACGAATCCCAGTCCTGGCGCACGCTCTCGGGCGGCGAGCGCCAGCGCTCGCGCATCGCGCAGACGCTGGTGCAGGACGCCGACGTCCTGCTGCTCGACGAGCCGCTGCAGCATCTCGACCTGCGCCACCAGTCCGCCGTGATGCGCGCGCTCGCCGGGCGCGCCGCCGCCGGCAAGACCGTCCTCACCGCGCTGCACGAGCCGGGCTACGCCGCGCGCCACTGCGGGTTCTCGGTTTTACTGTATGATGCGGGCCGCGCGAGCCTGGGGCGCTCAAGCGATATGCTGACCCAAGCCAATCTCGAAGCCCTGTACCAGTGCCGGCTCGAACCCGCCGGCGCGCGGAGCTTTCTTCCCTCTTGATCAGGACACTCATCCGGCGCGTTCTCCGGCTCGGCTCCTCGTCCGGGCCGGCGATCATCCCCAGGGAGAGGCACGGCATCGGGCGCGATGCGATCTCCCATGGCTCGCGCAAGGTGTGCGAGATGCTGCAGGAGCGGGGCTTCGCCGCGTACGTCGTCGGCGGGGCCGTGCGCGACCTCCTGCTCGGGCTGCGCCCCAAGGATTTCGACGTCGCCACCGACGCCTCGCCCGAGGACGTGCACAAGATCTTCAGGCGCTCGCGGCTGATCGGGCGGCGCTTCAAGCTGGTGCACGTTCTCTTCGGCGAGGAGACGGTGGAGGTCTCGACCTTCCGCGCGCGCGTGGCCTCCGAGACCGACGAGCACGGGCGCGTGCTGCGCGACAACATCTACGGGACCCTCGAAGACGACGCCATCCGCCGCGATTTCACCATCAACGCCCTGTACTACGATCCGGCCGCGGAGACCATCCTCGACTACCACGACGGCATGCGCGACCTGCAGAGGAAATCGGTGCGCATCGTCGGCGACGCGCGCGCGCGCTACCGCGAGGACCCGATACGCATGCTGCGCGCGGTGCGCTTCGCGGCCAAGGCCGGGTTCGATATCGACGAGCGCACGCGCAAGCCGATCCGCGAGATGGGCCACTTGCTGGAGAACGTTCCTCCCTCGCGCGTGTACGAGGAGATGCAGAAGCTGCTGCTCTCGGGGCACGCGGCGACGGCGCTCGCCCGCCTGCGCAGCGAGGGCCTGCACCACGGCCTGCTGCCCCTGCTCGACGTCATCTTCGAGCAGCCGATGGGCGAGCGCTTCGTGCAGCTCGCGCTCGACGAGACCGACGGCCGCGTGCGCTCGGGCAAGGGCGTGTCGCCCGCGTTCCTCTTCGCGGCCCTGCTGTGGCACGAGGTGCTCGCCGCCTGGAAGAAGGCGCAGGGCGGGGGGCTGAAGCCCATCCCGGCGCTGTTCAAGGCGATGGACGCGGTGCTCGACATCCAGACCGACAAGCTCGCCATTCCCCGCCGTTTCACCGCGGTGATGAAGGATATCTGGGCGCTGCAGCCGCGCTTCGAGCAGCGCAGCGGCCGCCGTCCCTTCGCGCTCGCGGCGCACGAGAAGTTCCGGGCGGGGTACGACTTCCTGGTGCTGCGCAGCGCGAGCGGGGAGGTTCCGGGCGAGCTCGCGCAGTGGTGGGAGAGGTTTCAGCGCGAAGGCGAAAGCGGCCGCCAGGCGATGCTGCTCGCGCCGCAGCCCGGCGAGCACAAGCGCCGCCGGCGCCGCCGCCGCGGGCGCAAGGGGCCGGCGCTGCCTCCGGACGCCGCACCGGCTTGAAGGTCCAGGCGTTCATCGGGCTAGGAGCGAACCTCGGCGAGCCCGAGTCCCAGATCCGGCGCGCGATTGGCGCGCTCGGAAGACTCCCGCGCACGCGGCTCCTCGCCGCGTCCTCGCTCTACCGCAGCGCGCCGGTCGGGGTCGGGGAACAGCCGGACTTCGTCAACGCCGTCGCCAAGATCGAGACCGCGCTCGGCGCGCGCGAGCTGCTCGAGGAGCTCGTCACCGCGGAGGCGCGCTTCGGCCGCGAGCGGCCCTTCCCCGGCGCGCCGCGCACCCTGGATCTCGACCTGCTGCTCTACGGCGAGCGGCTCATCGAGGAGCCCGGACTGGTCGTGCCCCACCCGCGCATGCACGAGCGCGCCTTCGTGCTCCTGCCGCTCGCGGAGGTCGCACCCGACGTCTCGATCCCGCGCAGGGGCAGCGTCAAGACGCTCCTCGCCGCCTGCCGGGGCCAGAAAATCTCGAAGATAGGTGAGAAATGAAGGTTCCAGTCCTCGCGCAGACCGTCGTGCTCCTCACGCTTTCGAACGTGTTCATGACCTTCGCCTGGTACGCCCACCTGAAGGAGCTCTCGGCCAAGCCTTGGTTCGTCGCCGCGCTGGTCTCCTGGGGAGTCGCGCTTTTCGAATACCTGCTGCAGGTGCCGGCGAACCGAATCGGCTTCACTCAGTTCAGCCTGGCGCAGCTGAAGATCATCCAGGAGGTGATCACGCTCGCGGTATTCGTCCCCTTCGCCCTGGTCTACATGAACCAGCCGCTCAAGCTCGACTACCTGTGGGCGGCGCTGTGCATCGTGGGCGCGGTGTACTTCGTGTTCCGCGGCTGAAGCTCCGGCCCGCTCCCTTGTGTATGATGGGCGCCGATTTGCGGAGCCCCGGTGTCCCTGTCCAGGTACCACTACATCGTCGTCGAAGGGCCGATCGGCGTCGGCAAGACCAGCCTCGCGAGGCGCCTCGCCGCGCGCCTGCAGGCGAATCTGGTGCTCGAGCGCCCCGAGCAGAACCCCTTCCTGCCCCGCTTCTACCAGGACCGGGCGCGCTACGCCCTGCCGACCCAGCTCTTCTTCCTCTTCCAGCGAATCGCCCAGCTGCGCGAGCTGGCGCAGCTGGATCTGTTCAGCCGCGTCACGGTATGCGATTTCCTGCTCGAAAAGGACCCCTTGTTCGCGCGCCTGACGCTGGACGGGGACGAGCTGCATCTCTACCAGCAGATCTTCGACTCGCTCAGGCCGCAGGCGCCGCGCCCCGACCTGGTGATCTTCCTGCAGGCGCAGCCGGAGACCCTGATCGAGCGAGTGCGCCGGCGCGGCGTAGAATTCGAGCGACCGATCACCGCGGAGTACCTCGCCCTGCTCGCCGACAGCTACAACCGCTTTTTCTATCACTTCAGCGGGGTGCCGGTCCTCATCGTGAACTCGGAAAGGCTCGATTTCGTCAGGGAGGACCGCGACCTCGACCTGCTGATCGAGCGCATCGGCGCGCTGCGCGGCAACCGCGAGTTCTTCAACTGGGGAGACTAGGATGACCCGACTGACCATCAAGGCGCTGCAGAAGCAGCGCGACGATGGCGAGAAGATTGCCGTGCTCACCTGCTACGACGCGAGCTTCGCGGCGATGCTCGACGCCGCGGGCCTGGACAGCCTGCTCATCGGCGACTCGCTCGGCATGGTGCTGCAGGGCCACGACACTACCCTGCCGGTGAAACTCGCCGACATGGCGTACCACACGGCCTGCGTCGCGCGCGGCAGCAAGCGCCCCTTCCTCGTCGCGGACATGCCCTTCGGCAGCTACCAGGAGTCGCCGCAGCAGGCCTTTCGCGGCGCCGCCGAGCTGATGGCGGCGGGCGCGCAGATGGTGAAGCTCGAGGGCGGCGCGGAGTTCGCCGAGACGGTGCGCTTCCTGGCGCAGCGCGGCGTACCGGTGTGCGGCCACCTGGGCCTCACGCCGCAGTCGGTGCACAAGTTCGGAGGCTACCGCGTGCAGGGCAAGGGCGAGGACGCCGAGGAGAAGCTGATCGCGGACGCGATCGAGCTCGAGTCCGCGGGCGCCGAGCTGCTCGTCCTCGAGGCGATCCCGACCCGCCTGGGCGAGCAGGTCACCCAGCGGCTGCGGATCCCCACCATCGGCATCGGCGCCGGGCCGGGCTGCTCGGGGCAGGTCCTGGTGCTGCACGACATGCTCGACGTCTTTCCGGGCAAGAAGGCGAGGTTCGTGCGCAATTTCATGAAGGGCGCCTCCAGCATCGCCGACGCCGCCGAGCGCTACGTGCGCGCGGTGCGCGACGGCAGCTTCCCCGCGGAGGAGCACTCCTTCTAGTGGACGTCGTCACCTCGGTCCAGGATCTGCGCGAGCGGCTGCGGCGCGAGCCAGACAACGTCTTCGTCCCGACGATGGGCAACCTCCACGCGGGGCACATCCAGCTCATGCGCCTCGCGAAGAAGCGCGCGGCGGCCTGCACCGTGGTGAGCATCTTCGTGAACCGCATCCAGTTCGGGCCGAAGGAGGACTTCGACCGCTACCCGCGCACCCTGGAAACCGACTCGAGGATGATGGAGGAGGTGGGCGTCGACGTGGTGTTCGCGCCTTCGGAGCGCGAGATCTACCCCGAGCCGCAGACCTACCTGGTCGAGCCTTCCGATCTGCAGCACATCCTCGAGGGCGCGTTCCGCCCGGGGCATTTCCGCGGCGTCGCCACCGTGGTCATGAAGCTCTTCAACATGGTGGCGCCGCACACCGCGATCTTCGGCAAGAAGGACTATCAGCAGTACGTGGTGCTGCGCGACATGGTCAAGCAGCTGGCGCTGCCGGTGGAGATCGTCCCCGCCGAGACCGTGCGGGCCGACGACGGCCTCGCGCTCAGCTCGCGCAACGGCTATCTCTCGGCGACCGAGCGCGCCGAGGCGCCGCGCCTGTACCAGTGCCTGCGCATCGCGCGCGACGAGGTGCTCGCGGGCAAGCGCGACTTCCGCCGCATCGAGCTGCAGGCCATGGCGACGCTCGCGGCGAAGGGATGGCGCCCCGATTACGTCTCGGTGCGCAGGCAATCGGATCTGCAGCCGCCCGTAACCGGCGACCGGGAGCTCGTGGTGCTCGCCGCGGCCTTTCTCGGCCGCACGCGGCTCATCGACAACGTCGAAGCGACGCTCTAGGACCTCAGGAGGGATACGGCTCGACCATCAGCTTCTCGACCGGGCAGCCGAGCGCCTTGGCCATCTTTTCCATCGCCTGCTCGTTCACGGAGACCGGCTGGAATTCCGCGGCGCCGCCCTTGCTCTCGATGAAGGCCTTGGCCGCGTTCTCCGATGTCCACACCACCACGGGGTCCGGCGACACGCCCGGCACCTGCACGCAGATCGGAACGCCGTCCGACTTGTAAACGATCGCAAACATGCCAGCCTCCTCTTGCCGAACCAGCCAGCGGGGCAGTGAGACCCTCCCCAGAATCCCCGTGCTACTTTAACCCATGTCCAGCGGACCATCCAGTGTCGGAATACACGATCGACGGCCGAACCCGGTCGCGTTCTGGCTGCTCGTCTGCTGCGCGCTCGTGTTCGCCATGGTGGTCGTCGGCGGCATCACGCGCCTCACGCACTCGGGACTCTCGATCATCGAGTGGCAGCCGGTCGTCGGCGCGGTGCCCCCGCTCGGCGACATCGAGTGGAAGGACGCGTTCGACAAGTACCGGCAGACTCCGGAGTTCCGCCTCGTCAACCCGGGGATGGATCTCGACGCATTCAAGCGCATCTTCTGGTGGGAGTACGCGCACCGGCTCCTGGGCCGCCTGATCGGCGCCGCGTTCCTGCTGCCGCTCCTTTGGTTCGCCGCGCGCCGGCGCATCGACGGCGCGATGACGTGGAAGCTCGCCGGCATATTCGCGCTCGGCGGCCTGCAGGGCGCGATGGGCTGGTACATGGTGCAATCGGGTCTCGTCGACGATCCGCGCGTATCGCAGTACCGCCTCGCCGCGCATCTGGGCATCGCGCTCCTCATCTACGCGGCGATGCTGTGGACCGCGCTCGGCCTGCTCCATCCGCGCGCGACCGAGTCGGTCCGCGCGCTGCGCCGCTTCGCCTTTGCGCTCTGCGCGCTCGTGTTCGTCCAGGCGCTCGCGGGAAGCTTGGTCGCCGGAATCCGCGCGGGGCTCGCGTACAACACCTTCCCGCTCATGAACGGCTACGTGGCGCCGCCGGGGATGTTCGTGATCGAGCCCTGGTACCTGAATTTCTTCGCCAACATCGCGACGGTGCAGTTCGACCACCGGCTGATCGCCTGGCTGCTCGCGTTTCTCGTGCCCTGGTTCTGGCTGCGGGTGCGCCGCTCCCCGGCGCCGCCGCGTGCGCGGCTGGCCGCCGACCTGCTCCTTGGCTCGCTCGCCGTGCAGATCTCCCTCGGGATCGCAACGCTTCTGAACGCGGTCCCGCTTGCGCTCGGGGCCGCGCACCAGGCGGGCGCGCTGCTCGTGTTCACCGCCGCGCTGCTCGCCGCGCACGCTCTGCGCTGAAATCAGGTCGCGGGCGGCACGGGCAGGCCGCAGTCGTGCTGCCACAGCACGCGCTGCTCGACGCGCGGGCTCTGCCCCTCGGGCACCGACATCTCCAGCATGTAGACGATCTTGAACGTCCGCAGCCGCGGACCCGGGGAATCCGCCCGGTTCCAGCTGCGGCAGAGAAAGCGCCCGTAGTAGAGGCGCGAGGAGGCGAACTGCGCGCTCCAGACGCGCTCGAGGTATTTGTGCCAGCGCACGTCGGGCCACTCGTTCGCGATGCGTCGCGGCTTGTCGTAGCTCGGCGCGCCGCGCGCCGGATGGAGCAGGTCGATCTGCCGGCCGTCGGAGAGCTCGGCCGGAAGCACGAACCAGCCGTCCTCCTTCAGCGGAAAGGGGGCGAACATGTCCCACAGCTGGTCGACCCGCAGCAAGTCGAACGGGGGCACGAGCGCCACGTACAGACGCGCCGGCAGGACGCGAACCGTGCACAGATTCCACGCAAGGAACGCGAGCACCAGCGCCGCGGCGAAGACGTGCATGATCCGGTCGCGCAGGCGCAGGACCGCCATCGCCGCGACGGCAAGCACGACGCCCGCGAGCCCCCGGGAGCCCCACAGGTTCCACGCGGTCAGCGCGACGAAGAACGCGCCGGCGCACCCGGCCGCGGCGGGGCCGACTGCGAGGCTGCGGTCGTGGAACGGCAGGAGCCGCGCGGCGACGCGCCCCAGCGGGCCGCGGTGGCGCGCGACGAAGTCGTACGCGGCGGTGCCGGGCCCGACCGCCCATTTCCCCGAGAGCAGCCGGCCGAGCCAGAAGAGGAGGACCGAGCGCCGCAGCAGCACCACGAACGCCGGCCACTTGAGCCAGGCGCGGTCGTCCTCGAGCACCACCCAGGAATTGTTCGCCTCGAGCAGGACGCGGGTGCGCTGCGTGTCCTGCGCGGGCGCGATCTCCGCCGACGGCAGGACCAGGAAGATGCGCAGCAGCAGGACGGTCTTGAGGCAGAAGCCGCAATCGCGGTCGTAATAGATCTGCAGCCGGGCGGGCTGCGCCCTGCGCGCCGCACGGGCGAGCGCGTCCCAGACCCATCCGCCCGTCAGCGCGGTGAGCGACGCGAGGCTGATGAAAGGAAACGGCCCGATCGACAGAAAGACGATGAAGCCGACGTGCATCAGCGCGAGCATCGCCATGACCGCGAAGCGGGTGCCGTCGGCGAGCGCGTAGAGGCGCGCGGCGGCGAGGCCCAGCAGGTACGGCAGGATCGCGAGCGGCGGCCCGAGCAACTCGAGGAAGTAGACGAAGTAGCTGAGCCCGTGGGTGACCGGCGAAAAATCGCGGAGCCACTCGCCCAGGGGGCTGATGTAGCCGTCGATCGAGAGCGCGTACCAGACCGCGGTGCCCTCGGGCCACCACTCGCGGCCGGTCTTCAGCAGGGCGCTGAAGAAATACACCGAGAGCGCCTGCAGCAGAAGGCCGGCCGAGGCCCAGGAAACGTGCGCGTTCGCCTCGATCGGCTTGCGGCCGAGCGCCGCGTCGACGCTCCAGCGCGCCCCGAGCGGCAGGAACATACCCCAGAAGAGCAGGCACATGATCAGCGGGTCCCCGCCGAAGAGCACGAGGATGTCGCGGTTGAGCAGCGAGCCATGGAGGACGAAGACGACGAGGTTGGCCAGCCGGGTGCGCCAGCCGAGGAAGAAAGCCAGCGCGGCGAGCGCCTCGATGCCGAACAGCAGCGCCGCCCACCACAGCTCGCCGTTGGCCGCGTGCAGCGTGAAGCGCCACAAACCGTTGACGTTCACCATCCAGTCGCGCGGCATCACGCCGAAATCGGTGTAGAACGTGCGCAGGTTCATCGCGCGGAACGCGAGGTCGGCGAGCAGCACGCCGCCCAGCGCCGCCCGGAACAGGGCGAGCGTGCGAAGGTCGATGCCGAAGGCGCGCTCGGCGAAAGCCCGGATGAGCTGTTTCATCGGTCGAGATGTTTCGCGCGCTCGGCGACGAGGGCCCACACGGCGTCGATTAGCGGAGTGGCGATCGCGGCCCGGCGCGCCAGTTCGACGACGGCGCCGACGATCGCATCGACCTCGAGCGGACGTCGCCGCTCGACGTCCTGGTGCATCGAGATCTTGGCGCCGGCGAGCTTCCTCGCCACGTCGATGCGCTCGTCCACCGTCATCGGTATGCGCACGCCGTAGGCTTCGGCGACGCGCATCGCCTCCTCCATCATCCTGCGGATCAGGCCGAGCAGGGATTCGCTCCCGTGGATGTCGTTCATGTGGGCGAGCGCGAGCGCAGCAACCGGATTGTACGAGACATTGCCGATCAGCTTGACCCAGATCTCGACGCGGATGTCCGCCGCGAGGCTCGCCTCGAAGCCGGCTGCGTTCATCGCCGCGACCAGCCGTTCCGCGCGCGCCGACCTCGAGCGATCGGGCTCGCCGATCAGGAACACCTTGCCCGCCGTGTGCCGCACCGTGCCGGGCTCGGAGACCTCCGCCGCGGCGTGCACCACGCATCCCAGGATGCGCCGGGGGTCGAGCGCCTGGAAGAGCGTCCCTGCCGGGTCGAGGCAGGCGAGCGGCTGTCCGTCGAACCTGCCGCCTTCGCGGTGGAAGTACCACCACGGCAGGCCGTTGATCGCCGGGACGACCATGGTCTCGCGCCCGAGCAGCCCCTTCGTCCGCGGCAGCATCGCGGCGATCGACGGCGTCTTGAGGCAGAGGAAGACCGCGTCCTGCACGCCGAAATCCGACGGCTCCTCCGACGCCGGCAGGCGGAAGACTTCGCGCGCCGTCCCCGAGAGCAGCGTGAGGCCGCCCGCGCGCAGCGCCGCGAGATGCGCCCCGCGGGCGACGAGGCACACCTCGTGTCCCGCCCGCGCGAACCCCGACGCGACGATGCCGCCTATGGCGCCCGCCCCGACGACGCAGACTTTCACGGCAGCAGGAAATCCGCGACCGGGCGGATCTGCGCCTCGCTCATGAGCCAGGGAGCGTGGCCGATGCCGGGAAACTCGATGACCTTCATCCTCGGCCCGCGCTCCTTCATGCGCTGGACGGTCGACTCGAGCAGCAGGTCGGATTCCTTCCCTCGCAGCACCAGCGTCGGGCTCTTCACCGCGTCCCAGATCTTCCACAGGTCGATGCCGAAGAAGAAGTCCGCCCCGAAGGCCACGCTCGCGCCGCCGCCCGCTCGCATGGCGCTCACGATGGCCGGGTCGTACGCGAGCGTGTAGCCGTCCTTGCCGCGCCGCGAGCCGTGGAGCGCGAGCCTGAGCCACTGCCGGTCCGTCAGGGGGCCGAAGGAAGCGCAGGCGTCACGCAGGTAGCGCTCGACCTCGCCGAGGCTCGCGAAGCGGACGCCGTCGCCGCCCGCGGCGAGCTTGAGGCGCGCGAGCGCCGGCCACGGGATCAGCGGCCCGACGTCGTTCAGCACCAGGCCCCGGATCGGGGAGCCCGGCTCGGCCGCGACCATCATCCCGATCAATCCGCCCATGGAAGTGCCGACCCAGTCGATGACATGCTGCCCGCCCGCGCCCTGAAGGCGGGTCAGCAGCGAGGCCTTGGGCGCGGTGATGCGCGCGATCAGCGCCGCCGCATCGGAGACGTACTGCGCGAAGCCGTAGTCGGACTTGTTGTCCAGCCAGTCGCTGTCCCCTCGCCCGACGACGTCCATGCACACCACGCGGCAGCCTCGCACGGCGAGGTAGGCGGCGAGCTCGTCGAAGTCGCGGCTGTTGCGAGTGAGCCCGTGCGCGCACACCACGATGTGCCGCGCGTCCCGATCGCCCCAGTCGGCGTAGGCGACGCGATGGAATCCGTGGGGTCCGAGGCTCGGGAAGTGATCGAGGCGGGGCTTGGGCATGGCTCCAGGCGCATCATAGCAATCGCGCGCTGGAGTTTCGCGAGCAAGCCTAGATCAGACCGTAGTCCAGCGGCTTCGCCCGGGGCAGGACGCGGTCCAGTGGCGCCCCGTCGAGGGCGTGGCCGAGGAAACGCAGGTCGGACCCGGGGGCGCCGGCGAGCGCGGACGCGCAGACGACGCAAGCCCGCACGCGATCGCGAGGGTGCGCATGGTTGGTGGACGACAACGCCTCAGGCCGCGCTGCGTCGACCCTTGAAACAATTTGCTTCCGGGAAACTATCCGCGCCGCTATTTCATCATCATAACCGCGGCCATCAGAGCGAGCATCAGCGAGACCATGACAGCGATGTGCAAGGGTTTGCTCGCCATGTGGCGGAGGATCGCGAACTTAGCCCCCTCCGGAACGAGATCCATGCCGCAGTGCGGACATTTGCCGGCACCGGGCTGCCGCACGTCGGAGTGCATCGGGCAGAGATAGCTCATGTGCGACGAACGAGGACCGAACGCTTGTCCTCGAACTCCTCCCTGGAAATTTCACCCCGTGCGAAGCGTTCACTCAGGATCTGGAGCGCAGAACCCGCGTTGTCTCCGGCCGAATGACCGTGTCCCCAGAGCATGCGCCCCATGAAGAACACGCACAATGCGACGAAGAGCATCATCAGCAGCGGGAAAACCCACCAGAACCCCCAGCCTCCCCACATGTGCCATGGCCCCCAGTCGCGCCAGACGTAGGGGGCGCCCTGCGCCGCCTGCGCGAGCGCCAGCGCGGGACTTGCGAGCGCGAGAACCAAACCGGCCGCCGCACGATTCCCGATGTATTGACGCATGATTCGCCTCCGTTTCAGAGGTTGCAGGGTTTCATGCTACGCCCGCGCTCTGCGAGGGATTTGACTTAGCTCAAGCGGGAGGCCTGGCACTCCGAGATACTGGGCGCCATGAATACGGCGAGGCTCGTCGTGCTCGCGGCAGGCTTGCTCGCTTCCGGCGGGGTTCTTCCCGGGGACCCGCCCGCCGCCCAGTGCCCGCAGCCGCGATTCACCGGCAAGGCTCCGGAACCGGACTACGGAAGGGTCAATCCCCTGGATGCGGATCGCGCAACCGCGGGACTCGGGCGCGGCCTCTACGAGAACGGGGCGGCGCCGAGCTGCCAGCTGTGCCACGGCGTCAAGGGCGACGGCATGGGACCGCTGTCCGGTCAGTTCGACCCGCGGCCCCGCAACTTCGCCTGCAAGCAGACCGTGAACGGCATCCCCGACGGCCAGCTATTCTGGATCGTGCGCAACGGCTCGCCGGGCACCAGCATGCCCGCATTCCGCGATCTGCGCGACGAGCAGATCTGGCAAATCATCCTGTACCTGCGCGCGCTCGCGAAATAGCCCGGCTCCCGGCGGCGCCGGAACTGGTGCCGGGAGAGGGAATCGAACCCACATGGTGTTGCCACCGGCGGATTTTGAGTCCGCTGCGTCTACCAGTTCCGCCATCCCGGCTGGGTGCTGCGCGCTTTTCGCGTGCATTATAGCGGCGCGCGCATGGGCCGGACCATCGACGACTACGACTACGAGCTGCCGCAGGAGCTGATCGCGCAGCATCCCAGCGCGACGCGCTCGGGGAGCCGGCTGCTCGCCTTGAGCGGCGAGGCGCTCGCCGACCACCGCTTCTCCGATCTTCCCCGGCTCCTCTCGCCCGGCGACCTGCTGGTGTTCAACGACACGAAGGTGATCAAGGCGCGGCTCTTCGGGCGGAAGGAGACCGGAGGCCGCATCGAGGTGCTGATCGAGCGCCTGCTCCCCGGGAACGAGGCCCTGGCGCAGGTCCACGCGGGGCGCGCGGCGAAGGCGGGCAGCACGCTCGATCTCGACGGCGGCCTTTCGCTGCGCGTCCTCGGACGCGAAGGCGAGTTCTACCGCCTGCGCTTCCCCGGAGAGGCGCCCGAGCTGCTCGAGCGCCACGGCAGGGTGCCGCTGCCGCCGTACATCACCCACGCGCCGGAGCCCGGGGACGCGGCGCGCTACCAGACCGTGTACGCGCGAGCGCCGGGCGCGGTCGCCGCGCCGACCGCCGGCCTGCACTTCGACGAGGCCCTGCTGGAGGCGCTCGCGAAGCGCGGCGTGCTGTCCGCGTACGTGACGCTCCACGTGGGCGCGGGGACGTTCCAGCCGGTGCGCGTGAAGGATCTCGCCGCGCACCGCATGCACGGCGAGCCCTACGAGATCCCGGCGGCGACGGCCGCGGCGGTCGCCGCGGCGCGCGCGCGAGGCGGAAAGGTCGTCGCGGTCGGGACGACCGCCGTTCGCTGCCTCGAGGCGTCGGGCGCCGCCGCGGGGAGCGGCGAGACCGACCTCTTCATCACGCCGGGATTCGATTTCGGCGTGGTCGACCGGCTGATCACGAATTTCCACCTGCCGAGGTCGACGCTGCTCGTGCTGGTATCGGCGTTCGCCGGCATCGAGCCGGTCCGCGCCGCGTACCGCCACGCGGTCGCGAAGCGTTACCGCTTCTTCTCCTACGGCGACGCGATGCTGATTGATAAAATGCCGAGGTGAGATTCACCGTTCGAGCCACCGACGGCGCGGCGCGCGCGGGAACGCTGTCGCTCGCGCACGGCGAGGTGGAGACGCCGGTGTTCATGCCGGTGGGCACCTACGGCGCGGTGAAGGCGATGAGCCCCGCCGAGCTCGAGCAGAACGGCACGCGCATCGTCCTCGGCAACACCTTCCACCTGTGGCTGCGGCCGGGCCTGGAGGTGATCGCCGCGCACGGCGGGCTGCACGGGTTCATGGGCTGGAGCGGACCGATCCTCACCGACTCCGGGGGCTACCAGGTGTTCAGCCTCGGAAGCCTGCGCAAGATCGGCGAGGAAGGCGTGCGCTTCGCCTCGCCCGTGAACGGCGACCGGCTGCTGCTCACGCCCGAGGAGTCGATGCGCATCCAGCGCGTCCTCGGCGCCGACGTCGTCATGGTGTTCGACGAGTGCACCCCGTATCCCTCGACGGAGGAGGAGACCGCCGAATCGATGCGGCTGTCGCTGCGCTGGGCCGAGCGCTCGAAGCGCGCCCACGAGGGCAACGCGAACGCCCTCTTCGGCATCGTGCAGGGGGGCATGTTCGAGCGCCTGCGCGACGAATCCCTCGCGGGCCTGACCGGCATCGGCTTCGACGGCTACGCCATCGGCGGGCTCTCGGTGGGCGAGCCCAAGCGCGACCAGCGCCGCGTCATGCGCCACACGGCGCAGCGGCTGCCCGCGGAGCGCCCGCGCTACCTCATGGGGGTGGGCACCCCCGAGGACATCGCCGAGGCCGTCGCCTCCGGGATCGACATGTTCGACTGCGTCCTGCCCACGCGCAACGCCAGGAACGGGTGGCTGTTCACCCGCTTCGGCGACATCAAGATCCGCAATGCCCGCCACCGCGACGACACGCGGCCCCTCGACGAGACCTGCGGCTGCCACGCCTGCACGCATTTCTCCCGGGGCTACCTCCACCACCTCCAGAAAGTGAACGAAATCCTGGGCGCGCGACTCAATACCCTGCACAACCTGCACTACTACCAGACCCTGATGCGCGAGCTGCGCGAGGCGATTGCGGCGGGCGCGCTCGCCGACCGCCTGGCCGAGTTCCGCGACGCCCGAGGGAAGCTCGGGAAAACCGGCTAGAGGGCGAGTCCCCGATGGTATACTTGCGGGCTCGCCGAAAAAAGAAATGGAGACCAAGGTGCTGATTTCCCCCGCATTCGCGCAGGGCGCCCCGGGCGCGGCCGGCCCCGGCTACGAGCAGTTCATCATCATCATCGGGATGTTCGCCCTGCTCTATTTCCTGATGATCCGCCCGCAGATGAAGCGCGCGAAGGAGCACAAGCAGATGACCGAGGCCCTGCAGAAGGGCGACGAGGTCGTCACGTCAGGCGGAGTGCTCGGCAAGATCACCAAGATCGGCGAAACCTACGTCTCGATCGAGATCGCGCCCGGCACCGAGGTGCAGCTCCAGAGGAGCGCGATCCAGACGCTGCTGCCCAAGGGCACCCTCAAGTCCCTCTAGATGAACCGTTACCCTGTCTGGGTCTACGCCACGATCGCGGTGGCGCTCCTGCTCGGGGCGCTGTATACGCTGCCCAATTTCTTCGGCGAGGCGCCCGCGGTCCAGGTCTCCCCGGCCCGCGCCACGCTGAAGGCCGACACCGCGGTGCTCGGCCGGGTGGAAGACGCGCTCAAGAAAGCCGGAATCCAGCCGACCGGCACCTTTCTCGACCTCTCGGGCGTCAAGGTGCGCTTCGCCGACACCGACACGCAGCTCAAGGCCAAGGACGTCATCGACCAGGCGCTGAACCCGGACGCGGCCAATCCGTCGTTCACGGTCGCGCTCAACCTCCTGCCGAACTCGCCCCGCTGGCTGGGAGCGATAGCGCAGCCCATGTACCTCGGGCTCGATCTTCGCGGCGGCGTGCACTTCCTGCTGCAGGTCGACATGCGCGCGGCGATCGCGAAGCGCGCCGAGAGCCTCGCGGGCGACATCCGCTCGCAGCTGCGCGACAAGAACGTGCGCCATTCCGGCATCACCCGCGAAGGGAACGACATCGTCGTGCGCTTCCGCGACGCCGACACCCGCGACAAGGCGCGCGCGATCATCGCGGAGCAGATTCCCGACCTGCAGCTCGCGGACTCGAGCTCGGGGAGCGAGCTGCTCCTGGTCGCCACCATCCGTCCGGAGGCGCAGAAGCGCACCCAGGAGTTCGCGCTCAAGCAGAACATCCAGACCCTGCACAACCGCATCAACGAGCTGGGCGTGGCCGAGCCGGTGATCCAACAGCAGGGCTCCGACCGCGTCGTGGTGCAGCTGCCGGGGGTGCAGGACACGGCGAAGGCCAAGGAGATCCTCGGGCGCACGGCGACCCTCGAAGTGCGCATGGTCGACACCGAGAACATGAATCCGGGCGCGCTCGCCGCCGCGCGCGCGGGCCAGGTGCCTTTCGGCGACGAGTTCTACGTCGAGCGCGACGGCGCGCCCATCCTGGTGCGCAAGCAGGTCGTGCTCACCGGCGACCGTCTCACCGACGCCCAGCCGGGATTCGACGGCCAGACGCACGAGCCCGCCGTGCACCTGACCCTGGACGCGACCGGCGCGCGCATCTTCAAGGAGGTCACGCGCGAGAACGTCGGCAAGCGCATGGCGATCCTGCTCATCGAAAAGGGCAAGGGCGAGGTCGTCACCGCGCCGGTGATCCGCACCGAGATCGGCGGCGGGCGCGTGCAGATCAGCGGGCGGATGACGACCGTCGAGGCGAACGACGTCGCGCTGCTCCTCAGGGCGGGCGCGCTGGCCGCCCCGATGGAGATCGTCGAGGAGCGCACCGTCGGGCCCTCGCTCGGCGCGGAGAACATCAAGAAGGGCTTCGACTCGACGATCTACGGCTTCGCGGCCCTGTCGCTGTTCATCGTCGTCTACTACGCGCTCTTCGGCGTGTTCTCCACTCTCGCCCTGTGCGCGAACCTGCTGTTCCTGATCGCGGTGCTCTCGGCGCTGCAGGCAACGCTGACGCTGCCCGGCATCGCCGCGATCGCGCTCACGCTCGGCATGGCGATCGACGCGAACGTCCTGATCAACGAGCGGATCCGCGAGGAGCTGCGCGGCGGCTCCACGCCCCAGGCCGCGATCCACGCGGGCTACGAGCGCGCCTTCGGCACCATCCTCGATTCGAACGTCACGACGCTGATCGCGGGGCTCGCGCTGCTGATCTTCGGCTCGGGGCCGGTGCGCGGCTTCGCCGTGGTTCACTGCCTGGGCATCCTCACCTCGATCTTCTCGTCGGTCGTGGTGAGCCGCAGCATGGTCAATCTGGCCTACGGCGCGCGCAAGAAGCTCGAGCGCGTGTCGATCGGCAACACGGCATGGAAGTGAAGCGCAGGACCCCGTCGAAATCGGAGATCAGAGAGCCGTAGCATGGAATTCTTCAAGATCCGCCGCGACATCCCGTTCATGCGCCACGCCCTGGCGTTCAACATCGTGTCGCTGGTCACCTTCCTGCTCGCGGTGTTCTTCCTCGCCACCAAGGGGCTGAACTTCTCGATCGAGTTCACCGGCGGCACGGTGATGGAGATCAGCTACGCGCAGACCGCCGACGTCGACAAGATCCGCAAGGCGCTCGACTCGCACGGTTACAACGACTACTCGGTGCAGAATTTCGGCTCCTCGCACGACGTGCTGATACGGATGCCGCTGAAGCCCGGGCAGAACAGCTCCGAGCTGTCCAAGGGCGTGATGCAGGGCCTGAACGCCGACGACGCGACGGCGACGCTGCGGCGCGTTGAGTTCGTCGGCCCGCAGGTGGGAAAGGAGCTCGCCGAGAACGGGGCGCTCGCGCTGCTCATCACCTCCATCGGGATCGTGCTCTACCTCGCGCTGCGCTTCGAATGGAAATTCGGCGTCGCGGCGATCGTCGCCAACCTGCACGACGTGGTGATCATCCTGGGTTTCTTCGCCCTGTTCCAGTGGGAGTTCTCGCTGCCGGTGCTCGCTGCGGTGCTCGCCGTGCTCGGCTATTCGGTGAACGAGTCGGTGGTCATCGCCGACCGGATCCGGGAGAACTTCCGCAAGATGAGGAAGGCATCGGTCACCGAGATCATCGACAACGCCATCACCCGCACGATCTCGCGCACCATCATCACCCACGGCTGCACCCAGACGATGGTCTCGTCGATGCTGGTGTTCGGCGGGCCGGCGCTGCACTACTTCGCCCTCGCCCTCACCATCGGCATCTGCTTCGGCATCTACTCCTCGGTGCTCGTCATGGCGCCGCTGGTCCGCTGGCTGGGCGTGCGCCGCGAGGATCTGGTGAAGCCGATCAAGGAGAAGAAGGAGGAGGCCGTCGTCTAGACGGGGCTCCCGGCGCGGGAATAAACCCCCCGAGAGAACTGTTATCGCAGCCATGCGGCGGATGCCGCTACAATGCCGTTTGCTACCCTGAAACAACCAACGAGGAGAATCGGATGAACAAGAGGATTCTATTGGCCGGACTGGCCGTCGCGCTGGGCGCGGGCGTCGCCACGGCGGCATTCGCCCAGGCCAAGCCGGAGGTCCTGGTGAAGCAGCGCCAGGCCGCGATGACCCTGCAAGGCAAGTACTTCGGCCCCCTGGCCGCGATGGCCCAGGGCAAGGCCCCCTACAACCCCGACACGGTCGCGTTCAACGCGGCGCTGCTCGACGCGCTGAGCAGGATGCCCTGGGACGGCTTCGCCGAGAGCACCAAGGGTGAGAAGAGCCACGCCCTGCCGGCGGTGTGGGGCGAAGCGGCGAAATTCAAGGAAGCCCAGGACAACTTCCACAAGGCCGTCGCGGCGCTCGTCTCCGTGTCGAGGGGCAGCGACGAGGCGGCGCAGAAGGCGGCGATCGGCGGGGTCGGCAAGACCTGCGGGGGCTGCCACCAGAATTTCCGCGAAAAGCAGTAAGCGGGCGTTTCATCGGGAAAGCCCCGCCTCAGGCGGGGCTTTCTTTTTATCGGGCATAATCCGCGCATGATTCGTCCGCCGCTCGTCCTCGCGCTGCTGCTCGCCGCCTCAGGTGCCCTCGCGCAGGGCGACGCGAAGCGCGGCGAGTATCTCGCCAAGGCCGGGGGCTGTATCGGCTGCCACACCGAGGACAAGGAAGGCGCGGTGCCTTTCGCGGGCGGGCGCGCCCTGAAGACGCCCTTCGGCACCTTCTACGGCCCGAACATCACTCCGGACAAGAAGGCGGGCATCGGAAGCTGGACCGAGGCCGACTTCGTCCGCGCGATCCGCCACGGCGAGCGCCCGGACGGCTCCAACTACTTCCCGGCGTTTCCCTACCCGTCGTTCACCAAGATCGTCGATTCCGACCTGGCCGACCTGTGGGCGTACCTGCGCACGCTCCCGCCGAGCGCGCAGCCCAGCAAGGAGCACGACCTGTGGTTCTTCTTCGGCTGGCGATGGCTGGTGACCTTCTGGAAATGGTTCTTCTTCACCCCCGGGCCCTTCGTGAACATCCCGGGCCTGAGCGAAGCCGCCAACCGCGGCGCCTACCTCGTCCAGGCGCTGGGCCACTGCGGCGAATGCCACACGCCGCGCAACTTCCTCGGCGGCCCGAAGTCGAGCCGCTTCCTCGCCGGCGGAAAAGGGCCCGACGGCAAGTACGTGCCGAACCTGACGCCGACCGAGCTCAAGAAGCAGAGCGACAAGGAGCTGAAGGAGGTCCTGACGACGGGCTTGACGCCGGACGGCGACGTCCTCGCCGAGTCGATGGGCGAGGTGGTCACGAATACGATCAGCAAGCTCACGCCGGCCGACCTCGACGCGCTGATCGCCTACCTGCGCACGCTGCCGCCGCTGCCGACCGAGAAGAAGAGCTAGTCTCCCGGCGCGGGCGCGAGCCGCCCCATGCTCTCCCGCCGGATGCTGTAGAACGTCCCCGCGAAGATCACCGCCGCGCCCGCCATGATCGCGAGCTGCAGCGGCTCGTCGTAGAAGAGCGCCCCCACCACGGCGATCAGCGGCAGGCGCAGGAAATCGATGGGCACGACCAGCATCGCGTCGGCGATGCGGAAGGCGCGCGCCATGCAGTAGTGCGCGGAGAGCCCCACCACGCCGAGCGCGAGCACCCAGGGAAGCTCGCGCATCCCGGGCCAGGCCCACTGGGAGAGCGCCGGTATCAGCCCGAGCGGAAGCTGGATCACCGCCATGTAGAAGAGGATCGCGAATGCCGAGTCGTGGCCGGCGAGGCGCTTGGTGGCGACCATGGTCGAGGCGTAGGCGAAAGCGCCGAGCAGCATCACCAGCGCCGCGGGCTGGATCACCGCGATTCCCGGCCTCAGCATCACGAATACCCCGGCGACGCCGAGCACGAGCATCACGACGCGCCCCTGGTTCAGGCGCTCGCCGAGAAAAATCATCGCGAGCACCGCGGACCACACCGGCATGGTGAACTCGATCGCGAAGACGGTCGCGAGCGGCAGCAGCGAGATCGCGTACACCCAGGCGTACTGCCCGGCGAAGTGGAAGCCGTTGCGCAGCACGTGCAGGCCGAGGTGCCGCGTGCGCAGCGCCTTTCCCCGGCCCGGCAGCAGGAAGAGCAGGAACAGCAGCGACATGAAGCTGCGGATGAACAGGATCTCGAAGCTTCCCATGGCGCGCAGCAGCTCCCGCACCGACACCGCCATGACCGAGAACGAGAGCAGCGCCCCCACCATCCACAGCGCCCCGCGCAGCGCGACCGGCAGGCCCGCGGCGCTCATCCGCGCACCGCGAAGTCTTCCCGCTCGAGCAGGCGCGACGCGAGGTAGCCGGACACGAGCCCCCAGAAAGGCGCGCCGATACTGAGGATCGGGATGTCGGCGACGGTGACCAGGAAGGTCACCAGCGCGCCGAGCGCGAACCGGTCCCTGAAGCTCACGGTGAACGCGCTCTGCAGCACCCGCAGCATCGCGAGCCCGGCGAGCGCGGCGATGAACGCCTTGGGCGTGCCGAGCATCAGGCGGGTGAACACCGGCGCGAACAGGCCGAAGCCGAGCGCGAGCACGCCCACGAGGATCCCCGCGGTGTAGTGCCGCGCCCTCTCGCCCGACGAGGAGATGATCGCGTTCACCGGCCCGGTGAGGCAGGTCGGCACCGCGCCGGCGAAAGCGGTGACGATCGCGCCCGCGCCGCAGGCGACCGTGATCGCGTCGACGGGCGGCGTGTGGCCGGCCGAGCGCAGCACCGTGATTCCCTGGCCGTTCTGAACCACGAGCACCGTGATCGCGAGCGGCACCACCAGCTCGATCATCGCGCGCAGGGAGAACGCCGGGCGGTAGACGTTCGGATTCACCATCAGCAGGGTCTCCGGCCCGGGGGCGAAGCGCCCGAGCGCCCACACGGCCACGATGCCGATCGCGAGCGCGCCGATCAGCGGCGGCACGATCCGCGCGAGGCGGGGAAAGGCGCCGAGCGCGACGAAGCCCGCCGCCATCGGCGCCGCGATCCACGGGTCGTCCCGGAACGCGAAGACCATGTCCAGGCCGAAACGCAGGAACACGCCCGCGACCATGCCCATGACGATCGGCATCGGCACGGCCTGCATCGCGCGGCGCACCCAGCCCGAGAAGCCCAGGGCGAGCATCAAGACGCCGGTCGCGACGAAGGCGCCGATCACCTCGGGCCAGGCGAGGTGCGCGAGCGCCGGACCGACCAGCACCGCTCCGGGAATGGTCCAGAGGAACACGAGCGGCTGCCTGAAATACCAGCAGAACGCGATGCTGATCAGGCCGTTCACGAAGAACGCGCCGAAGATCCACGACGACAGGTCCGAAGGCGTGAGCCCGCCGCGCGTGCCCACCGCGAGGATGATCGCGACCGGACCCGAGGCCGCGAACAGGAAAGCGACCAGGCCGTTGGCGAAATAGACGCCGCCGAAGTCGGCGAGGACGCGGCGGAGGGAAGGCGGAGTCAAAGCCTGCGCGCGAGCTCGGCGGCCTTGCCCGTATACGCGGCGGGCGTGAGCTTCAGCAGCCTCGCCTTCTCGTCCTCGGGCAGGGCGAGCCCCTTGATGAAGGCGCGCATCGCCTCGCCGTCGATGCGCTTGCCGCGCGTCAGCGCCTTGAGCTGCTCGTAGGGGTCGGGAAGCCCGAAGCGGCGCATCACGGTCTGCACAGCCTCGCCGAGCACTTCCCAGTTGGCGTCGAGGTCCTCGAGCATGCGCGCGCGGTCGGCCTCGAGCTTCCCCAGGCCCTTGAGGCAGGATTCGTAGGCGAGCAGCGCGTGCCCCAGGGCGACGCCGATGTTCCTCTGCACGGTCGAGTCAGACAGGTCGCGCTGCCAGCGCGACACCGGCAGCTTCTCCGAGAGGTGGCGCAGCAGCGCGTTGGCGATGCCGAGGTTGCCTTCCGAGTTCTCGAAGTCGATGGGGTTCACCTTGTGGGGCATGGTCGATGAGCCGACCTCGCCCGCCTTCGTTTTCTGCCTGAAGTAACCGAGCGACACGTAGCCCCAGACGTCGCGGTCGAGATCCAGGAGCACGGTGTTGGCGCGTGCGAAGGCGTCGAACTGCTCCGCGAAGCTGTCGTGCGGCTCGATCTGGATGGTGTAGGGATTGAATTCCAGGCCGAGCGATTCGACGAAGCGCCTGGCGAAGCCCTCCCAGTCGAAGTCCGGGTACGCGGCGAGATGCGCGTTGTAGTTGCCCACCGCCCCGTTCATCTTTCCGGCGAGCGGGACGGCGGCGATACCTTTGCGGGCGCGGCGCAGGCGGTGCGCGAAGTTCGCGAGCTCCTTGCCCATGGTCGTGGGCGTCGCCGGCTGGCCGTGGGTGCGCGACAGCATCGCCGCGTCGGCGAGCGCTTTCGCCATCGCGGCCAGGGCCTCGATCACGTGGTCGAGCGCGGGGAGAAGCACGCGGTCGCGCGCCTCCTTGAGCATCAGCGCGTAGGCGAGGTTGTTGATGTCCTCCGAGGTGCACGCGAAGTGCACGAATCCCGCGACGCGCGCGCCCTCGGGATTTCCCGCGAGGCGCCGCTTCAGCCAGTACTCGATCGCCTTGACGTCGTGGTTGGTCTCGGCCTCGATCGCCTTCACCTGCGCCGCGTCCTCTTCCGAGAACGCCGAGATCAGGCGCTCGAGCGACTGGACGGTGTCCTTCGAGAAAGGCTTGATCTCTGCGATCGCCGCGTCACCGGCAAGCGCCAGCAGCCAGCGGATCTCGATCGCGATGCGGCGGCGGAAGAGAGCGGCTTCGCTGAAGCAGGATCGCAGCGGCTCGAGTTGCTTGTGGTAGCGTCCGTCCAGGGGAGATAATGCGCTCAGCGGTGAGAGCGGCGGCATCGACGGACCTGTGTGATGAGCAAGGTCGATTTTAACATGCGGAGGGCCGCCGCCTTCGAGAGACTCCTCGCCGAGGTCCGCGCCTGCACGCTGTGCGCGGCGCACCTTCCCAATCCCCCGAAACCGGTGCTGCGCGCATCGCCCGGCGCGAGCCTTCTGATCGTCGGACAGGCACCCGGGCGCCGCGTGCACGCGAGCGGCATTCCCTGGAACGATCCTTCCGGCGACCTGCTGCGGGAATGGCTGCGGCTCGACCGCGACGCCTTCTACGACGAGCGCCGCATCGCCATCATCCCCGTGGGCTTCTGCTATCCCGGAACCGGCGAGTCGGGCGATCTCCCGCCGCGGCCCGAGTGCGCTCCCCGCTGGCACCCGCCGCTGCGCGCGCAGCTGCCGGCGATCCGGCTCACGCTCCTTGTCGGCGGCTACGCCCAGGCGTACTACCTCGGGGCGAGAAGGAAGAAGACGCTGGCCGAGACCGTGCGCGCGCGCGGCGAATACCTCCCGGAGTTCTTTCCGCTGCCTCACCCGAGTCCCCGCAACCGGCGGTGGCTGAAGAGCCACGCGTGGTTCGAGCGCGATGTTCTCCCGCAGCTGCGCAGGCGAGTCCGGGCGTGCCTGCGCGAGCAGGCCGGGGGCGTTCCTCGGGTAGAATCCGCGGCATGAAGCTCATCGGCTCGCACGCCAGCCCGTACACGCGCAAGGTCCGCGTCGTGCTCGCGGAAAAGAAGATCGAGTTCGACTTCGAAGTCGACAATCCCTGGAAGGCGGACGCGGTCACGCCGAAGTTCAATCCCCTCGGCAAGGTGCCGGTGCTGGTGCTGGACGACGGCTCTGCGCTGTACGACTCGCGCGTCATCGTCGCCTTCCTCGACAGCGCCTCGCCGCTGTCGCGCCTGATCCCCGCCGAATCGCGCGATCGCGTCGAGGTGCGCCGCTGGGAATCCCTCGCTGACGGCGTTCTCGACGCCGGCATCGCCGCGCGCCTGGAGAATCAGCGCGAGGCGAAGCTGAAGAGCACGGCCTGGATCGACCGCCAGATGGGGAAGGTCCGGTCCGGCCTGACGGCGCTCGACGCGGATCTGGGAGAGAAGCCCTGGTGCGCGGGCAACGCCCTGACCCTCGCCGACATCGCCTGCGGCGTGTGCCTGGGTTGGCTGGACTTCCGCTACCCCAAGATGGACTGGAGGAAGGATCACGCCAACCTCGCGCGCCATTTCGCCAAGCTGTCGGAGCGGCCGTCGTTTGCCGAAACCGTTCCGAAGGAGTGAGCGGACCTGATCCCGTCCAAACGCGACACGAGACCGGTACGCTGGTCATTCTGATCCGCGGCGGCGGCGAATATTCGGTCGACCGGCGCATCGGGCGGGAGGTCTAGCTCCTACTGGATCACGCCGCCTCCGAGGCAGGCGTCGCCGCGGTACAGCACGACCGACTGCCCGGGGGCCACGGCCCACTGCGGGTCGGCGAATTCGACCTCGAGGCCGTCGTCCCCGGCACGCTCCAACCGGCAGGCCGCGTCCGCCTGCCGGTACCGCGTCTTCGCGGCATACGATTCCCCTGCCTCCGGCGCCTCGCCCACCCACGCGAGATCGCCGGCGCGCAGCCTGCGCGACAGGAGCCGGGGATGGTCGCGGCCCTGGACGACGATCAGCTCGTTCTTCTCCAGGTCCTTGCCGCAGACGTACCACGCCCCGCCCGTCGAATACTTCGTTCCGCCGATACCGACGCCCCTGCGCTGGCCGATGGTATAGAAGGAGAGGCCGACGTGCTCCCCGACGATGCGGCCCTCGGGGGTGCGCATCGCGCCGGGCTTCGCCGGCAGGTAGCGGCTCAGGAACTCGCGGAACGGACGCTCGCCGATGAAGCAGATTCCCGTCGAGTCGCGCTTGGCGAAATTGTGCAGCCCCGCTTCCTTCGCGATCGTCCTGACCTCTGTCTTCTTCAGCTCGCCCACGGGGAAGAGGACGCGCGCGAGCTGGCCCTGGTCGAGCCGGTGCAGAAAATAGCTCTGATCCTTCGACAGGTCGCGCGCCTTGAGCAGCTCGAAGCCGCCTTCCCCCTGCCGCACCCGCGCGTAGTGCCCGGTGGCGATGCGCGTCGCGCCCAGGCCCATCGCGTGGTCGAGGAACGCCCTGAACTTGATCTCGGCGTTGCACAGCACGTCGGGGTTCGGGGTGCGGCCGGCCGAGTATTCGGCGAGGAAGGCGCCGAACACGCGCTCCTTGTACTCCGCCGAGAAATTCACGACCTCGAGGTCGATGCCGATCACCTCGGCGACCGAAGCGCAGTCGACGAGGTCCTGCCTGGTCGAGCAGTATTCGTCATCGTCGTCGTCTTCCCAGTTCTTCATGAACAGGCCGACCACATCGAAGCCTTGCCGCCTGAGGAGGAGCGCGGCGACCGACGAGTCGACGCCGCCCGACATGCCCACCACGATCTTTTCGCCCGCCATCGACGGACTCAGGCCACGCGCCGCTGGTTCTTCCGGATGAACTCCGCCATGCGCGCGACGCCCTGCTCGATCGCGGCGTTGGAGGCCGCGTAGGAAAACCGGATGTGCTGACCCTCGCCGGGCACGCGCGCGCCGAAGTGGATGTCGGCGAGCACCGCGACCCCGGCCTCGTTGAGAAGCCGTTTCCTGAACTCCTCGGAATCGGCCGCCCCGATCATGCGGCAGGCCTCGGTCACATTGGGCCAGGCGTAGAAGGCGCCACCGGGCGTCTTGCAGAACACCCCCGGCACCTTGTTGAGCAGGCCCACGATCAGGTCGCGGCGCGCGAGGAAGGAGTCGCGCATCCTCTGCGCCTCGTCCTGCGGACCGCTGACCGCCTCGACCGCCGCCCACTGGCTGATGTGCGAGGCGCACGAATCGGTGTTCGTCACCCAGCGCACGAACTGCGGCGCGAGCAACGGGTTCGAGGCGAAGCCGATGCGCCACCCGGTCATCGCCCAGGTCTTCGAGGCGCCGTCGGAGATGATGGTGCGCTCATACATGCCGGGCAGCGAGGCGATCGAGCAGAACTCGCCCTCGTAGCAGAGCCGCGAGTAGATTTCGTCCGCATAGACCCAGACGTCCGGATGGCGCCTGAGGATCGCGGCGATCGTCTCGAGGTCCTTCCTGCCGAGGATGCCTCCGGTGGGGTTCTGGGGCGAGTTGAGGATGAGGAGCCTGGTCTTGCCGGTGATCTTCGACTCGAGCTCGGTGGGATCGAAGGCGAAGTTGCGCGCCTCGCGCAGGTGCAGCGGCACGGGCACCGCGCCGTTCGCGACGATCTGCGACTCGTAGATGGGAAACCCGGGATTCGGGTAGATCACCTCGTCGCCCACGCCGGAGTCGGTGGTCGAAAGGATCGCGTAGGCGATGAACGGCTTAGCTCCGCCGCCGACGACGACCTCCTCGGGCTTGATCGGCACGCCGCGCATTCCTCCCATGTAGCGCGCCGCGGCCTCGCGCAGCTCGGCGATGCCGGCCGAGGGCGTGTAGCCGTGCTTGCCTTCGCGCACGGCGCGCACCGCCGCGTCCTGGATGTTGACCGGGGTCGGGAAGTCGGGCTGGCCGATGCAGAAGGAGATCAGATCCTTGCCCTTGCGGGCGAGCTCGTTCACCTCGGCGAGGACCACGAAGGCGTTCTCGGTGCCGAGATTCTCGGTGCGGCGGCTGATCTTGGGCATGACGGCGTCGGCCGGGTGTAAAGCGCCCCATTTTATCCTATGCGGAACGGCCTTCGTGCCTTATCATTTCCGTCGCGAGACGGACTTCCCGATGCTGGTCAACTGCGCTGCCTATCAGGACGGAAAAAAGCTGGGCGACATCAAGCCCGAGGAGATCAGCGCGTACGTGAGCCGGCCCGAGTGCTTCGTGTGGGTCGCGCTCAAGGATCCCCAGCCCGGGGAGCTCGAGGTTCTGCAGAAGGAGTTCGACCTGCACGAGCTCGCCGTCGAGGACGCGCGCCACGGCCACCAGCGTCCCAAGATCGAGGAGTACGGCAATTCGCTGTTCGCGGTGCTCCACAACGTCGAGGTGCTGCGCACCCCGGAATCCCCCGACGAGCTCAGGGTCGGCGAGGTCGACCTCTTCGCCGGGAGGAACTACATCCTCTCGGTGCGCAACCAGGCCGAGCCGGGCTTCAAGGACGTGCGCGCGCGCTGCGAGCGCGAGCCCGAGCTGCTCAAGTACGGATCGGGATTCGTCCTCTACGCGCTGATCGACGCGGTCGTCGACCGCTACTTCCCCGTGCTCGACGCGATCGAGGACGAGTTCGAGAAGTTCGAGGACCAGATCTTTTCCGGAAAGTCGCTGCGCGCGAACATCGAGGGCCTGTACTACGTCAGGCAGAAGCTCACGCTGCTGCAGCACGCGGTGCTGCCGCTCCTCGAGGCCGTCGGCAAGCTCTACGGCGGCCGGGTGCCGCAGGTCTGCCTCGGGATGCAGGAGTACTACCGCGACGTCTACGACCACCTGGTGCGCATCAGCCAGACGATCAACAGCCAGCGCGACACGGTCACCACGGCGATCCAGGTCAACGTCGCCATGATCACGTTCAGCGAGACCGAGGTCACCAAGCGCCTGGCGGCCTGGGGCGCGCTGATCGCTGTGCCGACCTTCATCGCGAGCCTTTACGGCATGAACTTCAGGCACATGCCCGAGCTCGAGTGGGTCTTCGGCTATCCCGCCGCCGTCGGCGCGATGGCCTTGATCAACGTCCTCCTGTTCTTCCGCTTCCGCCGCGCAGGCTGGTTGTAGCGCCGTCCTACCGGCGCCGGCCCGCGGCGTAGAGCGAGCGGAAGGTCCTCCGCGATCTCGGCGCGGGGAAGAAGCGGCCGCGGGTCCACCCCGCTCCTAAGGGCAGCCTTGCGATCAGTCCATCGGCGCCACCGAGCAGCCGCAGCAGGCGCGCGCCCGCCGCCGCGGCGAGCGCGTACAGACGAGGACGCGCGGCGAGCCACGCCCAGACGCGGATCCCCAGCCTCTCCCCCGCGGGACGAAGCCCCCGGTCGACCTGCTTTTCCCGCAGGGTCCGCAGCAGCTCGGGCAGGGGGATCTTCACCGGACAGGCCACCGAGCAGGCGCCGCACAGCGTCGCCGCGTGAGGCAGGTCGAGCGCGTTCTCGAGGCCCAGGTAGCTCGGCGTGAGCACCGATCCCATCGGCCCCGGATAGACCCAGCCGTAGCTGTGTCCGCCGACCGCCCGGTATACGGGGCAGTGATTCATGCACGCCCCGCAGCGGATGCAGCGCAGCATCTCCTGCATGTCGCCGCCGAGGAGGCCGGTGCGTCCCGCGTCGACGAGAATGAAGTACATGTGCCGCGGCCCGTCGCGGTCGAGCGCCCCACGCGGGCCGGTGAACAGGGTCACGTAGTTCGAGATCGGCTGGCCGGTCGCCGAGCGCGTGAGGAGGCGCAGCAGCGTGGCGAAGTCCTCCAGCGTGGGAATCACCTTCTCGATGCCCGTCAGGCAGACGTGGACCCGCGGCAGCGTCGTCACCATGCGGCCGTTGCCCTCGTTGGTGACGATCGCGCCGGAGCCCGTCTCGGCGACGAGGAAGTTGCCGCCCGAGAGCCCGAGGTCGGCGGAGAGAAAGTGCCCGCGCAGCACCTCGCGCGCCTCGCGGGTCATGAGCGGGATGTCGGTCTTGCGCGCGGCGCGGTGCCGCTCCTCGAACAGATCGGCGACCTCGTCCTTGTTCTTGTGCAGCGCCGGCGCGATGATGTGCGAGGGCGGCTCGCCCGCGAGCTGGAGGATGTACTCGCCGAGGTCGGTCTCGACCGGCGTCACGCCCGCCGCCTCCAGCGCCTCGTTCACGCCGGCCTCCTCCGAGAGCATCGACTTCGACTTGATCGCCTTCTTCACGCCGTGCCGGCGGCAGATGTCGAGCAGGAGCGCGCAGGCCTCCTCGCGCGTTTCGGCGAAGAGCACCTTCGCCCCGCGCCGCTCCGCTTCCGACTCGAAGCGCTCGATCCAGGCGTCGAGGTGCCCGAGCGCGCGGTCGCGGATCGCGGCGCCTTCGTCGCGGAGCTTCTCGAACAGGCCCGCGCCGAATTCGGCCACCGCCTTGGCGCGCAGCGCGGTGAATCCGGTCGAGTTGAATTTCCTCAGGTTGGACTGCAGCGTCTCGTTCGCCAGGGCCGCCGCCGCGCGCGGTCGGAAATGCATCGACTGGACCTGCATCACTTCTCCCCGGCGAGGACCTCGGCGACGTGCAGCACGCGGGTCTTCGCGTCGCCGCGCTTGCGCAACCGGCCCTCGATGCTGAGCATGCAGCCGAGGTCGCCGAGCACCACCGCCTGCGCTCCGCTCGCCGCGATGTGAGCGCATTTGCGCTCCGCCAGCTCCGCGGAGATGTCGCCATACTTGATCGAGAACGCGCCGCCGAAGCCGCAGCAGGTTTCGCACTCCTCCATTTCGACGAGCTTCAGGCCTTCCACCCTGGCGAGCAGCTTGCGAGGCTCCGCCTTCACGCCCAGCTCGCGCAGCCCGGAGCAGGAATCGTGGTAAGTGACCGCGCCCTCGAAGGTTGCGGACACCCTAGGACGGTGCGCCACCTTGGCGAGAAACTCCGTGAGCTCGTACGTCCGCGCGCCCAGCCGTTCGGCGCGCGCGACCAGCCCGGGGTCGCCGGCGAAGACTTCGGGGAAGTGCGAGCGGATCATCCCGGCGCAGGAGCCCGAGGGCACGACCACGTGCGGGCAATCCTCGAACTCGTCGATGAGCTTCAGGGCGAGATCGCGGGCCGAGCGGCGGTCGCCAGAGTTCCAGCCCGGCTGGCCGCAGCAGGTCTGCGTCGCGGGAACCACGACTTCGCAGCCCGCGTCCTCGAGGAGCTTCAGCGCGGCGAAGCCGATCGACGGGCGCATCAGGTCGACGAGGCAGGTGACGAACAGGCCGACTCGCATGGCCTACGCGGCGACCATGCCGTGCACGCTGAAGAGCTGCTCCGGATCGGTCCAGACCTTCTCGGGCGAGAATCCCGCGCGCCGGCCGAGCTCCTGGAATTCGGCGATCGAGTACTTGCAGGAAATCTCCGTATGGATGGTCTCGCCGCGCGCGAAGTCGAAGCGCCGTCCCGCCACGCTCACGGCCTGCGAGGCCAGGCTCTCCAGGTGCATCTCGACCCGGCCCAGGGACGGGTCGTAGAACGCCTTGTGGCGGAAGCGGCTCGTCTGGAAGTCGGCACCCAGCTCGCGGTTGATCCGCTCCAGCAGGTTGAGGTTGAAGCGCGCAGTGACTCCCTTCGAGTCGGCGTAGGCCGCGTCCAGCACCGCCCTGCCCTTCTTGAGATCGACCCCGACGATGAGCGCGCCGCCCCTGCCCGCGGTCCGCCGCGCCTGCTTCAGGAACTCGAGCGCCTCCGACGGAGTGAAATTCCCGATCGTCGACCCCGGAAAGAACACGGCCTTCCTGCGGATCGGAACGCCGGCGAAGCGGGGAAGCGCGAGCGGTTGCGTGTAGTCCGCGCAGATGCCGACGACATTGAGCCAGGGGAAGCGTCCCGCAAGCTCGTGAGAGGACGCCTTCAGCGTCTCCATCGCGATGTCGATAGGGACGTAGAGCCGCGTCTGCAGGGCCTGGATGAGGATGCGCGTCTTCGCCTGAACTCCGCTGCCGAATTCGATGAGCTCGGCGTCGGGGCCGACGAACTGCGCGATGTCCGCGATATTGCCGCGCAGAATCGCCGTCTCGGTACGCGTGAGGTAGTACTCGGGAAGCTCGCAGATCGCCTCGAAGAGCCGGCATCCCTGCTCGTCGTAGAAGTATTTCGGAGGAATGCTCTTGCGCGGCTGGCCGAGCCCGGCGAGGACGTCCTCCAGCAGGCGCTCCGCGGGCGGCTCGAAAGCGTAGAAGCGCACGACCCCCGGCGCGAGAGGCGCGGGGGCGGGCTCGGCTTTCATGCCGAGCGCCGGAGACTAGCCCGGCGAGTCGTCCGTTCCGGGAAGGGCGGCGAAGCCGCCCGCGTGCGGCAGGCCAGCGGAGGTTCGGTGCGCGTAGCGGCTGGAGGCGAACTCCAGCCAGTTGCGAATGCGGGTCGCGTCGCCGACACGAGTGTATTTACCCCAGGAATCAAGCAGGACGATGATAATCGAACGCCCTGCCAGCGTCACCTGCATGACCAGGCAGCGCCCCGCTTCGGCGATGTATCCGGTCTTGGACAAGCCGATGTCCCAGCGCGAGCTGCGGGTCAGGTTGTTGGTATTGCCGAAGCGCATCATGCGGCGGCCGATCGTCACCTGGTAGGACGTCGAGGTCGTGAAGTCGCGGATCTTCGGATAGGCGTGCGCCGCCTGGGCCAGCTTGGCGAGGTCCTGCGCCGTCGACACGTTGTGGCCGGAGAGGCCGGTGCCGTCCTCGAAGCGCGTTCCGGTCATGCCCAGGAGCTGCGCCTTCAGATTCATCGCGAGCACGCACGCATCGCGGCCGCCCGGATAGGAATTCGCGATTGCCGACGCGGCGCGATTCTCCGACGCCATGAGCGCGAGGTGCAGCATCTCGTCGCGGCTGAGGGTCGTGCCGACCTGCAGCCGCGAGTGCGAGCCGCGCAGCCGGTCGACGTCCGCCTTGGTGATCGTGACCGGCTCGTGCGGGTCGAGCTCGGCGTCGAGCGTCACGATCGCGGTCATGAGCTTGGTGAGCGAGGCGATCGGCAGCTTGGACTCGGCGTTCTTGCCGAGGAGGATCTCCCCGGAATCCTGGTCGACCACCAGCGCCGCCTGCGATTTCAGCGCGGGCTGGTGCGCCTCCCGAGCGAGGGCCGGCGTCGACGCGACCGCCAGGGCTAACAGAGACGCAAAGAGGATCCGCACTCTTGCTCCACCTTCTCTTTGGGCTGGCCAGTTTAGCTTCGGCGTTCTCAATTTGCAACGAAAATAAAGAGATACGCGGAACACTTCACGCAATCTCGTGTAACGGCGACGCTTCCGTCCGGACTCACGCCGCGGCGTGCTCGGCCTCTTCCTGTTGCTGCAACGCCCACATCTGGGCATACGGCCCGTCGCGCGCGAGAAGCTCCCTGTGGGTTCCACGCTCGACGATACGTCCCTGATCCAGCACGAGAATCTGATCGGCGTCCATCACGGTGGAGAGGCGGTGGGCGATCACCAGGGTGGTGCGGCCGCGCGCGATGCGGTCGAGCTCCGCCTGGATGCCCTGCTCGGTTTCCGAGTCGAGCGCGGAGGTGGCCTCGTCGAAGATCAGGATGCCGGGGTTCTTGAGAATGGCGCGCGCGATCGCGACGCGCTGCTTCTCCCCGCCGGAGAGCTTCAGTCCGCGCTCGCCCACGCGCGATTCGTAGCGGTCAGGGAGGCTCTCGATGAATTCGTGGATATGCGCCGCCTTCGCGGCTTCGACGACCTCCTCGAGCGTGGCCTCGGGGCGGCCGTAGTGGATGTTGTAGAGGATCGTGTCGTTGAACAGCACCGTGTCCTGCGGCACGATGCCGATGGCGGCGCGCAGCGAGGACTGGATCACGCCGCGGATATCGGCGCCGTTGACGACGATGCGGCCCGCGTTCGCGTCGTAGAAGCGGAACAGGAGCCGCGCGAGGGTGGATTTTCCGGAGCCGCTGTGTCCCACCACCGCGACCTTGCTTCCGGCCGGGATCTCGAAGGACACGTCGAACAGGATCTGGCGCCGCGCCTCGTAGCCGAAATCGACGCGCTCGAAACGCACCGTGGCCCCGCTCTTCCCGGCAGGCAGCGGCACCGCGTCGGACCGGTCCTGAATCTCGCGGTCCTGGGCGAGCAGGCGGAACATGCGATCCATGTCGATGAGCGCCTGCTTGATCTCGCGGTAGACCATTCCGAGGAAATTCAGCGGGATGTAGAGCTGGATCAAGAGGCCGTTGACGAGCACGAGATCGCCGAGCGTCAGGGTCTTCGCCACCACGCCTCGAGCGGCGAGGACCATGAGCAGCGTCACCGCGACGGCGATGATGCAGCTCTGTCCTATGTTGAGGAGCCCGAGCGAGGCCTCGTTCTTCACCGCGGCCGACTCGTACTTCTGCAGGTTCTCGTCGTAGCGGCTCGCCTCGTACTCCTCGTTGTTGAAGTACTTCACCGTCTCGTAGTTGAGCAGGCTGTCGATGGCGCGCGTATTGGCCTTGGAGTCGAGCTCGTTCGCCTGTCGCCGGATCGCCATGCGCCACTCGGTGATCGTCACGGTGAAGCTGATATAGACAACCACCGCGCCGAAGGTGACCGCGGCAAAGCGCCAGTCGAATTTCGCGAGCAATACCGCCGCGACGAGCGCGAACTCGAGGATCACCGGGATGATCGAGAAGATGAGGTACGAGAGCAGCGTCGAGATGCCACGCGTGCCGCGCTCGATGTCGCGCGTCATGCCCCCGGTCTGGCGGTCGAGGTGGAAGCGCAAGCTAAGACTGTGGAGATGCCGGAACACGCCGAGGGCGACGCGCCGGATCGCGCGTTGCGTCACCGGCACGAAGACCACGTCGCGTAGCTCGGCGAACATCGTCGCGGAGAAGCGCAGGATCCCGTAGATCGCGAGTAGCGCCACCGGAACGGCGAGCAGCGCGGTCTGCGCGTCCAGCCGGTCGACCACCTGTTTCATGACGAGCGGGACACCGACGTTTGCCAGCTTGGCGGCAATCAGGCAGGCGAGCGCGAAGGCAACGCGCCACTTGTATTCGAGGACATACGGCAGCAGCGTGCCGACGGCGTGCCATTCGCTGCCTTGCAGTTTTTGCGACGGTGCCGAGTTATGCGCCATGCGAGCGGCGGATTCTATTTGCTGCGGCGGATGAGCAGCACCAGCCAGGGGTCCAGCGCGAGCGGCAGCAGGACCCAGAGCCACGGCCAGGGCACTTCGATGCCGTATTTGTGGAGTGCCGGCAGGCTGAAGAACACG
>DATEGT010000042.1:0-18123 GCA_035280025.1 Burkholderiales bacterium | reverse complement strand
CGCTTCGATGTTGCCCTTCGGGGCACCAGCCGATTTGACGCAGGTCAACGCGACCCTGTAGGAATTTTCCTAACCGGGGCGGCGACTCGAAAGTTCGCGCAGACTTCGTCGAGGACCTGCCCGCAGGTCCTCCGGTCGCAGGATTCGCGGGCGGGTTTGAGGGGCCCGACGGAGTCGAAACGGCAACCCGCGCACTCCTCGTACGCGGAAAGCTCGAAATTGAGCAGCATCAGGGCATCGGCCTCGCTCAGAGTCGGTCCGGATTTCATGTGTCGCTCCTTTGCTCGTATGTCTTGGCCCATGCTGGCCCGGAATCCACTGCGCCTTTTGATCTGGGTCAAGACCGGCCCTAGAATCTCGCCATGCCCAAAGCCAAGCGAGCCGCGCTGGCCGACCCGTCGGCGGCGGCCAAGCTGCTCGACGAGTACTCGAAGAAGCGCGCCTTCGACGCGACCCCCGAGCCCGCCCCGGCTCCGGCGCCGGGCACGGGCCCCCTGCTGTTCGTCGTGCAGATGCATTCGGCGCGCCAGCTGCACTACGACTTCCGCCTCGAATGCGACGGCGTGCTCAAGTCCTGGGCGGTGCCGCGGGGACCCTCGCTCAACCCGGCGGACAAGCGTCTCGCGGTCATGACCGAGGACCACCCCTACGACTACGCCTCGTTTGAGGGCGTCATCCCCCCCAAGCAGTACGGCGCGGGCGAGGTGATCGTGTGGGACTGCGGCCTGTATACACCGGACGAGGACCGCAAGGGACACTGGTACCACGACCGCACCGAGGCCGAGCGGCAGGTGCGCGACGGCATCGCCAAGGGCAAGCTCTCGGTCACGCTGCGCGGCGCGAAGATCAAGGGCTCCTTCGCGCTGGTGCGCACCGCCAGGAACCCGAAGGACTGGCTGCTCATCAAGCACAAGGACCGCTTCGCCGCCGAGGTCGACGTCACCGAGGGGAACCTGTCGGTGCTCTCCGGCCTCGCGGTCGAGAACCTCAAGGCGATGCCGGTGAAGCGCATGCCGGCTTCGCAGCTCGCACCTTTCGGAAAGCACGAGGACCTGCCGGCCAAGCTCCTCCCCATGCTCGCGGAGTCGCGCGACGCCGTCTTCGCGGGTGCCGGCTGGATGTGGGAGCCCAAGCTCGACGGCTACCGCGTGCTCGCTTTCGTCGACGACAAGGAGGTGAAGCTGCGCTCGCGGCGCGGCCTGGACCTGACCACCGCCTTTCCCAGGCTCGTCGCCGAACTCGTGCAGCAACAGGTGAAGGGCATGGTGCTCGACGGCGAGATCGTCGCCTTCGGCGCGGACGGCCGTCCCTCCTTCGCCGCCCTCCAGGAGCGCGTGCAGCTGAAAACCGAGCGCGAGATCGCTCAAGCCGACCGCGCATCGCCGACGGTCCTGTTCTGCTTCGACCTGCTGCACTTCGCGGGCGTGGACGTGCGCGCCTCGCCCTACACCGACCGCAGGCGCTGGCTGGAGCAGTGCCTGCTGCCCACGCCCCACGTGCAACTGGTGCACGCCGAGGAGAACGGCGAGGAACTGTACCGGGCGGCGCTCGCGAGCGGCTTCGAGGGCGTGATCGCCAAGCGCAAGGACAGCCGCTACGAAGCCGGCAAGCGCTCGCAGGCCTGGCTGAAGATCAAGCCGGTAAAAAGCGCCGAATTCGTGGTCGGCGGATTCACCCGGGGCAAAGGCTCGCGGGCGCCGCTCGGAGCGCTGCTGCTCGGCTACTGGAACGACGGCAAGCTCCACTACTGCGGCCACGTCGGTTCGGGGTTCGACGAGCGCAGCCTCGCCCTGGTGAAGTCGCGCGCCGAGAAGCTGAAAGTCGAGGCGCGGCCGTTCGCCGAGGAGCCCGACCTGCACAGCCCGACGACCTGGGTGAAGCCCCAGCTGGTCGCCGAGGTCGAGTTCCAGCAATGGACCCCGGACGGTATGCTGCGCGCCCCGGTGTTCCTGCGCCTGCGGGAGGATGTCGATCCCAAGTCGGTGCGCCGCACCGATCCCCATGTCGCCGCGCGCCCGGTCGCCGAGGCGGCGGCTAGCTCCGGCGACAGCGAAATCGACGCGGTGCTGCGCCAGCTCGACAACAAGAAAGCCGGGCTCACGATCGCGGTGGGCAAGCACACGCTCAAGCTCACCCACCTCGACCGCGTCTACTGGCCCGCCGACGCCGCGCTCAAGCAGGGCGCGATCACCAAGCGCGACCTGCTGCGCTACTTCGCGCAGGTATCGCCCTACATGCTTACCCACCTCGCCGACCGGCCGCTCACCATGATCCGCATGCCCGAGGGCATCGCCGGCGAGCGCTTCTACCAGAAGCACTGGGACCCGGAGCTGCCGCCCTTCGCGAGGAAGATCACGATCTTCTCCGAGCACAAGGACGAGCGCCACGACTACCTCGTGTGCGACAACCTGGCGACGCTCTTGTGGCTCGCGCAGTCCGGGACGCTCGAGTTCCACGTGTGGCATTCGCGCGCGAAGCCCGGCCCCGACGCCGCGACCCAGAGCACCGACTTCAGCGAGTCGCTGCCGGCGCTCGAGGCCTCGATCCTCAACTACCCCGACTACGTGGTGTTCGACATCGACCCCTACATCTACTCGGGGAAAGAGAAGCCGGGCGACGAGCCCGAGTTGAACACCGTCGCCTTCGAGAAGGGCAAGGAAGTCGCGTTCGCGCTGCGCGAGCTGCTCGCGGGCATGGGCCTGGAGGCGGTGGCGAAGACCTCCGGCAAGACCGGGCTGCACATCTTCGTCCCGATCGAGCGCACCCTCGACTTCGACGCCGCCCGCAAGGTGAGCGAGACGGTCGGGCGGCACTTGGTGCGGCTGCGCCCCAAGGACGTCACGGTCGAGTGGAGCGTGCCCAAGCGCACCGGCAAGATCTTCATGGACTACAACATGAACGTGCGCGGCAAGACGCTCAACTCGGCATATTCGCCGCGCGGCGCGCCCGGGGCGCCGGTGTCGATGCCGCTCAGCTGGGAGGAGCTGGTCACGGCTCATCCGCTCGACTTCCGTATCAGCAACGCGCCCGAGCGACTCGCGCAGACCGGCGACCGCTGGAAGGACGTCCTGACCAAGAAGCAAAGCCTGGAACGTGCACTCGGGCGCGCCAAGGCGTAGAATCCCCGCCCGAAGAAGGACTTAACGGGGGTTACGCATGGCTGCACGACCGATTGCCACCCTGACCGTATCGTTCGGGCTCGTGTCCATTCCGGTGAAATTGTTCTCCGCCACCGAGGCGAGCCGGGCGATCTCGTTCAACCTGCTGCACAAGGCCTGCGGCTCGCGCCTCAAGCAGCAGTACACGTGCGTGAAGGAAGACGTGATCGTTCCGCGCGAGGACATGGTCAAGGGCTACGAGTTCGAGAAGGACCAGTACGTGCAGTTCACCCCCGAGGAGCTGAAGCTGCTCGAGGAGGCGGGAACTCACACCGCCGACATCGCCGAGTTCGTGCCGATCGAGGCCATCGACCCGGTGTACTTCGACAAGGCCTACTACCTCGCGCCCGACAAGGGCGGCGCCAAGCCCTACGCGCTGCTCGCCAAGGCGCTGCGCGAGTCCAAGCGCTGCGCGCTCGGCCGCTGGGCGGCGCGCGGCAAGCAGTACATCGTGATGATCCGCCCCGTCGCCAACGGAAAAGAGGACGGTCTGGTCATGCAGCAGCTCCTGTACGCGGGCGAGGTGCGCTCGATCAAGGAGCTCGAGATCCCGGAAACCGAAGTCAAGGACGTCGAGCTCAAGCTCGCGCAACAGCTGATCGAGCAGCAGGCCACCGACAAGTTCGATCCGACCACCTACACCGACGAGGTGCGCGCCCGCGTCGAGGCGGCGGTGCAGAAGAAGGTCGAGGGCCAGGAGATCACCATGGTCGACGCGCCCGAAGGCGGCGCCGAGGTCATCGACCTGATGGAGGCGCTGCGCGCCAGCCTCGACAAGAAGAAGGCGCCCGCTCCCGCGAAGGCGGCCGAGGCCGCAGTTCAGGTTGAGACGCGCAAGGCGCCCAGGCGCGCCCAGCAGGCCGAAGCCGCGCCCAAGAAGGCAGCAAAGAGATAGGTCCCGCCGCCCAACCGACGGCAGCGCACCCGTACGGCGTCCGCGACGTCGAGCGCCTGCTTCGCCTTCCCCGCAGCACCATTCAGAGCCTGGTCGACGCCGGCTTCGTGACGCCGGCGCGCGGGCCCAGGAAATCGTGGCTCTTTTCGTTTCGCGACCTGATCGTGCTGCGCACCGCGCAGGCGCTCGCGCAGGCTCAGATCCCGCCGCGAAAGATCAATCGCTCGCTGAAGGAGCTCAAGCGCCGCCTCCCCGACGCAATGCCGCTCTCCGGACTGTCGATCGAGGCACACGGCGACCGAGTCGTGGTCAAGGACGGCTCGCGGCGCTGGCAGGCGGACTCCGGGCAGTACGTGCTCGACTTCGAGGGTGACCCCTCGGCGGGCTCGCTCGCGGTGATCGCGCGCGGCGACGCCTCCGCGGCCTCGGGTGCAGAGGGCTGGTTCGAACGGGGCTGCGACCTCGAGCGGCGCGATGCCGAGGCCGCGCGCGAAGCCTACGAGCGGGTGCTGCAGGTCGACCCCGCCCACGCGGGCGCGCACCTCAACCTCGGGCGGCTGCTGCACGAGAAGGGGCGCCTCGCCGAAGGCGAGCGGGTCTACCGCCGCGCCCTCCTCGCCTGCGGCAGCGAGCCGTTGCTGCTCTACAACCTGGGGGTGCTGCTCGAAGACATGGGCCGCAAGAGCGCGGCGATGGACGCGTACGAGAAGGCGCTGCACGAAGACCCGCGCTTTGCCGACTGCCATTACAACCTCGCGCTGCTGTGCAAGTCGCTCGGCCGTCCCAAGCAGGCGCTGAAGCACATGGCCCAGTACCGAAGGCTGGTGAAGCCCTAGCGCTTCGGCCACCCGCCCTGGATCACCTTCTCCGCCCAGAATAGGCTGGACACGCTCTTCGCGTCGGTGATCTTTCCGTCGCGCACCCACGCGAGCGCCGTGGCGAGGGGCAGCGTGAAGACTTCGAGAAATTCCTCGTCGTCCAGCTTCGCCTTGCTCGCCTCCAGCCCCTTCGCCAGGTAGATCTCGATGTGCTCGTTCGAGTAGCCGATCGCGAGGTGAATGGTCGCGACGTGCGACCACTCGGAGGCCGTGTAGCCTGTCTCCTCCGCGAGCTCGCGCTTCGCCGTCGCGAGCGGGTCCTCGCCGGGGTCGATCTTGCCCGCGGGCACCTCGATCATGTCGCGTCCCAGCGGATAGCGGAATTGGCGCTCCATGACGAGCTCGCCGGCGTCGGTCACCGCGAGGATCGCCACCGCCCCGGGGTGCTCGATCCACTCGCGCCCCGCGGTTCCGCCGTCGGGAAGGCGCACCGTGTCGCTGCGCACCTTGAGGAGCTTGCCGTCGTAGACCAGCTTCGTCGACAGCCTGCGCTCGCTCAGGTCCTTCACGCGCCGCCCGTCAGAACGACTTCATCGCCTGCAGGCACAGCTGCATCAGCGGCTGCGGCAGGATACCGAGCGCGAGCATCGCCAGCCCGTTGATCGAGACGAGGATGCCCGCGTCCAGCCTGGCGTGCACCTCGCTCTTGTCGGTCGGCTCGTCGAAGTACATCAGCTTGACGACGCGGATGTAGTAGAAGGCACCCACCAGCGCGAACAGCACCGCGACCACCGCGAGCCACACCTGCCCCGCGCCCAGCACCGCCTGCAGCACCGCGAGCTTGGCGTAGAAGCCCACGGTCGGGGGAATGCCGGCGAGCGAGAACATCAGGAGCAGCATGACGAAAGCGAGCCAGGGGCTGCGCGTGTTCAGGCCCTTGAAGTCCTCGAGGCGCTCGGCCTCGAATCCCGCGCGCGACAGCAGCACCACCATGCCGAAGGCGCCCAGGCTCATGAGCACGTAGACCAGGGCGTAGAACATCGCCGCGCTCCAGGCCTCGGCCGCCGACAGCGTGTTGCCGCCGACGATCCCCGAGAGCAGTCCGAGCAGCATGAAGCCCATGTGCGAGATCGTCGAATAGGCGAGCATGCGCTTGATGTTGGTCTGCGCGATCGCCGCGAGGTTGCCGATCGCCATCGACGCCACCGACAGGATCACCAGCATCGGCTGCCAGTCGGCCGCGAGCGCGGGCAGCGCGTTGACCAGCAGCCGCACCGCCATGGCGAAAGCAGCGAGCTTGGGTCCCGTGCTGATGAACAGTGTCACCGCGGAGGGAGCGCCGTGGTAGACGTCGGGGATCCACATGTGGAACGGCACCGCGCCCACCTTGAACGCAAGGCCCGAGACGACGAACACCAGCCCGAAGACCAGCACCGCCTTGGAGGGCTGGTCGCCCTGCAGCACGCGCGCGGTCGCCGAGGCGACATCGCGGATGTGCAGCGTGCCGGTCGCGCCGTAGATCATCGACATGCCGTAGAGCAGCAGGCCCGAGGCGAGCGCGCCCAACACGAAGTACTTCATTGCCGCCTCGGTCGAGACCGCCGAGTCCCGGTCGAGGGCGACGAGCGAATACAGGCACAGCGACATCAGCTCCAGGCCCAGGTAGAGCGAGAGGAAATGGCCGGCCGAGATCATCACCATCATTCCCAGCGTGGCGAACAGCACCAGGACGAAGTACTCGCCGCGGAACAGCCCGCGGTCGGCGAGGTAGGCGCGCGAGTACACCAGGCCCAGCGCGACCGCGAGGTAGGTGAACATCTTCAGCGCCGTCGCCATCATGTCGGAGACGAACATGCCGTTGAAAGTCGTCGCAGGCTGCCCGCCGGTCGCGACGGCGACCGCGACCGTCAGAAAGGCACAGCCGGCGAGCGCCGCGAGCGAGAGCGCATAGCTCAGCCAGCGCCTCTCCTCTTTCAGGAACAGGTCGATCACCAGGATCGCGCATCCGGAGGCGAGCAGGAAGATCTCGGGGTACGCGGGCAGCATGATGGGCAGGCCGGTCAGCATGGTCGCATCGCTAGAGCTTGCTCACCGCGAGGTGGCGCAGCAGGTCGTTCACCGAGGCGTGCATGATCTCGGTGAAGGGCGCCGGGTACAGGCCCATCCACAGCACGGCGACCGCGAGCAGGCCGAGGACGAGCAGCTCGCGCGCGTTCGCGTCCTTGAGCTCGGCGACGTGCTTGTTCCCTACCTCGCCGAAGATCACCCGCTTATACATCCACAAGGTGTACGCCGCACCGAAGATCAACGTTGTCGCCGCGACGAGCGCGATCCAGAAGTTGAACCGCATCGCGCCCATGATCACCATGAACTCTCCGACGAACCCCGAGGTCGCGGGCAGGCCGCAGTTCGCCATGGCGAAAAGCATCATCAGCGCGGCGAATCTCGGCATGGTATTCACCACGCCGCCGTAGTCGGCGATGGCGCGCGAGTGCATGCGGTCGTACATCACGCCGACGCAAAGGAACAGCGCCGCCGACACGAAGCCGTGCGAAATCATCTGCACCAGGCCGCCTTCCATCCCGTAGGCGTTGAAGATGAAGAACCCGAGCGTCACGAAGCCCATGTGCGAGATCGACGAATAGGCGATCAGCTTCTTCATGTCGGTCTGCGCCAGCGCGACCAGGCCGATGTAGGCGATCGCGACCAGCGACAGGGCGATCATGAAGCCCGACAGGTAGTGGCTCGCGTCCGGCAGGATCGGCAGCGAGAAGCGGATGAAGCCGTAGGCCCCCAGCTTCAGCAGGATCGCCGCGAGCACCGCCGACCCGCCGGTGGGCGCTTCGACGTGCGCGTCGGGGAGCCAGGTGTGCACCGGCCACATCGGCACCTTCACCGCGAACGCCATGAGGAAGGCGATGAACAGCACGATCTGCGCGTTCAGCGGCAGCGGCAGCTTGTGGTAGTCGAGAACCGCGAAGCTTCCGCCCGACTTGTTGTAGAGGTACAGGAACGCGAGCAGCATCAGCAGCGACCCGAGCAGCGTATACAGGAAGAACTTGACCGCGGCGTAGACCCGGTTCGGCCCGCCCCAGACGCCGATCACCAGGTACATCGGGATCAGGGTCGCCTCGAAGAACACGTAGAACAGCACGGCGTCGAGCGCGGCGAAGCTGCCGTTCAGCAGCCCCGACATCACCAGGAAGGCCGCCATGTACTGGGCGACGCGCTCCTTGATCGCCTCCCAGCCGGCGATCACCACCAGCACCGTGACGAAGCTGTTCAGCAGGATGAAGAGCACCGAGATGCCGTCCACACCGAGGTGGTAGTTCACGTTGAAGCGCGGGATCCAGGGCGCGATCTCGACGAACTGCATGGCGCTCGTTCCTGCGCGGAACCCGGTCACCAGGGGCACGGTGACCGCGAAGCCGATGATCGCGCCGAGCAGCGCGATCGCCTTCGCCCCGCGCACGTTCCTGTCGCCCGCGACGAGCACGATCAGGCCCGCGGCGACCGGCACCCAGATGGAGAAGCTCAGCCAGTGGGGCTGCATCGTCCTAGCGGCCGGCCACGCTGCTGAACAGCCACAGCAGCGCGACCACCCCGATGATCATGAAGAACGCGTAGTGGTAGATGAGGCCCGACTGGATCCAGCGCGCCACGCCGGCGAACCAGCCGACCAGCTTCGCCGAGCCGTTCACCATCAGCCCGTCGATCAGGGTGACGTCGCCCCAGCGCCACAAGCCGCCGCCGAGCTTCCGCACGCCGCCGGCGAAGAACCAGTCGTTGAAGCGGTCGAAGTAGTACTTCTCCTCCAGGACCGTGACCAGCGCTCCGGCCTTCCTGCGCACCACCGCGGCCATCTCCGGCCGCGCGACATGCAGGTACCAGGCGGTCGCAGCCCCCGCGAGCGCCAGCCAGAACGGAGGCGACGCGAGGCCGTGGAGCATCATCGGGACGAGACCGTGGAACTCCCCGGCCATCTCCTTCACTCCCGGATGCGCCTCGGAGATGAAGATCGAGCTCCCGAAATACCCGCCGAAGAGCACGTCTCCGATCACCCAGCCGGAGATCACCGACGGAATCGCGAGCAGCACGAGCGGCACGGTGACCACGAGCGGAGACTCGTGCGGGGGATGATGAGCGTCGAACCGGGGCTTGCCGTGGAAGGCGTAGAACACCAGGCGGAAGGAGTAGAAGCCGCCGACAAACACCCCGGCGAGCACCGCGAGCCAGGCGAAGCCGGCGCCGAAGGTGTGCGACAGCTGGACCGCCTCGATGATCGAGTCCTTCGAGAAGAAGCCGGCGAACGGCGGAAAGCCCGCGTTCGCGAGCGCGCCGATCAGGACCGTGAGATAGGTGACCGGCATGTACTTGGCGAGGCCGCCCATCTTGCGCATGTCCTGCTCGTGGTGCAGCGCGATGATCACCGAGCCGGCGCCGAGGAACAGCACCGCCTTGAAGAACGCGTGGGTCATCAGGTGGAAAATCGCCACGGAGTACGCCGACGCGCCCAGAGCCACGGTCATGTAGCCGAGCTGCGACAGCGTCGAGTAGGCGACCACGCGCTTGATGTCGTACTGGACCATCGCGATGAGCGCCATGAAGAAGGCGGTGATCCCGCCGACGATCAGCACCATCGAGCGCGCCGCGTCGGACAGCTCGAAGAGCGGCGACATGCGCGCCACCATGAAGATCCCCGCCGTCACCATCGTCGCCGCGTGGATCAGCGCGGAGATCGGCGTGGGGCCTTCCATCGAATCGGGAAGCCACACGTGCAGCGGAAACTGCGCGCTCTTGCCCATCGCGCCGACGAAGAGGCCGATGCAGATCGCCGAGAGCAGCAGGCCGGGCGCGCGGGGAACCAGTTCGATCGTCGTCCCGGCCATCGAGGGCGCGCGCGAGAACACCGAGGCGTAGTCGAGGGTCCCGAAATACGAGAGCACCAGCGCCACCGCGAGCAGGAAACCGAAGTCCCCCACGCGGTTGACGAGGAAAGCCTTGAGGTTCGCGTAGATCGCGCTCGGCCGCGTATACCAGAAGCCGATCAGCAGGTACGAAACGAGGCCCACCGCTTCCCAGCCGAAGAACAGCTGCAGGAAGTTGTTCGCCATCACCAGCATCAGCATCGAGAAGGTGAAGAGCGCGATGTACGCGAAGAACCGCTGGTAGCCCGGGTCGTCGGCCATGTAGCCGATGGTGTAGACGTGTACCATCAGCGAGACGAAGGTCACGACCACCATCATCAGCGCCGACAGGCGGTCGATCAGGAAGCCGATCTCGAAGTGCGTGCCGCCCGAGACGAGCCAGGTGTAGACCGGGCCGTTGAATACCTGCCCGTCGAGCGCGCGCGAGAAGATCACGCACGATGCGGCGAAGGCGATCGCGACGCCGGCGATCGTCACCCAGTGCGCGCCCGCGCGGCCGACCGCCCTGCCTCCGAGCCCCGCGACGATCGCGCCCGCGAGCGGCGCCAGCGGCACGAGGAGATAGAGCTGCAGGTCGCTCATTTCGGTTTCCTCTTCATCCTTTCAGGTTGTCGAGATCGTCGACGTTGATGGTCTGCAGGTTGCGGAACAGCACCACCAGGATGGCGAGGCCTATCGCCGACTCGGCCGCGGCGACCGTGAGGATGAAGAACACGAATACCTGCCCGGCCGTGTCGCCGAGATAGTGCGAGAACGCGATGAAGTTCATGTTCACGGCGAGCAGCATCAGCTCGATCGCCATGAGCAGGATGATGACGTTCTTGCGGTTGAGGAAGATCCCGACGACGCTGATCGCGAACAGCACCGCGCCGAGAATCAGGAAATGCGACAGCGAAAGCAGGGCAAACCTCCCTCTTGTTCTTCAGTCCTTCTTCTCGGCCGGCATCGACACCAGGCGCACGCGCGCGCTGCGCCGCACCGCGACCTGGCGGGCCGGATCCTGGTACTTCGTGTCCTTGCGCTTGCGGAGCGTGAGCGCGATCGCCACGACGATCGCGACCAGCAGCAGCACGGCGGCGAGCTCCAGCGGATACGCGTAGTCGGTGTAGAGCAGCCGCCCCAGCTCCTTGGTGTTGCTGTAGCCCGCGCCGGGATCCTTCGGGCCGGGGAGCGCGCCCAGGCCGAAGTAGTTTCCCTTCAGCACCAGGACCATCTCGATCACCATGACGAGGGCCACGGCCCCGCCCAGCGGCAGGTAGCTCCAGAAGCCCTCGCGCATCCGCTCGAGGTTGATGTCCAGCATCATCACCACGAACAGGAACAGCACCATCACCGCTCCGACGTAGACCAGCACCAGCGCGATCGCGAGGAACTCGGCGCGCAGCAGCATCCACAGCGCGGCGGCGGTGAAGAAGGCGAGCACCAGGAACAGCGCCGAGTGCACGGGGTTGCGCGCCGTGATCACGCACACGGCGGCCGTCACCAGGACGAATGCGAACAGCCAGAAGACCGCGGTCTCGAACATGGCGCTAGCGATAGGCGGCGTCCGCGGCGCGGTCGCGGGCGATCTGCTCCTCGTAGCGGTCGCCCACCGCGAGCAGCATCTCCTTGGTGTAGTACAGGTCGCCGCGCTTCTCGCCGTGATACTCGAGGATGCTGGTCTCGACGATGGAGTCCACCGGGCAGGATTCCTCGCACAGCCCGCAGAAGATGCATTTGGTGAGGTCGATGTCGTAGCGCGTGGTGCGCCGCGTGCCGTCGGAGCGCTGCTCGGACTCGATGGTGATCGCGAGGGCCGGGCAGACGGCCTCGCACAGCTTGCAGGCGATGCAGCGCTCCTCGCCGTTGGGGTAGCGGCGCAGGGCGTGCAGCCCGCGGAAGCGCGGGCTGACCGGCGTCTTCTCCTCGGGGAACTGGATCGTGATCTTGCGCCTGAAGAGGTGGCGGCCGGTCAGCGCCATGCCCTTCACCAGCTCGAAGAGAAGAAAGGTCCGAAAGAACTCCGAGATCTTCTCTATCATTTCCAGATATTCCAGGGCGTCTGCATCCACACCGCGATCACCACCAGCCACACGATCGTGGCGGGGATGAACACCTTCCAGCCCAGGCGCATGATCTGGTCGTAGCGGTAGCGCGGGAACGTCGCCCGGAACCACAGCAGCAGCGACACCATGAAGAAAGCCTTGGCGAACAGCCACGCGAACGGCGGGATGGCGTTCAGCACCGGAGCATCCCAGAGGGGCGCCCAGCCGCCGAGAAACATGATCGTCGCGAGCGTCGACACCAGGATCATGTTGGCGTATTCGCCGAGGAAGAACAGCGCGAACGGGGTGCCGGAGTACTCGACGTGGAACCCCGCGACGATCTCGGATTCCCCTTCCGCGACGTCGAACGGGGCGCGATTGGTCTCGGCGATGCCCGAGATGAAGTAGACGAGGAACATCGGGAAGAGCGGCAGCCAGTTCCAGGAGAGGAAGTTGATCCCCTTGTGGGCGAAGTAGCCGCGGTTCTGGCCGTTGACGATGTCGACGAGGTTCAGGCTCTGCGACACCAGGAGCACGCACACCAGCGCGAAGCCCATCGCGATCTCGTAGGCGACGATCTGCGCCGCGGAGCGCATCGCGCCCAGGAAGGCGTACTTGGAGTTGGACGCCCAGCCGGCGATGATCACCCCGTACACGCCCATCGAGGTGATCGCCATCACGTAGAGCAGCCCGGCATTCACGTCGGCGAGCACCGCCTCCGGAGCGAACGGGATCACCGCCCAGGCGGCGAGCGCCGCCATCAGCATGATCATCGGCGCGGTGACGAAGAGGAAACGATTGGCCCCCGAAGGGACGATCACCTCCTTGAAGATGAGCTTGAGCACGTCGGCGAAGGGCTGCAGCAGGCCGAACGGGCCCACCCGGTTCGGCCCGATGCGGATCTGCATCCAGCCGATGAGCTTGCGCTCCCACAGGGTGAGGAAGGCGACGCAGATCGCGATCGGGATGATGATTCCCAGGATGATCGCGGTGTCCTTCACCAGCGTCCATGCCGGGGGCCCCCACTCCGGTCCCAGCCAGGCGCTCCACAGCCCGGAGACGTCGGCGAGCGTCATGCGCGCTCCAGCGAGACGGTGCCGAACATGGGCCCGAGGCCCGCGGTGTGGCGGTGCGCGGCGGCGAGGCGCACGCAGCCCGCCGGGAGCCGCGGGTCGACGCCGACCTCGACGGTCGCCGCGCCGTCGCCCTGGCGGACCACCACGCGCTCGCCCGCCTTCACGCCGAGCTCCTGCGCGAGCGCCGGGGCGAGCCAGCAGCGGGGCGGCAGCGAGTCCCGCGTCCTCTGCAGCGAGGCCGCGCGGCGCACGATCGGGTCGCCCGCGTAGATCGGGACGTCGGCGATGCGCTCCAGCCCGTCGGCCGGCGCGGCGTCGAGCGCGAGCGTCACGCCGTCCACGCGGTTGCCCAGCTTCGCCGCGACGTCACCGGGCCTGCAGACCTCGTCGCGTATCGCCTCGGTCGACTCGTGGTCGAATCCGGGGAGGCTCATCAGATTGCCGAGCACCCGCAGCACCTTCCATGCCGGCCGCGCGTCTCCGAGCGGCTTGACCACCGCGTTGAAGCTCTGCATCCTGCCTTCGCAGTTGACGAAGGTGCCCGAGGTCTCGGTGAAGGGCACCACCGGAAGCAGCACGTCGGCGTAGTCCGCGGCGAAGCTGCGGTAGGCGGCGAGCGCCACGACCATGTCCGCTGCCGCCATCGCCTTGGTGGCGATCCGGGGGTCGGCGCAGTCGAAATCGGGCTCGGCGTGCAGCAGCAAGTAGGCGCGCCGCGGCTGCGCGAGCATCGTCGCGGCGTTCATGCCGCCGTCCAGCGGAACGCAGCCGGCGAGATAGCCGCCGACGCTGTTCGCCGCCTCGCCGAGGAAGCCGAATCCGGCGTCGAGCAGCGCGGCGAGCTCCTGCGCGAGCCGCTGCAGAAGCGCGGCCCGCGGGTGCTGGACCGCGAAATTGCCGAGAAGTATCGCGGCCTTCTTCCCGGAAACGAGGCTCGCCGCGATCGCTTTCGCTTCGGCGCCGGCCTTCACGGAGCCCAGCGCGGAAGGCGCCGGCTTGCCCTTCGCCTCCGCGACCGCCCCGACGATCTGTGCCAGGGCCCCGGGCAGCTCGCGGGGCGGCACGATGCTCTTGCCCGCCACGGGCATCAGGAGGTCGTCGTCGGCGCTGTGCAGGACGCTGATCTGCGCCTTCTGCTTCGCCATCTGCCTCAGCCGGGCGGTGAGCAGCGGATGGTCCTTGCGCAGGAACGAGCCGACGAGGAGCACGCGGTCGGCCTGGTCGATCTCGGCGAGCTTCATCCCCAGCCAGGGAGCGCCCGAGCGCTTGCCGTCGGCGGAAAAATCCGTCTGGCGCAGGCGGTGGTCGACGTTGTCGCCGCCCATCGCGCGCACCAGCTTCGCGAGCAGCGCCATCTCCTCCAGGGTCGAATGGGGGCTCGCGAGCGCGCCGATCTCCCCGGGGTCGAACTTGAAGCGCGTCTCGGACAGTCCGCGGGCGACGTGCTCGAGGGCGACCTGCCAGTCGGCATCGCGCCAGTGCCCGTCCTGCTTGATCATGGGCTTGGTGAGCCGCTCCTCGGAGTTGAGGCCCTCGTAGGCGAAGCGGTCGCGGTCGGAGAGCCAGCACTGGTTGATCTCGTCGTTCTCGAAAGGCAGCACGCGCATCACGCGCTCCTGCTTCACCTGCACGATCAGGTTCGAGCCCAGGCTGTCGTGCGGGCTCACCGACCTGCGCCGCGACAGCTCCCAGCTGCGCGCGGTGTAGCGGAAGGGCTTCGAGGTGAGCGCGCCCACCGGGCACAGGTCGATCATGTTGCCCGAGAGCTCGGAGTCCACGGTCTTGCCCACGAAGGCGATGATCTCGGCGTGCTCGCCGCGGCCGATCATGCCGAGCTCCATGATGCCGGCGTGCTCCTGCCCGTAGCGCACGCAGCGCGTGCAGTGGATGCAGCGCGTCATGTCGGTCGAGATCAGCGGCCCGAGGTTCTTGTTCAGCACCACGCGCTTGGGCTCGGTGAAGCGCGATGCGCTGTTGCCGTATCCGACCGCGAGGTCCTGGAGCTGGCATTCCCCGCCCTGGTCGCAGATCGGGCAGTCGAGCGGATGGTTGATGAGCAGCAGCTCCATCACGCCTTCCTGCGCCTGCTTGGCGTACGCCGATGCGGTCGATACCTTCATGCCGTCGGTCACGGGCGTCGCGCACGCCGGCAGGGGCTTGGGCGCCTTCTCGACCTGCACCAGGCACATGCGGCAGTTGGCGGCGATCGAGAGCTTCTTGTGGTAGCAGAAGTGCGGAATGTAGATCCCGAGGCCGTTCGCGGCCTCCATCACCGTCGCGCCGTTGCGGACCTCGGTCTCCCTGCCGTCGATGGTCAGCTTGGGCATGTCAGGCGGCCGCGCGCTGCGGGAAGCCCGGCGAGGTCGAGTAGCCGGGCTCGGTCGTCATGCAGCGCTTGTGATCGATGTGGTACTGGAACTCGGAGCGGAAGTGCTGGATGAAGCTCTTCACCGGCAGCGCCGCCGCGTCCCCCAGGGCGCAGATGGTGCGCCCGGCGATGTTGTCGGCGACGTTGACGAGGAGATCGAGATCCTCGTTCCTGCCCTGGCCGTGCTCGATGCGGTTCACCATTCGGTACAGCCACCCGGTGCCCTCGCGACAGGGCGTGCACTGGCCGCAGGACTCCTCGAAGTAGAAATACGCCAGGCGCTCCAGGGCCTTCACCATGCAGGTGGTCTCGTCCATCACGATCACCGCGCCCGAGCCGAGCATCGAGCCGGCCTTGGCGATCGAGTCGTAGTCCATGTCGGTCTTCATCATGATCTCGGCGGGCAGCACCGGCATCGACGAGCCGCCGGGGATGCAGGCCTTGAACTTGCGCCCGCCGCGCATGCCGCCGGCCATCTCGAGGAGCTTCGCGAACGGCGTGCCGAGCTTCACCTCGTAGTTGCCCGGGCGCGCGACGTGGCCGGTCACGGAGAAGATCTTGGTGCCGCCGTTGTTCGGCCGGCCGAGCGCGAGGAAGGCGTCGGCCCCGTGGTTGACGATCCAGGGCACGGCCGCGAAGGTCTCGGTGTTGTTGATCGTGGTCGGCTTGCCGTACAGGCCGTAGCTCGCCGGGAAAGGCGGCTTGAAGCGCGGCAGGCCCTTCTTGCCCTCGAGCGACTCGAGGAGCGCGGTCTCCTCGCCGCAGATGTAGGCGCCGTAGCCGTGGTGGTTGTAGAGCTCGAAGGAGAAGCCGCTGCCGAGGATGTTCCGGCCGATGAAGCCCGCGGCGCGGGCCTCGGCGAGCGCCTCCTCGCAGCGCTCGTACACGTCCCAGATCTCGCCGTGGACGTAGTTGTAGCCGACGCCGGTCCCCATCGCGTACGCGCCGATCGCCATGCCCTCGATGAGCGAGTGCGGGTTGTAGCGCAGGATGTCGCGGTCCTTGAAGGTGCCGGGCTCCCCCTCGTCGGAGTTGCACACCAGGTACTTCGCGCCGGGGAACTGGCGCGGCATGAAGCTCCACTTGAGGCCGGTGGGGAAGCCCGCGCCGCCGCGCCCGCGCAGCGACGATTTCTTGAGATCGGCGACGATGTTCTCGGGCGGGATCTTCTCGGCGAGCATCTTCTTCAGCGCCGAATAGCCCCCGCGCTTCACGTAGTCGGCGAGGCGCCAGTTGTTCCCGTCCAGTCCTTTGAGGACGATCGCGTCGGGACCGTAGTCGAGCTGGGCCATCACTTCAGCTCCCTCAGCCAGCCGTCGAGCTTCTCCGGCGTCATGAAAGACAGCATGGTCTTGTTGTTCAGGAGCATCACCGGCGCGTCGCCGCAGGCGCCGAAGCACTCGCCTTCCTTGAGCGTGAAGCGCCCGTCGGCGGTGGTCTCGTTCCAGCCGATGCCGAGCTTCTTCTTCAGGTGCTCGGCCGCGTCCTCCGCGCCGGAGAGCGCGCACGGGAGGTTGGTGCAGATGCACAGCTTGTACCTCCCGGGCTTCTTCAGGTCGTACATCGTATAGAACGATGCCACCTCGTAGACGGCGATCGGCGGCATGCCGAGGTAGCCGGCGACGAAGTCCATCGTCTCGGTCGAGAGGTGCCCCTTCTCGTCCTGCGCGATGGTCAGCGCCGCCATTACCGCGGACTGCTTCTGGTCGGCGGGATACTTCGCGACCGCCTCGTCGATCTTCTTCAGGGACTCGTTCGAGAGGCTCACCGGTCGATCTCCCCGAAGACGATGTCCTGCGTGCCGATGATCGCGACGACGTCGGCGAGCATGTGGCCCTTCGACATCTCGGAGAGCGCCGCGAGGTGCGGGTAGCCCGCCGCGCGGATCTTCATGCGGTAGGGCTTGTTGGCGCCGTCGGAGACCATGTAGATGCCGAACTCCCCCTTGGGGTGCTCGACTGCGGCGTAGGCCTCGCCCGGCGGCACGTGGATCCCCTCGGTGAAGAGCTTGAAGTGGTGGATCAGCTCTTCCATGTTGCTCTTCATCTCGACGCGCGTGGGCGGCGCGATCTTGTGGTTGTCGGTGATCACCGGCCCGGGGTTCCTGCGCAGCCACTCGATGCACTGGCGCACGATGCGGTTCGACTGGCGCATCTCCTCGACCCGCACCAGATACCGGTCGTAGCAGTCGCCGTTCACGCCAACCGGGATGTCGAACTCCATCCTGTCATAGACCGAGTAGGGCTGCTTCTTCCTGAGATCCCACTCCACGCCCGAGCCCCGCAGCATGGGCCCGGTGAATCCGAGCGCCAGAGCGCGCTCTGGCGACACCACCCCGATCCCGACAGTCCGCTGCTTCCAGATGCGGTTGTCGGTGAGAAGCGTCTCGTACTCGTCGACGTACTTGGGGAAGCGATTCGTGAAGTCCTCGATGAAATCCAGCAGCGACCCCCGCCGATTCGCGTTCAGCTTCTTCAGATCGGCCTCGCTCTTGTACATGGAGGCGCGGTACTGCGGCATGGTGTCCGGCAGGTCGCGGTAGACGCCGCCCGGACGGAAATAGGCCGCGTGCATGCGCGCGCCGGAAACGGCCTCGTACAGGTCGAACAGGTCTTCGCGCTCGCGGAAGCAGTAGATGAAGATGTTCATCGCGCCGCAGTCGAGGCCGTGCGCGCCGAGCCACAGCAGGTGGTTCATCAGGCGCGTGAGCTCCGAGAACATGACGCGGATGTATTGCGCGCGCAGCGGCACGTCGAGGCCCATGAGGCGCTCGATCGCGAGGCAGTACGCATGCTCGTTGCTCATCATCGACACGTAGTCCAGCCGGTCCATGTAGGGCAGCGACTGGATGAAGGT
>DATEGT010000041.1:0-3332 GCA_035280025.1 Burkholderiales bacterium | reverse complement strand
CTGGAAGTCGGCGAGCTGCTGGCCGAACATCCTGCGCTCGCGCGCGCGGGCGAGCGCCTCGGCGAGGGCGCGCCGGGCGAAGCCCAGCGCCGCGGCCGCGACGCCGGTGCGGAAGACGTCGAGCGTCCGCATTGCGAGCTTGAAGCCCTCGCCCTCGCCGCCGAGCAGGCTCGCCGCCGGCACCCGGCAGCCGGAGAAGCGCAGGGTCGCCATCGGATGCGGCGCGACGATCTCGATGCGCTCGGCGATCGAGAGTCCGGGCGCGCCGGCGTCGACGACGAAGGCCGAGATGCCCTTCGCCCCGGGCTCCTCCCCGGTGCGCGCGAACACGATGTAGAAATCCGCGATGCCGCCGTTCGAGATCCAGGTCTTGGCGCCGTCGATCACCCAATGCGCGCCGTCGCGCCTGGCCCGCGTCGAAAGCGCAGCGACGTCCGATCCCGCCCCGGGCTCCGACAGCGCGAAGGCGGCGATCGCCTCGCCGCTCGCGGCGCGCGCCACGTAGCGGCGCTTCTGCGCGTCGGTCCCGGCGAGGGCGACGGGGCCGCTGCCCAGGCCCTGCATGGTGAGAGCGAAGTCGGCGAGCCCGGAGTGGAACGCGAACACCTCGCGCAGGAGCGCGATCGAGCGCACGTCGAAGCGCGAGTCCCCGGGGGCGCAGTGCGCGAGGAATCCGGCCGCCCCCAGGTCCTTCACCAGGCGGCGGCAGACCGCGTCCTCGTCCCCGTCCTGCGCGTAGCCGAGGCCGGCGGCGGCCCAGCTCTCGGCCCTGCGCGCAAGCTCGGCGTGCCGCGGCTCGAAGAACGGCCACTCGAGATGCGCAAACCGATCCATCAGTCGCCCTCGAACACCGGCTTCTTCTTCGCCGCGAACGCATCGTAAGCGCGGTGGAAGTCCTTCGTCCGCATGCACGCCGCCTGCGCTTCGGCTTCCATGTCGACGGCCTTGTCGAGGTCGACCGCCCATTCCTCGTGGAGCATCTTCTTGGTCATCGCATGCGCGAGCGTCGGCCCGGAGGCGAGCTGCTTCGCCGCGTCGAGCGCGGCCGCGAGCACGCGGTCGGGCTCGGCGAGCGCGTTGAAGAAGCCCCAGGCGAGGCCTTCCTCGCCCGACATGGCCCGGCCCGTATACAGCAGCTCGGCGGCGCGCCCCTGGCCGATCACGCGCGGCAGCATGGCGCAGGCGCCCATGTCGCAGCCCGCGAGCCCGACGCGGGTAAACAGGAACGCCACCTTGGCGCCCCGGGTGCCGTAGCGCAGGTCGGAGAAGAGCGCGAGGATCGCGCCCGCGCCCGCGCACACGCCGTCGACGGCGGCGACGATGGGCTGGGGGCAGGCGCGCATCGCCTTGACCAGGTCGCCGGTCATGGTGGTGAAGCGGAGGAGCTGCGTGGGTTTCATCTTCGTGAGCGGGCCGATGATCTCGTGCACGTCGCCGCCCGAGGAGAAGTCCCCTCCCGCGCCGGTCAGCACCACGGCCCTGACGTCGCGGGCGGCGTCGAGGCGCCGGAACAGGTCGCGCAGCTCGGCGTAGGAATCGAAGGTCAGCGGGTTCTTTTTTTCAGGACGGTCGAGCGTGATCACGCCCACCCGCTCCTCGGCGCGCCAGCGGAAGTGCTGCGGCCGGTAGCCGGCCAGATCGGCTTTGCTCATCGCGTCCCTATCCTTCGCGGAGCGTAGGCTTCCGGTCCGGCCTTGTCCACTGTGCGGCCGGGCCGGATCGGGTGGCACCGGCGTCTCCGCGTGTGATAGGCTTTTCCTCCCCGTAGGCTTCTGCTCCGAGGAGTCCGCAATGCTGCACGAGCGCATCCCCAACCTCGCCGCCTGCGTCGAGCCCGACCGCGTCCGCCGCGAGGTCTACACTGATCCCGACATCTTCCAGATGGAGATGGAGCGCATCCACGAGCGCGTCTGGATCTACTGCGGCCACGAGACGCAGGTGCCGAACCCGGGCGACTACTACGCGGTGCAGGTCGGCCGCCAGCCGATGCTGATGGTGCGCCGCAAGGACGGCAAGGTGAACGTGCTCTACAACCGCTGCCCCCACCGCGGCAACATGATGTGCGGGGACCGCAACGGCAATGCCGGCGACTTTTTCCGCTGCTCCTACCACGCCTGGACCTTCCACCACGACGGCCAGCTGCGCTCGATCCCGATGATGGAGTCCGGCTACGCCGGCACGCGCTTCGGCAAGGACAGCCCGGAGTGCAGCATGAAGAAGGCGGCGCGCGTCGAGAGCTACCGCGGCTTCGTGTTTGCGAGCCTCGCCGCCGACGGCCCGACGCTGGCCGAATTCCTCGGCGAGTCGCGCATCGCTTTCGACGACATGTGCGACCGCGCGCCCGAGGGCGAGGTCGAGATCGTGCCGAACTGCTTCCGCGTCATCCAGCACTCGAACTGGAAGATCTTCCTCGAGAACCAGCTCGACGCGCTGCACCCGTCGGTCACGCACCAGTCGACCGGGCGCGCGGCGCACGAGGTGGAGAAGGAGATCGCAAGGAAGGCGAAAAAGGGCGAGGCGCCGCTCTCGTACCACATGCTCTCGGCGTTCGCGACGGTCACGATCGACAAGTGGGACAACTTCCAGACCCTCAACTATCCGCACGGCCACTGCATCCTCACCGGCTACATGGGGCTTCGTCCCCAGGACCCCGACACGCTCGCATACGACAAGGTCATGATCGAGGCCTATGGGCAGAAGCGCTTCGAGGAGATCGTCGGGGTGAACATCCACCACGTGCTGATCTATCCGGGACTGTCGGTGCAGTCGCCGCTGCAGCAGCTGCGCGCGGTGCGGCCGCTGGGAGTCGACAAGACGCTCACCGAGATCTGGCATTTCCGCCTGAAGGGCGCGCCCGAGCCGATCTACCGCCGCTCGCTCGCCTACTACAACCTGGTCAACTCGCCCGCGACGCTCGTCAACGCCGACGACCTGGAGAACTTCTGGAAATGCCACCAGGGCCTCTCGTCCGACGGCGGCGACTGGGTAACCTTCGGCCGCTTCTACGGGCGCGACATCGAGAAGGACGGGCACGTCGAGACCGGACCCAGCATGGGCACCTCGGAGGCGCCGATGCGCAATCAGATGAAGGCGTGGACGCGGTACATGACGGCGGGGCAGTGATGGCCAAGAAGAAAATCAAGAAGGCGGCGAAGAAGACCGCCGGGCGCGCCGCGAACGGCCACGCCACCCAGCACGCGGTCGAGCAGTTCCTCTACCGCCAGGCCGAGATCCTCGACGACAAGCGCTGGGAGGACTACATCGACCTCTTCGCCGACGACGGCATCTACTGGATGCCGCCCGAGCCCTCGCACGCGACGTGGGAAGGCATG
>DATEGT010000040.1:0-9536 GCA_035280025.1 Burkholderiales bacterium | reverse complement strand
CAGGACACTTCCCGGGTCGCGCCGGCAGTCGTCGCGAACTTCGGCCTGCCGTGGCGCAGCGAGCTCGTTCTCGAAGGCCAGCGCCAGGTCCTGCTGGACCCGGCGGCCGGCGAGCCGACCACCTCTGTCGTCGACACCGGCGTGTTCGTGAAGTCGGTGGTGAGAGAGGGCGCGCTGCAGGATCGGGAAGGACCTAGCGTCGGCGCGGAGTACGGCGTGCTCTTGCCCGAGGTACACGGCCAGCCGGGGACCGGCGCCTCGCTCGCCGGCATCGTCTCGCAGCGCGGGAAAACCGGTACGCTGCACCTCAACGCCGCGCTCGCGTGGAACCGCGAGCACGAGCCGGACATGTTTCTCGGCGCGATCCTTGAAGGCCCCTACGCCTGGGCTGTGCGCCCGGTCGCCGAGGTCTTCGGCGAGCAGACGTCGGGGAGCCCGCGCACGACCTCGGGGCTCGTCGGCGCGATCTGGCGGGCGCGGGACGATCTCGCGTTCGACTTCGGCCTGCGCTTCGCTCACGCGGGTGACGCGCCGATACGCGAAATCCGCCTCGGCCTCACCTGGACTCTCTCTTTCAAGAATGGACCTCGATCGTGAAATCGTTGCTCTTATGCCTCCTCCTCCCCCCGGCCGTGGCAAGCGCCCAGGCCGTGCTTCCCCAATCGGTCGCCGACATCCCCATGCCCGGCGTCAAGGGCCGGATCGACCATTTCGGCGTGGACGTCGAGCGTCACCGCCTTTTCGTCGCGGCGCTCGGCAACGACACGCTGGAAGTGCTCGACACGGGCGCGCGCAAGCGCGAGCGCAGCCTCGACGGCTTCGGCGAGCCTCAGGGCGTCCTGAACGTGGCCGAAACCAACCGGGTGTTCGTCGCCAACGGCGGCAAGAACCGGGTCGACATCCTCGATTCGGAATCGCTCGTTCTGCTCGGCCACGTCAACGGCCTGGAAGATGCCGACAACGTCCGCTACGACGCTCAGGCTCGGAAGGTGTACGTCGGCTACGGCAGCGGCGCGCTGCGGCTGCTCGACGCCCTGACCGGCGCGTCCGGCGGCGACATTGCGCTCCCGGGTCATCCCGAGTCGTTCCAGCTCGAGAAGCGCGGGACGCGCATCTTCGTCAATGTGCCCACCGCCGGACGGGTCTCGGTCGTGGATCGCGTCAAGCGCACGGTGATCGGGGGCTGGAGCGTGCCGGCCGCCGCGAACTTTCCGATGGCGCTCGACGAAGCAGGCCGGCGTCTTTTCGTCGGTACGCGCGCGCCCGCCCTGCTGCTCGTCTACGACATCGACACCGGGCGCGTCGTCGCCCGGCATCCGATCGGCGGGGACACGGACGATATCTTCTACAGCGCCGCGCTCAAGCGCGTCTACGTCGTCTGCGGCGAAGGTCGCATCGACGTGCTGCGCCAGGACGATCCGGACCACTACGCGTTCGTAGGCTCGGTGCCGACCGCACCGCGCGCCCGCACGGGGCTGATCGTGACGGAGGACGATGCGCTGTATGTCGCGGCGCCCGCAAACGGGGCGGCGCCGGCCAGGGTCCTCGCCTACAGGCTCAAATGAGGAGCCGGGCCGCGAGCGCCTGGATCCATCGTGGGCGCGCCGCAGCGCGCCCAGCCGGGTCGCGGGAGCCGCGCGGCAGCTCGGGCTGAGGGCTCAGCGCCCGAGCGTCGAATCGAACTCCCCGGGGTCGAAGCCGATCAGCAGGGCCGAGCCGGCTTCGACGATCGGGCGCCTGATCGCGCTCGTGTTCTCTGCGAGCAGCGCCAGCGCGCGCGCCTCGGTCGGATTCGCCCGCTGCGCTTCGGGGATCCTGCGCCAGGTCGGCCCGCGCGTGTTCGCGAGCTTCTCCCAGCCCGCGCGCGCCGCCCACTCCTTCAGCTTTCCCGGAGAAACTCCGTCCTTCTTGAAGTCGTGGAACTCGAAGGCGATCTTCCTCGCGTCCAGCCACGCGAACGCCTTCTTCATCGTGTCGCAGTTCCTGATGCCGTAGACCTTCGGCCTCATTCAGGCGAGCTTGGCCCGGAAGTGATCCCAGGTACGCTTGAACAGGCCGGCGTTCCACAGCTTCTCGCGGCACAGCGCGATCTCCTCGTCGCTGAACACGTAGGGCTTGCCGATCTGCAGCGCCATGTACTGGCGGTACGAATTCTCTTCCATGTAGTTCGCGAGCACGAAGGCCTCGACGATGTCGCGGCCGACCGTCACCGCGCCGTGCGACTTCATCAGCGCCGCGGGACGATCACCGAGCGTCGCGGCGAGCCGGTCGGCCATCGCGCGGTTGTTGATCGAGTTGGGCGAATCGAGCAGCGGCACCGGATGGACGAGCGAGCCCTGCGCATACACCGGCTTGTAGCTCTCTCCTACCATGGTCAGGAAAGTCGACCATTTCGGATGCGCGTGCACGATCGCCTTCACGTCCGTGCGCACGCGGTAGATGCCGCAGTGCAGATGCCGCTCGAGCGGCGCGTTGCCCTTGCCCTCGAGCTGGTTCGCCTCGAGGTCGATGACGCAGATGTCCTCTACGGTGAGGCTCGAACGCTGGCAGGAGCCGATGTTGATCAGGACGCGGCCGTCGTCCAGGCGGATGCTGCAATGGCCGTTGTAGTCGATGATGTCGGACCGCTCGAGCATGCGTATGCAGTCGACCAGCTGCTGCTTCAGCTCGGGCAGCGAGGGCGATCCGCCGACTTCCTTCAGCTTGGGTTGCGACATGCCGATCTCCTTACCATTTCACCTGGCTGCGCACCATGGTACGCCACAGGTGCCAGGCCCGCACGCCGGCGCCCCGGTTGACCGCATCGGCGAGCCTCGCCTCCTCCGGCTCGAGCGCGGCGATGGGCGCGCCGTCGCCCAGCGCGACCGTCCAATGCTGGATGCGCGCATTCACTTCCGTATACACCGCGCGGAACACCGCGGTCTCGAGGCTGGCCCCGCAGGCGACGCTGCCGTGGGCGCGCATCAGCACGACGTCTTGCCTTCCCATGATCGCCGCGAGCGCCACGCCTTTCGCCGCGTCGCTCACCAGCAGGTCGGTGGCGCCGAATTTCTCGCGGATATCGAACACCGGCACACCCGCCGCGATGAACGCCGCGTTGTGGAACATCGCGCGCATCGGCACGTCGACCAGCCCGAAGGGGATCACCGAGGGGGAATGGCTGTGAACCACCGCCATGATTTCGGGGCGCGCCTTGTAGATCTCCCCGTGGATGAAGCGCTCGAGGAAGCTCGGGGGGCCCGCGGCGTTGCAGGGACTGCTCGCGAGGTCGTACTCGATGATGTCCTTCGGCGTTACGAGCGCCGGCGCGAGCGCGCGCGCCATGAGGTAACGGTCGGGCGCGGAGGGGTGACGCATCGATACGTGCCCGAATCCGTCCACCACGCCCTGCGCGGCGAGGATGCGGCTCGCGGCGGCGAGATCGGCGATGCGCTCTGCGGGGACTTTCCCTCCGGATTTCGGTGCGTTGCCGGGCTCTGCGGAGGCGCGCTTGGGTTTCTGCATGGCTTACCTTGCGTGATTGGCCGGAGCGATGATAGCCGGAATCGGCCGGGATAGTAGAATGTCGCCGCACGCCGCCGTCCATGCAGCCGATCATCTCAGTCAAGAATCTCTCCAAGACCTATGCCTCGGGCTTCAGGGCGCTGAAAAACGTCGAGCTCGAGATCCGGCGCGGCGAGATCTTCGCGTTGCTCGGCCCGAACGGCGCCGGTAAGACCACGCTCATCAGCATCATCTGCGGGATCGTGAACCCGACCGAGGGCGAGGTCACGGTCGACGGGCACGACATCGTGCGCGACTACCGCGCTTCGCGCTCGGCGATCGGCCTGGTGCCGCAGGAGCTGACCACCGACGCGTTCGAATCGGTGTGGAACACCGTCTCGTTCAGCCGCGGCCTCTTCGGCAAGCCCGCGAATCCTGCGCACATCGAGAAGGTCCTGAAGGAACTGTCGCTGTGGGACAAGAAGGACGCCAAGGTGATGACGCTCTCGGGTGGCATGAAGCGGCGCCTGCTGATTGCCAAGGCGCTGTCGCACGAGCCGCGCGTGCTTTTCCTCGACGAGCCGACGGCGGGGGTCGACGTTACCCTGCGCCAGGACATGTGGAAGCTGGTGCGCGCGCTCCAGGTCGCGGGCGTCACGATCATCCTCACCACGCACTACATCGACGAGGCCGAGGAGATGGCCGACCGGGTCGGCGTGATCAACAAGGGCGAGATCATCCTGGTGGAGGGGAAGACCGAGCTGATGCGCAAGCTGGGGAAAAAGCAGCTGACGCTCCACCTGGAGCAGCCGCTTGCAGCCGTTCCGGCCGCGCTCTCGGCGTACAAGCTGGAGGCCAAAGGCGCCGACCTGATCTACACCTATGACGAAAAGGGGGACCGCGCCACGATCGCGGCGCTCCTCGGCGACCTCGCGGCCGCGGGGATCCGCTTCAAGGACCTGCAGACCACGCAGAGCTCGCTCGAGGACATCTTCGTCACGCTGCTGCGGGAAAAGAGGGCCGCGTGAACGTCTATGCGATCCGGGCCATCTATATGTTCGAGATGGCGCGCGCCCGGCGCACGCTCATGCAGAGCCTCGTCTCTCCCGTGATCTCGACCGCCCTCTACTTCGTCGTCTTCGGCGCCGCCATCGGCGGGCGCATCCCTCGGGTCGAGGGCGTGGGCTACGGGGCCTTCATCGTGCCCGGCCTGGTGATGCTCTCGCTGCTCACGCAGAGCATCTCCAACGCCTCCTTCGGCATCTACTTTCCCAAGTTCGTCGGTACGATCTACGAGCTGCTCTCGGCGCCCGTATCGTATCTCGAGATCGTGGTGAGCTACGTCGGCGCTGCGGCGACCAAGTCGGTGGTCCTCGGCCTCGTGATCCTCGGAACCGCGGCGTTCATCGTTCCGATCCGCATCGAGCACCCGGTCTGGATGGTCGCCTTCCTCCTGCTGACCTCCGTGACCTTCAGCCTGTTCGGCTTCATCATCGGCATCTGGGCCGACGGATTCGAGAAGCTCCAGGTCATCCCGCTCCTGATCGTGACGCCGCTGACGTTCCTCGGCGGCAGCTTCTACTCGATCAACATGCTGCCGCCCTTCTGGCAGACGGTCTCGCTGTTCAATCCGGTCGTCTATCTCGTCAGCGGTTTCCGCTGGAGCTTCTACGGGCTGGCCGACGTCGATGTCTGGGTGAGCCTGGGCATGACCTGCGTGTTCCTCGCGGGCTCCATGGGCGTCGTCGCCTGGATCTTCAGGACCGGGTACCGCCTGAAGACTTGACAAGGCGGCAGATCGTATTTAACCTATAGGTTAAATACATGGCCGTCGACGCTCTCAGCGCCACCTTCGCCGCCCTCGCCGACCCCACAAGGCGCGCGATCCTCGCGCGCCTTGTCGCGGGCGAATCATCGGTGCTCGATATCGCCGAGCCCTTCGACATGAGCCTTCCGGCGGTGTCCAAGCATCTGAAGGTGCTGGAGCGCGCCGGGCTGATCGAGCGCGGCCGCGAGGCGCAGTGGCGCCCCTGCCGGCTCCAGGCCGGTCCCCTGAAAGGCGTGGCCGACTGGGTCGAGGTCTACCGGCGCCACTGGGAGGAAAGCTTCGACAAGCTGGAGCGCTACCTCACGGAGCTGCAACGAAAGAACAAAGTGGAGAATATTCAGCGCAAGGAGAAGAAAGATGACCGCAAGAAGTAACCTCGCGACGAGACACGAGCCGCTCGTCCTGGAGCGGGTGTTCGACGCGCCCGTCGCGCTCGTGTGGAGGGCGCTGACCGACGCCGACGACATGCGCCACTGGTATTTCAACCTGCCCGACTTCGAAGCGCGCGTCGGGTTCGAGTTCCAGTTCACCGGCGGCGACTGCAAGGAACCGCCATACGTGCACCGCTGCAAGGTGACCGAAGTGGTCGCCGAGAAGCGCCTCGCCTACACCTGGCGCTACGAAGGCTACGCGGGCGACTCGCTGGTGACCTTCGAGCTGTTCGCGCAAGGGATGAAGACGAGGCTGCGCCTCACGCACACGGGCCTGGGGACCTTCCCGCCGATCGCCGCTTTCGCCACGGGGAATTTCATGGCGGGCTGGACCGAGCTCGTCGGCTCCAATCTGAAGAACTTCGTCGAGACCCGCCGCAGCGAGAAGCTCGTCGGCGATCGCGAGATGGCCGCGACACGCGTACTCGATGCGCCGCGCGAGCTGGTGTGGAAGGTGTGGACCGATCCCGCGCACATCGCGAAATGGTGGGGACCCAACGGGTTCACCACCACGACCCACAGCATGGAGCTCCGGCCCGGCGGCGTGTGGCGCTACGTCATGCACGGCCCCGACGGCCGGGATTACCAGAACAAGGTCACCTATATCGAAGTGGCCGAGCCCGAGCGCCTGGTATACACGCTCGGCGGAGGCGAGGACGTCGAGCCGGTGAACCACCACGTGACCGTGACCTTTCAGGACCTCGGAGGCAAGACCCGGATCGACATGCGCATGGTATTCGCCTCGGCCGAGGTCCGCGCCCATGTCGTGGAGACCTACGGCGCCTTCGAAGGGCTCAAGCAGCACCTTTCGCGCCTCGAGGCTCACCTCGCGAAGATGTAGCCGTTTCAATCACTTAGCCGGATCCCGAGAAGATTCCACGTCTTTGTCGATTTTCCCGTAACCCGTTCGTCGTAGAGTTGTGGGCAGGCTTTTCTTGCTCCGACTTCAAGGAGAGAGACATGCGGTTCATGATCATCGTGAAGGCCACGAAGGACAGCGAAAAGGGCGTGATGCCCTCCGAGAAGCTCATCGGCGAGATGCAGAGATACCACGAGGAACTGCAGAAGGCGGGCGTGCTGCTCGATGCCTCGGGGCTGCAGGCGAGCTCCAAGGGCTGGCGCGTCAAATACTCGGGAACCAAGCGCACCGTGATCGACGGACCCTTCACCGAAGCAAAGGAGCTGATCGCCGGATACACCGTCATCCAGGTGAAGACGCGCGAAGAGGCGATGGAATGGGCCAGGCGCTATCCCAATCCCTCCATCGACGGGAAAGAGGCCGAGATCGAAGTCAGGCAGTTCTTCGAGCTCGAGGATTTCGGCTCGAGCGAGGCCGTCGAGCGCTTTCGCAAGATGGACGAGGAGCGTGCAAGGAAAGGGTAGCCCGCGCGACCAATTCGCACGCTTCGACGCAAGGAACAGGAAACCGTGACTCTCGACAACCGCAAGCGCTGGCTCGCCCTCATCGTCCTCTGCCTCGGGGAGCTGATGATCGTGCTCGACACGACCATCGTGGGCGTGGCCCTGCCCTCGATCCGCGAGGACCTGCGCTTCACCGAGGCGACGCTGGTGTGGGTGGTGAACGCCTACATGCTCACCTACGGCGGGTTCCTGCTGCTCGGGGGGCGCCTCGGCGACCTCTACGGTCAGCGGCGCCTTTTCGTCGGCGGAACGCTGTTCTTCACCGCGGCGTCGCTGGTATGCGGGCTGGCGAACTCGCAGTGGCTGCTGGTCTCGGCGCGCTTCGCGCAGGGCCTGGGTGGCGCGGTGGTGTCGTCGATCGCGCTCTCGCTCATCATGAACCTGTTCCAGGAGCCCGCCGAGCGCGCCAAGGCGATGGGCGTCTACGGATTCGTCTGCGCCGCCGGCGGCTCGATCGGCGTCCTGGTCGGGGGCCTGCTGACGAGTGGATTCAGCTGGCACTGGATCTTCCTCGTGAACCTGCCCATCGGCGCGGGAATCTGCACCGCGTGCGTCGCGCTGCTCCCGGACGATCGCCCGCAAGGGCCGAGTCAGCGCCTGGACGTCGCCGGTGCGATCGTCATCACGCTCTCGCTCATGCTCGCGATCTACGGCATCGTGAACGGGAACGAGGCCGGCTGGGCCTCGGCGCGTACCCTGGGCTTGATCGGCGGCGGCGCCGCGCTCTTTATCCTGTTCATCATGATCGAGGCGTTCGCCAAGGCGCCGCTGATGCCGCTCGGCCTGTTCCGCTTCCGCAACCTCTCGGCCGCGAGCGTGATCGGCGCCTTGTGGTCGGCAGCGATGTTCGCCTGGTTCTTCGTGTCGGCTCTCTACATGCAGCTCGTTCTCGGCTACACGCCGATGCAGGTCGGCCTCGCGTTCCTGCCCGCCAACCTGATCATGGCGGCGTTCTCGCTCGGCCTGTCGGCGAAGATGGTGATGCGCTTCGGCAACCGGCCGCCGCTCGCGGTGGGGCTCGCCCTCGCCTCGGCCGGCCTCGCGCTCTTCGCCTTCTCTCCCGTCGAGGGCAATTTCCTGCTGCACGTGCTGCCCGCCATGACGATCCTGGGTATCGGCTGCGGCATGGCGCTGAACCCCATCCTCCTGGTCGCCATGGGCGAGGTCGATCCGGGAGACTCGGGCCTGGCCTCGGGCGTAGTCAACACCGCGTTCATGATGGGCGGCTCCCTCGGGCTCGCGATCCTCGCGAGCATGTCGGCCGCGCGCACCGAGTCCCTGCTCGCCGCGGGCGCGGTAATGCATTCCGCGCTCACGGCCGGTTACCAGCTGGCGTTCGTCTTCGGCGCAATCTTCGCAGGGGTCGCGGCACTGATGTCCGCGGTGCTGCTTCGCCCAAAAAGGCTTTCGCCTTCGTACAAAGGAGCCTGAGCCATGCAGAAAATCACGCCTTTCCTTTGGTATGACACCCAGGCCGAGGACGCGGCCAGGCTCTACGTTTCGATCTTCCCCAAATCGAAGATCCTGAAGACCGCGCGCTACGGCGACGCCGGGCCCGGCCCGAAGGGAAGCGTGATGACGGTCGAGTTCGAGCTCGACGGGCAACGCATGATCGCGCTGAACGGCGGGCCGGTTTTCAAGTTGACCGAAGCGTTCTCGCTGGTCGTCGACTGCAAGGACCAGAAGGAAGTCGACCACTATTGGAACAGGCTCTCGCAGGGCGGCGAGGAATCGATGTGCGGCTGGCTGAAGGACAGGTACGGCCTGTCTTGGCAGATCACCCCAGGCATCCTCGGGAAGTTGCTCTCCGACCCCGACGCCAAGAAGGCGAAGCGCGTCATGGAGGCGATGCTCCGGATGAGGAAGATCGACGTCGCGGCATTGAAAGCCGCCGCAAAGGAGAAGTCATGAAAGAGCCACGCTACGGATGGTTCATGGTGGCGCTCGGCGCCTTCATGACTTGCGTCGCCGCCGGCGCAATGTTCTCGCTCGCGGTGTTCCTGCGGCCGATCACCGAGTCGACCGGCTGGTCGACGACGGCCGTGTCGACCGCGATGACGCTCAATTTCCTCGCGATGGGTGCGGCCGGCTTCGGCTGGGGCGCGCTCAGCGACCGCATCGGTCCGCGGCCCGTGGTCCTCTCGGGCGCGGTGCTCCTCGGACTGGGACTGTTCCTCGCGAGCCATGCGCAGACCCCGATCCAGTTTCAGCTCGCTTTCGGCCTGCTGGTCGGCGTCGCCGTCGGCAGCTTCTTCTCGCCGATGATCGCCGCCGTCATGGGCTGGATCAGCGAGCACCGCGGCCTCGCGGTGTCGCTGGTCTCGGTCGGGGTCGGCGTCGCGCCGATGACCATGTCGCCGTTCGCGGCCTGG
>DATEGT010000039.1:0-42994 GCA_035280025.1 Burkholderiales bacterium | reverse complement strand
CCCATCCGGTCTATCGCCAGCATCGCCTCGCCGCGCCCCTTCAGAACCGCGACGGCGCATGCGCCCGAAACGCCCGCGAGCACGCCGCTTCCTTCGCGCTCGTAGCCCCGCGCGAGGGCGTGCGCCGCGCCGTGGCGCTCGGCGAGCGCTGCCAGATCCGGGTCGGAGAAGCGCGCCCGGCCCCAGACTGCGGCCACGGTGTCCCCATCCTGAAAGACGTCCGCGTCGCTCCCTGCCGCGGCGACGGCTCCGAACGCCGCGGAGGCGGAGCGCACCGCGCTTGCGTCGAAGCGGTTCAGCGGCGCCGCCATCGCGGCGATCGCCTGCGGGCTCGCGGACCCTCGCTCGGTATCGAACCAGCCGCAAAGGCCGCTCATGCGCGAGCTTTCACACCAGCACTTCCGCGGGAGCGGGGTGGCTGAGGAATGCGGTCGGGCTCGCGGTCAGGCCGTAGGCTCCGGATTGAAAGACGACGATGAGGTCGCCGACTCCGGCCTGCGCCAGATCCATGCCGTCGGCGAGCAGGTCCAGCGGCGTGCACAGCGGGCCGACCACGCTGGCGATTTCGCGCGTGGCGCCGACGACGCGGTTGCCCACGACCACGGGATAGTTCTTGCGGATCACCTGCCCGAAGTTGCCGGAGGCCGCGAGGTGATGGTGGAGCCCGCCGTCGGTGATCAGGAACACCTGGCCGCGCGAGATCTTCCGGTCGAGGATGCGGCACACGTAGAGCCCCGCCTCGCCGACGATGTACCGGCCCAGCTCGATCACGATTCTCGCGTGCGGCAGGCGCCCTTTCAGGCCGCTTGCCAGCCGGGCGAGATTGGCTCCCACGGCCGCGATGTCGAGCGCCTGCTCTCCGGGAAAGTAGGGAATGCCGAAACCGCCGCCGATGTTCAGAAGGCGCACCGGCGCTGGCGCGTGCGCGGCCAGCGCGACCGCCAGCTCGATCGCCTTCTCCTGGGCCTCCCGGATCGCGTCGGCGCGCAGGTTCTGGGAGCCGCTGAAGATGTGGAAGCCCTGGAAGTCGAGCCCGAGCCGCCCGATCTCCCGCAGCATCGCGGGCACGCGCTCGGCGTCCACCCCGAACTGCTTGGGTCCCCCGCCCATCTTCATTCCCGAGCTCTTCAGCTCGAAATCCGGATTGACCCGCACCGCCACCCTCGGTTGCAGCCTTCGCTCCCGGCCCATGGCGGCGATGCGCCCCATTTCCGTCTCCGACTCCAGGTTGACGACGATCCCCGCCGCCAGCGCTTCGCCCAGGTCCGCGTCGGTCTTGCCGGGTCCCGCGAAGCTGATGTTCGACCGGTCCGCGCCCGCGGCGAGGGCGACGCTGAGCTCTCCCGCGGAGGCCACGTCCAGGCCGTCGACCAGGCGGGCGACGTGCTCCACGACGGCGGGCATGGGGTTGGCCTTCATCGCGTAGTGCAGGTGCACCTCGCCCGGGAGATGCTTGCGCAGCAGCTCGACGCGCCGCGTGATCAGGCTCCTGTCGTAGGCGTAGAACGGCGTGCGCCCGACGCGGCGCGCGAGCTCGGTGAGCGGCATGCCCGCGATTTGGAGGCAGTCGTCGACGACCGGAAACTGGGCCATCGGTGCGTGCGCGGGCCTGGGGACGCTCAAGCGCCCCCCTCGAACAGGTTCTGCATTTCCTGGGCGATCGACTTGCGGTCGATCTTGCCGTTCGGATTCCGCGGCAGGCTTCCTGCGCGGACCGTCACGCGCGCCGGCACCATGAACGCGGGCAGGCGCTGCCGGCATTGTGCGAGCAGCTCCTGGGCGTCGAGCCGCGCGCCGTCCCGCGGCGTCGCGACCACGACGATCGCCTGGCCGAGCACGGGGTGCGGGACGCCGAAGGCGGCGGCCTCGCCCACCATTCCGGTCGCGTACAGCACCTCCTCGACCTCGGTGGGGCTGACCCGGTACCCGGAGGTCTTGATCATCTCGTCGCGGCGGCTGATGAAGTACAGGTAGCCCTCTTCGTCCATGCGCACCGTGTCGCCCGACCAGACCGCGATCTCGGGCATGACCAGTCCCGTCGGCCGGCCGGGCGCCGGCTTGAAGCGTTCCGCCGTCTTCTCGGGATCGTTCCAGTAGCCGAGCGAGACCAGGGCGCCGCGATGCACGAGCTCGCCCGGTTCCCCGGGCGCGCACGGCGTGCCGTCCTCGCGCACCACGAGCACCTCGGCGTTCGGGATCGCCTTGCCGATCGAATCCGGCCTGCGGTCGATCTCCGAGGGCGGGAGGAAGGTGGAGCGGAAAGACTCGGTCAGGCCGTACATCAGGTACACCAGCGTCCTGGGAAGGGCCGCGCGCAGAAGGTCGAGCGTGGCCTTGGGCATGCGCCCGCCGGTGTTGGCGATGTAGCGCAGGGAATCGCGCGCGCCCTCGGGCCATTCGAGCTGCGCGAGCTGTATCCACAGCGGCGGCACCGCGGTGAGTCCGGTGATCCGTTCCTTCACCACCGCGCTGACGATGTCGCGCGGCACGAGATAGTTGATCAGCGTGATGCTCGCCCCGGCGTGAAACGCCGTGGTCAGCTGGCTGAATCCCGCGTCAAAGCTCAGGGGCAGCGCGGACAGTATGCGGTCCTGCTCGCGGTTCTCGAGGTACTGGGCGACGCTGCGCGCGCCCGCGACCATGTTGCGGTGGGACAGCACCACTCCCTTGGGCTTGCCGGTGCTGCCGGAGGTGTAGAGGATCGCCGCCATGTCGGTGTCGATCACGCGGTGCGCCCGCGCGCCGGCCGCGCCCGAGAACGCGCTCTCCCACGCGACGCAATTCAGTCCCGCAGCGCGCTCGGTCCCGCCCCCGGCCACGACGACCGTGTGCAGATCCGGGCACTGGTGCAGCGTCGGCGCGAGGACCTTGAGCCTCTCGGCCGAGGTGATCAGGATCCGCACATCGCAATCCTTGAGGATGTACGCGACCTGATCGGGCTTCAGCAGAGGATTGACCGGGACGAACACGCCGCCCGCCGCGGCCGCGCCGAACACCGCGATCACGGTCTCGAACCGCTTCTCCAGGTAGACGGCGACGCGCTCGGAGCGGCCAAGGCCGAGATTCAGGAGACCGGCGGCGCACTCGCGAACCCGGACCGCGGCGGTCTCGTAGTCGAGGCGCTTCCCCTGATAAGTCAGGGCCTCCAGCCGCGGCGTCCTGGCGGCGCTGCCCAGCAGCAGGTCGTGAATCAACTCGCTCATGCGTCTTCCCTGCGCGAAGTCCGATGATAGCGTATCGCGTTGAGCGCGCTTTTCGCGGCGCTCGCTCCGAAATTGAGAGCGGCGGCGAGCAGACCCCGGGGAGTTCGCAGGTTGAACGCGATCACGCCCCAGCGCTCGCGCCGGTCGGACATCCAGTCCTTCTTGTAGCTGTCGTCGCCGGTCAGGTAGTCGACCTCGCGCACCTTGTCGACGTCGATGGCCTGCTGCATCAGGTGCGCGGTCAGGATCGAGCCCGCCGAAAGCTTCGCGTGGCGCTCGTCATAGGCGAGCTTGTAGATCGCGGCGATTCCCTCGGCGACGATCCAGATCTGCGCGGCGACCGGCTGCTCGTCGACGTACGCGACTCCGAGCCGCAGCCAGCCCAGAGCGGCGCAGGTGCGGCACAGGCCGGGAATGAAATCAGGGTAGGGCTCCGGGACCTTCCAGCTCGCGGCGTAGATCCGCTCGTAGGCTTTCAGTCCTTCTTCGAGGCCGGCGGCGTCCCGATAGACGACGATTCTCGACTTGAGCTTCTCGATCTGTTTTCTCTTGCGCGTCACGGTATTCTTGAGCTGGGACGGCAACGTCTCGAAGTACTCCGCGTAGCTGCGGGCACCGACCTTGAGGTACCAGTTTCCGAAGCAGAAGTAGCTCTGGACCGCCAGCCCGGTCTTCCTGAGCGCGGCGACCAGGGCGGGGAACGCGGGCGCGTCCGTCGCGAGCGGGCGCAGATCGACCGTGTCCCACCGGATTTCGTCGCGCGCGATCGCCGAAGCCAGCGCGTCGAGCACGCCCTGGACGTCCGGCTCGGCGGGGTCGAGCGCGGGGCCGAAAAGCGATGTGTAGTAGTTGGAGATGCCGCTCAGGCGCCCGCCGGACGCGGAGGAGCGCATCATGAGCACGGCGCGCGCGGAGCCCGCCGCGTCTACCGCGTAGATGCGCACGCGCTCGCCCGGGGCGAGCACGCATCGAACGAAGTTCAGGTACCAGGGAAGGCTGTGGAAGAAACTGGCGCGGCCGGCGCTGGAGAGCAGCGATTCGTAGCGGCCGGGCAGCGCGGCGAGGTCCGTGTATACGGCAGTGGCGTACGTTTGCAATATCGACCCTCCCGTCGACCGCAACGATTGTAGCATCGCGTCCGCTGCGGCCCGGACGACCCGTGAGACTTATTGCACGTTCTCGAGGCTGGCTTCGGTCGCCGAAAGCAGGGCCTCGCATTCGGCGATCTCGAGCGTGGACCAGAAAGGCTCGCCTTGCACCGCCGTCGTGCGCACGTCCAGCCGCTTCGATCGCCACGCTTCCGCCGCGCGCTGCGAAGCCGGCGAGAGTTTCGGGTCCGGCACCGCCGCGACCTCCAGCCAGTGCGCGCGCTGCACCGCCGGCAGCAGCTCGGCAAGCCGAAGCCCGTCGATATCGGCCGCGAGACGCGGGTGCAGATCGTAGCCTCCGATTTCCTGCGCCGCGCCGCCGCGGAGCGATTCGCGCAGCTCGCGCACGCCGCTCTGGGCCGCGCCGTCCGCGAGCATCTCGGCGGCCAATCGCAGCCTGAGAAACTGCGTGAGCAGGAGTTCGCCGTTGACGACCGGCTGCCACAGTACGAGCTGCTCGAGGCCCAACGCGGGATCGCGCGCGACGTCGGCGGCGAGCGTCGCTCCGAGCCGCAGCCCCCAGAGCCCGAGCGGGCCGCGCACCCGCGACCTCAGCCAGCCGAGGGCGAGCCGAAGATCCTGCCTCCAGGTTTCCCACGTGGCGTCGACGAGATCTCCGTCGCTGTCGCCACAGCCGAAGAGGTCGATCTGGAGCACCGCGCATCCCGCCGCGGCGAGCCTGCGCGACTGCAGCGCCGCCATCCTGCGGGCCTTGTTCATCTCCTCGCAAAACGGGTGCGCGTACACGATGCCCCGGGTCGCGCCCTCGCGCGCGCCGGGATGGTAGATGCAGAAACGCTGCCCGGATCCGGCCGGAAGGAAGAACGCGCTGAGCACCTTGGCTCGCCGCTCCCCGCCTACGCGGAAAGCTTGCGCTCGATGAATTGCGCGAGGCTGCCCAGCGTCTCGAAGGTCGAAGCGCCGATCTCGTCGTCGGCTACCGAGATGCCGAAGTGCTCTTCCAGCGCCGTGATCAGATTGACCACCGCGATCGAATCGAGCTCGGGAACGGCGCCGAGCAACGGAGCCGCGGCGTCCATTTCCCGGACCCGGTTGCCGAGCTGAAGCGCACTGCCTACCACGTTCTTGACATCGTCCAGCAACATCGGGCGTCTCTCGGCGCGCGCAACGATCGTCCGCCGCATCGGCGGGACCTGCGCCGCGCGAATATGCATCAGGATGCCGGGGGTGTCAAACCGCAATACAATGCCGCAGAGAAAATCGCACGGAACCCGCGGTGAGTCACGACGAGGAGGCGCTCAGTTTCGATTGTGAAGGCGAAACCCTCGTCGGGATCGTGAGCGGCGCCGCACGCCCCGCGGCGCGCGGCGTGCTGATCGTGGTGGGCGGCCCGCAGTACCGGGCGGGCAGTCACCGGCAATTCACTCTCCTCGCGCGCAGCCTTGCCGGGCGCGGCGTGCCGGCGCTCCGGTTCGACTATCGCGGCATGGGGGACAGCGGCGGCGGGACGAGGACGTTCGAGCGCGCGGGGGGCGACATCCGCTGCGCGATCGACCGCTTTTTCGCGGCCGTTCCCGGACTGAAGGAAATCGTCATTTGGGGCCTTTGCGACGCGGCGTCGGCGGCGCTGATGTACGCGCACCGGGACGAGCGCGTGGCCGGCCTCGTCCTGCTCAATCCCTGGGTGCGCACCGCTCAGGGCCTCGCGCGGGCGCATCTGAAGCACTACTACGCGAAGCGGCTGCTCCAGGCCGGCCTGTGGCAGAAGGTCGTCCGCGGAGAGTTCGATTTTCGCGGGGCGGCGGCGGCTTTCGGCAGGATGATCCTCGACGCTGCGGGGCGTCGCCGCGAGTCCGCCGGGTCCGCTGCAGCGGGCGAGGCGCCGTTCACGGAGAGGATGGAGGAGGGGCTGCGCAGGTTCCGCGGGAAGGTCCTGCTCATCCTGAGCGGAAACGACCTGACGGCGCAGGAGTTCAGGGATTTCGTCGCGGCCTCCGCGCGCTGGCGTCGGCTGCTCGAAGCGGAGCGGGTGACGCGGCACGACCTCCCCGAGGCGAACCATACGTTCGCGAGGCGCGACTGGCGCGAGCAGGTAGAACGCTGGACCGGGGCCTGGGTCGAGAGCCTCTAGCGCCTTTCGTCGGGCCGGTACTCGAGCGCACCCACATCCAGCTTCCCCGGGCCGCGCGCCCTGTGCTGCGCCTTATGGACGTATTCCTCGGCGGGTCGCAGCGCGACCCCGTGCGCGCTGCCGGGGTCGATGCCGTGCCCGACCGCCGCGGAGCGGGGCTTGAGCCTGTAGTCGAACCGGGACGCCGCGACGAAATCGGACCTGCGTCCGGTGACGTTGTTCCTCATTTCACCGGGGCCGGTGAGCAGATCGCCGGACCCGGAGAACAGATTGTTCACGATCAGGGCCGAGTCGGCGGCCTTGACGAATATGAAGCGGGCTTGCCCGGGCCTGTCGTTCACCACCGTGTTGCTCGCGAAGTAGAGCTCGTTCCGCGGGTGCTGCAGTCCCTCGGTCCCGTAGGAGACGATGGTGAAGTTCTCGCCTTTCGGGCCTTGCTCGATCAGATTCCCGATCACGAAGGCAAGGCCGCCGTTGGGGAATTCGACCGAGTAGCTCGACCGGCCGTCGTTCTCGTCCATGATGCGGTTGTAGGCGACGATGTTCTTCATCGCCCGGCTCTTCACATCGTGTCCCTCCACCGCGTGATGCACGTAGCTGTAGCGCAGGGTGAACGACCGGATCTTGCCGATGTAGAGGTTGTGGGTCAGGCCGTCTCCGGCTCCGTTGTGCGCGAATTCCGAGCTCTCGATCACGATGTCGCTCTCGGGATTGGGGCTGGTGAGGATGCCGTTCTCGTTGTCGTGAACGTAGCAATCGCGCACGGTGAGGCCTCTGCCCTCGAGCCGGATGCCCGCGCCGTTGTTGTCCGGCACCTTCACGCCGGAAAGCTCGATGCCGATGAGAGTCGTGTCGTTTCCCTTGAGGATCCACAGGCCCTTGCCTTCCGCCTGGGCGCCGTCGGCGCGTATGTGTGCGAGCCCGCCGACCCCGCGGATCGTCAGGCGGTTCTGCCGCCAGACCGCGGCGTCGCCGGCGTAGGTGCCGGCTGCGATCTCGACGGTGTCGCCGTCTCGGGCGACTTTGGCCGCGGCGCTCGGCGCCGTGAGCGCCTCGCGCGGACCGACGCGCAGCACCCTGTGGCCGGAGCCCTCGGGCGCCGCCTTCGGCAGGTCGTCGGCGCGAGGAGCCGTCAGCGAGCATGAAGCGAGGAAGGCCGCGGCGTACAGGCAGATACTCTTCGGCGCAAAGCTCACGTCAGGCTCCCGTCGAGCGGCCGGCGGCGTGCGCCGGGGCCCCCAGCCGCCCCAGGTTGCTCGCGACGGCGTAAAGAAGCGTCTTGAGGTGGGTCGGCCGCTCCCGCAAGGCGGCCGCAAAGGCCGCGCGCGCCAGCGCGTAGCGTCCGCCGCGATACTGCAGATACCCGAACCGGTAGTTCAGCTCCCAGAGGCGCGCGCGCACTTGCGCCCCGGACAGCGCCTGCCCGTCCGGGCCTGCGGCGCCCCATTGCTCGAGCGCGTGGCGAATCACCTTGAGCTCCCAGTTGGTGTCCGGAAACTTGCGGTCGTGCTCGACCTGCATTCGATACAGAGCCAGAGGTGCGTCCAGGCGGTCGATCTTGGTCAGGCGCGAGGCACGCAGCCAGTAGTCGTAGTCCTGGCCGCGGCGCAGCTTCGCATCGAAGTCCCCGACGCTGCGGGCGAGCTCGCGCCGCATCACCACGGTGCTCGTCCACACCTCGCAATCGAGCAGCAGCGCGCAATAGACCCAGCCTGCGAACTTCGGGTCGACCGCGACCGACCCCGGCGCCGCGGCGCGCTCGACGCGGTAGCGGCCGGACGCGTCCGGCTGCAGCAGATGCCAGCGCGTGCAGCACAGGCCGACGTCGGCGCGGCGCTCGAGGTGGTCGACCTGGAGCCGCAGCTTCCCGGGAAGCCACAGATCGTCGGAGTCGAGAAAGGCGATGTACCGGCCGCGCGCGCGCTCCATCGCCGCATTGCGCGCCACCGCCGCGCCGGCGTTCGCCTGGCGTACCAGTGTGACGGCGCTCCCGCGGCGCGCAACGACGTCGCAGGTCGCGTCGGTCGAGCCGTCGTCGACGACGATGATCTCCAGCGCCGGATAGCCCTGATCGAGAACGCTGTCGAGCGCGTCGCCGATGAAATCCGCGCAGTTGTACGCCGGGATCACGACGGAGACGAGCGGAGCGCTCATCGGGCGGCTCGAAGTCCGCACACGCCGGAGCGCGCGACCGCCTGCGCGATCGCGTCGTGCCCGGCCGTGGACGGATGGCCGTCGGTGGAGGCCGGGTACATCGCTTCGCCCCGCGCGATCCGCTCGGTGAGGGCGGGCGCGACGTCGACGTACGCGATGCCCTTCTGCGCGAGGAAGCCCCGGACCCGGTCCCACATCGCCCGCTCCCTGTCCAGCAGCGTGAGGAACGCGGTACGCGACGGAGCGCGGCTTGCCGGGTCGTCGCCCGCCTTGCCGTAGGCGAGCTCCTTGGTGGGGATCGTCACCACGGCGAAGCATCCGCCCTTCTGCGCGACGAGCCGGCTCATGCGCTCGATCGAGCGGAGCGACACCTCCAGGCCCTCGTCGATCCGCGGGTCGTTCAGATCGAGCGCCGCAAGGCGATAGCGCGGCGTGAATATCGTCTCCGGAACGCCGGGACCCGCGATGAGCAGGTCATCGGGATAGCGCGCCGCGGCGGCCCGGCTGTCGAGCGGCCCTTTGGACCCCACGGGACCGGAAGCGAGCCGGTCGCGAACCGTGCGCAGGAGCCGGTAGACCATCACGTGCTCGTTCAGCCAGATCTTCGCCCTTGCCACGGCGCCGGCGTCGCTCGGCCGCCTGGCGTAGTTGTAGACCCTGTCGATGAGCTCGCGCAGCGGCTCCCGTTTTTCGGCCTCCGCTATTGCCGCGGTCTTGTCCGGCTCCGTGGTCTTCAAGTCGGCGAGGTCGTTCAGGTAGTAGGCCATGCGGAACGCGTCGTACAGATCGTTGCCCGAGTAGAAGGCCTCCAGGACGATCGCCGGGCGGAGCTCGAGAGCCTTGCCGGTCACGAAAAGGCTCTGCACGGGCCCCCATCCGGGCACGCCCATGTTGTACGCCGTCATGCCCGTCCGATCGCCGAGCTGCTGCGGCCACAGCCGGTCCACGGGAATGCCGAAGCCGTAGATCTGCGAATCCCCCAGCACCACCAGATCGGCCTTGGAGGGGCTGGCCTTGTTGCGAAAGCCGTTTCGATCGTGCTCCGGATAGTTCGGATTCAGCGTGTGCCCGAGCCGGCTGTCAGGAATTTCGAACTGGAGCTCGACCAGGGGATTCACCGGAACGACGAGCATCAGGAGGCGCACCGCGGCTTCCATCCCCACGAAGGCCACCGCCAGCAGAATTCCCCAGAAGAGATAGCGCTTCATCGGGCGGGCATTATAGGTCGACCCGGCGCAGCCAGATTTCGCGCCAGTACGACTTGATGGCGCGCGGGCAGCCGAGCCGCTTCTCGGAGCACTCCGCCCGGCAGTAGACCCCTTCGAGCTGGATGCAGGGATTCTTCATCGGCAGCATGCGGCCGGTCTGCTCGTTGATGATCCGCTCGACCCGCTGCTGCACGCGAAACCGGCCGCCGCAGAACGCCAGCATCTCGACGTCGAAGCGCATCCCGCGGTTGAAACCCTGGCGGTTGAGCGTGCTCCTGATCTCGTCGGCGGACTTCACCTCGACCCAGTCGCCCGGCTTGAGGCCGAGGGTTCCCTGCGGCGTGGGCTGACCCATGTCGATCGGGCCGTCGCCGTTGGGGAACGGGAGCCCGCCGCGAAGCCTCTGGAAACCGTTGTAGAGCGCCACCAGGAAGCGGTATCCGATCCCGAGGTGGACCAGATTCCGGTACCCGGAGGCGACCAGCAGCTTGATCATGTGCCAGGCGCCGTGGTTGCCGCTCGCCACGTCCTGCACGTACTGCCGCACGTCCCACCACGCGAGCGACTCGCTCGCCTCGAACAGCGTCGTTGCCTGGCAGATCCACACCGGATCCTGCGCGTCGGACGGGGCGCGGACGTTTCGCTGGACCACGTCCCCGGCGCCGCGCGAGGCCGCCACCCGCGCAGAATCGGCATCGTCGGCGCCCCGCAGCCACGCCGTCTTCCAGAACAGAAGGCAGTCGGCCTGGCAGCCGCCGTGCGCCGAGCCGTCGCAGCGGACGTCCTCGAGGTGCACGGTGTCCCGGATCCTCCGGCCTCCCGTCTTGTGGATCGTGTCGCAGGTCTTGTGGGCCATCTTGAACACCCGCAGGCGCCGGCCGCAGAACGCGAACATCTCCGGCTGGAACGGCAGGCCGTCGAGCCGCCCCCGCGCGTCGAGCGTGGCGAGAATCTCCTCCCTGGGTCTCACGATCACCCAGTCGCCGGCGCGAAGCTCGAGACGATGCGGACTCATGTCGGTCCTTTCGGGAACGCGATGTTCAGGCATCCGGCACCTTGCGGCGCCGCGCCGACCATGCGTCGAGCGCGGCGCGCGCGCGCTCGAACACGAAGCGCTCGACGCCCGGCGGGCGCCGCGCCGCAAGCCACAGCAGGGTCGCCGCGAGCGCGTAGAGGACCGCCCCGAGAACGACGGAGCCGAGCAGCAGCGCCGCGGCTTCGCGCATCGGCATCGAGGGCGCGTATGCCGGCACGACGGCTCGCAGGACGGCGACCATCGCAGCGGAGGCGATCAGCGGGCGCGCGATCGCCTGCACGAAGGTGACCGGCCCGATGCCCGTGTAGACGCGGATGCCGATGAGATAGGCCGGCGTCGAGAGGGCGGCGGCGCTGACCATCGCGACCGCCGCGCCGGTGGCCCCGAGGCGCCCGACCAGGGCGAAGAGCAGGATCGCGAGCAGGACGACGAAAACGACGTTTCCGGTCGCGACCGCGGAAGGGCGGCCGATCGCAATGAGCACGGCGCACATCGACGAATGAAAAAGCTGTATGGCCCCGAACATTCCGAGTATCTGGATCAGCGGCACGGCCGTGAGCCACTTCGATCCCAGCACCACCGGAACGAGAAGCTCCGCGACCGCGAAGATCCCGGCCGCTGCAGGAAGCGCGAACAGCGCGAGGATGCCGATGGCGTTGACGTACGCCGAGCGCAGCTGCACGGGGTCCTGCGCGATCCGCGAGAATCCGGGCAGCAGCGCCCGGTTGATGGGGGCGCCCAGCTCGCTGGTTGGAAGGTTCGCGAGCTCGTAGGCCACGTTGTATACGCCGAGCGTCGCGGCGCCCTGCGAGCGCCCGATGAAGAAGTCGGTCGACCTTTCCTTCAGGAAGGCGAGGATGTTGCTCACGAGCAGCCACTTCGAAAAGGAGAAGAGGCTGCTCGCGCCGGCGACGGAAAAGCGCGGCCGGAACGGATGCGCGAAGTAGCTGATGACGGTGCCGGCGGTCTTGGAGGCGAGTATCCCGGCGACGAGCGCCCAGTAGCTGTGCAGCCAGAACGCCAGCGGGACCGTGACCAGGAATCCGCTGAGCTTGCGGCTGATCTGGAACGCGAATTCGCTGTGAAACCGCAGGTCCTTGCGGAAGGCGACCACGCCGATGTTCTCGAGGCCGCCGATGAGCGGACCGAGCCCCAGGAAGCACACCACCCAGAACACGGCGGGTTCGGAGTAGAACGCCGCGATCGGCGCGGCCGAGGCCACCATCACCAGGAAGATGGCCAGGCCGAGGAGAACGTTGCAAGTCCACGCGGTATGGTAGTGCCGGTCCTGCGCCGCCTGGTTCTGGATCAGCGCGACGTCGAAGCCGAAGCCCGTAAGCAGCTCGGCCATGAAGATGAACGAGGTCGCCATGGCGACGAGCCCGAAATCGTGCGGCGAGAGCAGGCGCACCAGGATCAGCGTGCTCGCCAGCCCTAGGCTGCGTTCCGCGAATTTGAATAGCACCATCCACGCGGCGCCGCTCGCCATCTTGCGTTCGGTGCTCAAGGGCGGACGTCCGATTCTCGTCGCGGGCGTCCGAACGTCCTCCTCATGTCCCAATAGGCGCTGCGGGCCAGGAGCGCGAGCGCCCTCCGCTTTTCCCGGAAAGACATCGGCGCGCGCAAGGCGGACCTGAAGTAGTCGAGGTTCATCCGCAGCCGGTCCAGGCCCGCGCCGGATTTCGCCTCGGGGTCGAGGAAATATCTGAGCTCGGCGTCGGACAGCTGGCTCGAGAAGGTGCGCGGTCCCATGCGGCGGTGCAGGAGCGGCTGAGGCAGAAGGACGAACGTGCCGGCCATCGCGAGCTCAGCCATGAGAACGATGTCGCCGGCCGGATAATTCCGGATCAGTCCGGTCCTTCGCAGGGCGTCCGCGCGAATCAGCCCGTTGAACGCGTTGTTGAGCGTCATTTCGGTGAGCACGCGAAAGAGGCGGACGCTCGGCGAATCCTCGGTCAGGGAAAGATCGCCTTCGAAGGGGCGCACCGCTCCCGTCGTTTCCTCCACCAGGCGGGTCCTTCCGTAGCAGAGGACGGCGCGGGAATCGGACTCGAGCACCTCGACGCACGCCGCGAGCATGGCGGCGTCGCAGTAATCGTTCGCCGACGCCCACTTCATGTACTTCCCGCGCGCGGCCGCGGCGACGAAGTTGTAGTTCCGCGTCGCGCCGATGTTCCGCGGCTGGCGGACGTGGCGCACGCGCGGATCGCGCAAGGCGTATTCGGCCGCGATCGCGCCGGAGCCGTCGGTGGACGCGTTGTCGGAGACGATCAGCTCGAGATTCGCATGCGACTGCCCGAGTACCGAGTCGATGGCGCCGCGAAGAAAGGTCTCGCCGTTGTAGACGGGCAGCCCGACGCTGACGAGCGGTCCGGCGGCGGGTCCGGGGCGTGCGGGCGGCGATTCTGGGAGCGGGCTTGCGTGCATTGGGACCTCGTCGCGGCCGCCCCATGATACTTGCCGTGATCGGCGAAGTCGACGGTTTTCCTGGGACGGTTGCGTAGTTCCGGTGCTTGTCGATTCACGCGGAGGCGTTCGCACTTGACCAGCCGCGGCGGCGGGATGCATGATGCACCGCCTCACATGGAGACCGAACTCGCCGCGCCCAATCGCGTGTCCGGCAGCCGCCGGACGCTCTCCGGGGCGCGGCCCGCGCTCTACGTATCGATCGTCCTCGGGTTCGTTCTGGCGGCGTACGCCTACAAGCTTCGCACCGACGGCATCTTCGCCTGCCATGCCGACGGATACGCCTCCGACCGATACCTGGCCTACTGCCACGCGAAAGGTTACGGCGACTACGAGCACGGGGCGTTCTGGTTCGGCCTGGAACCCTCGACGCGCGACGCCGTGTCCGGCGCGGAAGTGCTGTTCCTCGGAAGCAGCCGGATGCAGATCGCGCTCTCGACCGCCGCGACGAATCGCTGGTTTTCGTCCGACGGGGTGAAATATTTTCTGCTGGGCTTCGGCTACAACGGCAACGTGCTGTTCGAAGGGGACCTCGTCCGGAAGTTCGGAACGCACGCCAAGGCCTACGTGATCAGCGTGGACGGCTTCTTCATCCCGCACGAGTCCCAGCCCGTCAAGGCGGTCCTGCACGACTCGAGCGCCCGGAATCACTACGAGGCGAAGCGCCTCTGGCAGCTGGTCCACGAGGATCTCTGCCAGGGACTTCCGGCGCTCTGCGGGAAGCGCTATACGATCTTCCGGTCCCGGAGGACGGGCGCCTACCAGCTGAGCGGACTGGGCGAGTTTCAGGGCCATCCGGTGTCGTACGACCAGAGCGTCGATCGAGCGGCGGCGGAGCGCGAGGCGGCCGAGGGAAAGGCTTTCCTCTCGGAGCTTCCGGTGGCCAGCGATTGCGTGATATTGACGGCGATTCCAACCGGTGAGACGGGTGTCGGGACGGCGGGCGCGATAGCGAAGACGCTCGGAATGCCCCTGGTGATTCCCGAGGTCGCCGGGTTGCAGACGTTCGACGGATCCCACCTCGATCCGGAGAGCGCGGAGCGCTGGTCGGAGGCCTTCCTCAAGGCGGCGGGACCGCAGATCCGGAGATGCCTGGGCAAGGACTAGCACCGTGATGGACACATCCCACCTCCCGATGCACATGGAGTGGCTGCCGGTCCACGCGGATTTCCGGGCGGGCCTGCGGGCAGCGCAGGCGACGTCGAACGCAGCCGAGCGCTTCGGGCTGCTCGTTGCGCTCGCACAGCATCGGCTCGGTTTCGTGGAAACGATTCAGCTTGCCCGGGTGCTCGGCGAGTCGGCGCAGCAGACTCCCGGGGACGTGCCGAGGGTGCGCCTCGCGGTCCTCGCGTCGTCGACGGTCGACCAGCTCGTGCCCGCGATCAAGGTGGCGGCGCTGCGCCGCAGGCTGGTGGCCGACGTGTATGCCGGGACGTACGGACAGCACCGGCAGGAGGTGCTCGATACGGGCTCCGCGCTTCACCGCTTCGGCCCGCAGACGATCCTGCTCTCGATCACCGCCCGCGAGGCGATCGCCGGCGTGCCGCTCGCGGCGACACCGGAAGATGCGGACCGGGCACTGGTCCGCTTCGTGGAGGAATTGCGAGTGCTCTGGAAGAAGGCGCGCGAAACGCTCAAGGCGAGCATCCTCCAGCAGACGTTTCTCGACGTGACCGATCCGCTGTTCGGAAGCCACGACCGGCTGGTCGCCGCGGCGCCTTCGCGGCTGGTCGCGCGTCTGAACGACCTGGTGTCACAGGCCGCCGCTTCCGAGGGCGTCGCGCTCCTGGACATAGCGCGCGCGAGCCAGAGCGACGGCGTCGCGGCGTGGTTCGATACCGGGCGCTGGATGCAGGCCAAGATGGAGATAGCGCCGCAGGCGGCACCGCTCTACGGGGACCTGGTCGCCCGCCTCGTCGCCGCCCAGCGGGGCCTCTCGAAGAAATGCCTCGTGCTCGATCTCGACAACACGCTGTGGGGAGGCGTGATCGGGGACGACGGGCTCGAGGGCATCGTGCTCGGGGAGGGCAATCCCGTCGGGGAAGCGCACCTGGCATTGCAGCGCTACGCGCTGCAGCTGAAGGCGCGGGGAATCATCCTCGCCGTCTGCTCCAAGAACGACCCGGCGGTCGCGGAGGCGGCGTTGCGCGACCACCCGGAGATGGCTCTCAAGCGCTCCGATTTCGCCGCCTTCATCGCCAACTGGGAGGACAAGGCGGCAAACCTCGTGGCGATCGCGAAGCAGCTGAACATCGGTCTCGATAGCCTGGTCTTCGTCGACGACAACCCGGCGGAACGCGCTCGCGTCAGGGAGGGCCTTCCCGTCGTCGCCGTTCCCGAGCTCCCCGAGGACGCGACGTACTACGTGCGCTGCATCGCCAACGCGGGCTATTTCGAGGCCGTGAGCTTCACCGCGGACGACCGGCAGCGCGCCGCCCAGTACGCCGCCAACGCCGAGCGGGAGGCCATGCTCGGATCGTCCGAGAACATGGACGAGTTTCTGCGCGGGCTGGGTATGTCGGTGGTGTTCGGGCCGGTCAGGCCGGTCGATCTGTCCCGGGTCACGCAGCTGATCAACAAGACCAACCAGTTCAATCCGACGACGCGGCGCTATACCGCCGAAGAAGTCGAGGCGATCGCGGCCTCGCCCGAGTCAGTCGCCCTGCAGTTCCGCCTCCTGGACCGGTTCGGAGACAACGGGCTGATCAGCGTGCTGATCCTGCGCCCCGACTCGGCGAAGCCGGACGTCATGGAAATCGACACCTGGGTCATGAGCTGCCGGGTGTTCGGCAGGGGGCTGGAATTCGAGACGATGAACATCGCGGTCGAGGCAGCCCGCAGCCGCGGCGTCCGCTCGTTCCGCGCGAGCTACGTCCCGACCAAGAAGAACGGCGTGATCAGCGACCTCTATCCGCGCCTGGGTTTCACCCGCGCGGACGAGCAGGCGCCGGCGGACGGCGGGATACAATGGCGCCTGAACCTGTCCGATTACGTCGGTAGGAAAACCCACATCGAGCGGTCGGCGGAGTAGCGCCGGCAGGCGGTCCCGGGAGGGAAGGAAATGAGCGATCAAGAGATCCTGGACGTGCTGACGCGCGCGCTGCGCGACCTGCTAATGGACGATTCGATCGTGCTCAAGATGGACACGCGGCGGGAGCAGGTCCCGAACTGGGACTCGCTCGTCTACATCAATTTCATCGTCGCGGTGGAGATGCAGCTCGGCATCAAGTTCAAGGTCGCCGACGTCGAGTCGTTCGCGAACGTGGGGGAAATCGTCGCCGGGATCAAGGCAATGCTGCGCTAGCCGGCATGCCCAGCGCCCCGCTAGCGTCGAGGACCTTCGGCGCCGACGATCAGGCCGTGTTTGCGCGCCTGTCCGGCGATTTCAATCCCTTGCACGTGGATGCGCTGGCCGCGCGCAGAACGCAGGCCGGGACCGCGGTCGTGCACGGGATGCACGCGGTTCTCTGGGCGCTCGACCGGCTGGCGCAGACGGGCGCAGCCGAGAGCGGGATCGCCGGCCTGAAGGTGCAGTTCGCAAAGTTCATTCCCGTGGGCGCCACCGTCGACCTGTCGCTGGTGCGTCATGACGACAAGTCGATCAGGGCCGAGCTCGCCGTCGGCGGCCTCACGACCACGATCATGAGCATCGGCCTCGGCGCGCGAAGAAAAGACCGGGCGGGGGAGGCGCCGGACGCGCCCGAAATCCGTCTTGAGGAGCGTCCCGCCGTCCTCGCGCGCCCCGACGAAGCGGGCGGGCTGTCGGGGTGCCTGGACCTCGCCGGCGCCGCGCGCTCGGTCGAATCCCGGTTTCCGCATGCCGTCGCGGCGATCGGCCGCGACCGCGCCGCCGCGCTCGTCGCGCTGTCCAGCCTCGTCGGGATGGTCTGCCCCGGGCTGCACTCGATCTTCGCGGCGTTCGCAGTCGATCTCACCGACGCCGCCGGAGCCGGGAGCCGTCTCTGGTTCGGCGTCGACGGGGTCGACGAGCGCTTCCGCATGATCCGGATGGCGGTGCGCGGCGCGGGCGTCGACGGTTCCGTTCAGGCGTTCATGCGCTGGCCCCCGGTCGCGCAGGCTCCGATGCGGGCGATCTCGGAGTTGGTGGCGCCGCGCGAGTTCGCCGCCGCCACCGCGCTCGTCGTCGGCGGTTCCCGCGGCCTGGGTGCCGTCACGGCGAAGGTCGTCGCGGCCGGCGGCGGCAAGGTCATCGCAACGTACGCGACCGGCCGGCAGGAAGCGGCCGGTCTCGCCGGGGAGATTCACGAGATCGGGCGCGGGGCGTGCGACATCGTTCCCTACGATGCGCGCGAGGATCCCGCCCGGCAGCTCGGCGCGCTTGCCGCCGAAGTGAGCCACCTGTATTACTTCGCCAGCACGCCGATCGCCCGGCAGAAGGAAGCGGCGTTCGTTCCGGCGCTCTTCGACGAGTTCGTGCAGATCTACGTGAAAGGCTTCTACGACTGCTGCCGATTCCTCGGGGAGCGCGGGTCGCGGGCTCTGACCGCTTTCTATCCGTCTTCGGTGTTCGTCGAGAAGGCGCCCCCGGGCATGGTTGAATACGGCATGGCGAAAATGGCGGGCGAGCTCCTTTGCGGCGGCATGAACCGGGCGGCGGGCCGGGTGCGAGTGATCGTCGAGCGGCTGCCGCGTCTGCTGACCGACCAGACGGCCACGGTGCCGCCGGTCGAAGCCGGCGACCCGCTGGCCGTCCTGCTGCCGATCATCCGCAGGGTCCAGTCCTTCGACCCGAAATAGAATCTCCCGATGCTGTTCAATTCCTACGAGTTCATATTCGCCTTTCTGCCGGCGACTGTCGCCGGCTTCTACCTGCTCGGGCCGCGCTCCCGGAGCCTGTCGCTGCACTGGCTGATCCTCGCGTCGCTGTTCTTCTATGCCTGGTGGAGGCCTCTCAACGTCCTGATCATCGCGCCCTCCATCCTGGTCAACTTCGCCCTCGCGCGCGGCCTGCAGCGGCTGGCCCGGAACGAGAAGCGTCCCCGCCCCGCGCTGGCCGTCCTGATCCTGGGTATTGCGTTCAACGTGGCGTTTCTCGGCTACTTCAAATACACGTACTTTCTCGGAACCGCGATCAACGACGCGTTGGGCGCGCACCTGACCCTGGCTCACATCGTCCTGCCTCTGGGCATATCGTTCATCACCTTCCAGAAGATCGCGTTCCTCATCGACGTCCATTCCCGGCGGATCGAGTCGTTTACCGCCCGGGACTACTGCCTGTTCGTGCTGTTCTTTCCCCAGCTCATCGCCGGCCCCATCGTCCACTATCGCGAGATGATGCCGCAGTTCCAGGCGGTGTCCGGGCGGCTGAACCGGGACGACGTCGCGGTCGGGATCACCCTGTTCCTGTTCGGCCTGTTCAAGAAGGCGGTGATCGCCGACGGCATCTCCCCCTCGGTCGCTCTGATCTACGAGCGCGCCGCTTCCGGGGGAGGCGTTTCGTTTCTGTTCGCGTGGATCGCCGCCGCGGGGTTTCTGCTGCAGCTCTATTTCGATTTCTCGGGATACACGGACATGGCTCTGGGTGCCGCGCGCCTGTTCGGGATCCGCCTGCCCCCGAACTTCAACTCGCCCCTGCGGGCGCCGAGCATCATCGATTTCTGGCTGCGCTGGCACATGACGCTTACGCGCTTCCTGACGGCGTACATCTACAATCCGCTGGTGCTCGCCCTGACGCGGCGCCGGCTCGCGAAGGGACTCAAGGGATTCGGCGGGCGCGACACCACCTTCGGCGCGTTTGCGCTGCTCCTGATGTTCCCGACCCTCCTGACCATGTTCGTTTCCGGGCTCTGGCACGGCGCGGGCTATCTGTTCGTTCTCTGGGGCCTGCTCCATGGCGTCTACCTGACGATCAATCACGCCTGGCGCCTGCTTGCGCCGCGCCTGTGGCCGGACCGAGCCGCGTATGCGCGGATCATGAGGCCGGCGGGGATCGCGCTGACCTTGCTGTGCGTCACCGTCTCGATGATCCTCTTCCGGTCTCCCACGGTGGGCGCAGCCGTCGATCTGCTGAAGGGCATGGCCGGCATGAACGGGCTGGCGCTGCCCGCAGCGATCTACGAGCGCGTCGGACCTCTGGCCGGCCTGCTCGAGCGCATGGGAGTTCTGCATCAGCCCTGGGGCGGGCAGGAATTCCTGAGAATGGCGATAGCCATCCCGGTTCTCCTGGCGGTGGCTCTCGCCTGCCCGAACACCCTGCAAATCCTGGCGCGCTACGAGCCGGCGATCGGCATGAAGGAACCGGCCGACACTTTCCTGGGCCGGATCCTCGAATGGAATCCCTCGCTCGTCTGGGCGGCCGGAATTTCCGCCGTCGCCGTGGCCGGAGTACTGCTCCTCGGAGGAGAGAGCGAATTCCTGTACTGGCAGTTCTAGCGCGCGCGGGCGGCCCGCGCGCGGCCTAGTCTCGAGGGAGCGAGAACGCGAAGAGCGCGTTGCCGGCGATGGCGGCGATGAACTGCGTGCGACCGACGGCGTAGGCTACCGGCGGCGCGTTGATGCGCCCCCCGACTCTCATGCGCCACAGAGTGCGCCCGGTATCGGAATCGAGAGCGAAAAACTCGTCGGCATGCCCGACGATCACGACGCCGCCTCCGGTCGAGAGCACGCCGCCGACGCTTCGGAGCGTTTCGGGGCCGCGGTGCAACGACGTGGTCCAGCGGACCTTCCCGGTCCCTGCCTCGATCGCCTTGATGCTCGCCTCGGCCGGCTGGTTCGCCGCGTACACGGAAGTGCTCCCCAGGAACTGTTCCTTGCCCTTCGCGACCTGGGCGTCGGCGGCGAAGTAGATCGACGCGGCGTCGATCGAGGGGACGTACATCAATCGCCGGCCGGCGTCGTAGGAAGGCGGCCACCAGTTGGTGGCGCCTCCCACGGTCGGCCAGGCGAGGCTGCCCTTGTGGGTCGGGCTCGCCTCCGGCAAGGGAATGGGACGGCCCTCGGCCGTGAACCCTGAATTCCAGGTCTGCTTGGCGAACGGTTTCGCGAAGAGAAACTCGCCCGTCTTGCGGTCGAGCGCGTAGAAGAACGCGTTCCGGTTCGCCCAGAGCAGCACGCTCCTCGGCTGCCCCTGCCACGGGATCTCCGCGAGGACCGGCTGCTGCACGGAGTCCCAGTCGTGCGCGTCCGCGGGAGTGAACTGGTAGTGCCAGCGCAGCTCACCGGTCGTCGCGTCCAGGGCGACGACGCTGTTCGAATACAAATTTGCACCCGCCCGGTCCTTGTTCTTGAACGGCGGAGCGGGGTTGCCGACGCCCCAGTACACGAGGTTGAGATCCGCGTCGTAGGCTCCCGTCGTCCAGGTGGGCGCTCCGCCGATCCTCCACGAGTCGCCCGCCCAGGTTTCGTGTCCGGGTTTGCCGGGGCCCGGCACCGTATCGAATTTCCACAGCAGCCGTCCGTCGCTCGCGCGGTAGGCGGCGACGAAGCCCCGTATCCCGAACTCTCCTCCGGCGACTCCCACGATCACACGGTCGCGCAGGGCGAGCGGCGCTCCCGTCATCGAGTAGCCGTCCTGGAAGTCCGCGACCCGTGTCTCCCATCGCTTGCGCCCGTCGGCCGCCCGGATCGCCACGAGATGGGCGTCGAGCGTCCCGACGAAGACCGAGTCGTCCAGGATCGCGACTCCGCGGTTGACGGAGCCGCAGCACAGCGAGAGTCCGGCGGGCAGGGGACGCCTGAATTCCCACTTCTTCCTGCCCGTCGCGGGATCGAGCGCGACGACGCCGTCGGGCGATTCGGAGACGAACATCAGGTTCGAGACGACGATCGGTGAGGCTTCGAGGTACGCATCTTCCGAGCGGAGCTGCGCCACCCACGCGACTCTCAGATCGCGGGCGTTTCCCTTCGAGATGCGCGAGAGAGGGCTGTGGCGATGCCCGGCGTAGTTCCCCGCGAAGGTCAGCCACTCGTTCGGCCGGCGGCCCGGCGCCAGAATGCTCGCCGCGTCGACGCCGACGGGTCGCGAAGCGGAGGACTCGGGATCCAGATCCGCTTTCGCGGCGCGGAGCGACAGGTGCCTGATGAACGAGTGCGTCTCCCAGATTTCCATGTCGGAGAGCGGCTGCGCCGACATCGAGGTCCCGACCCGGCCCCACTTCACGGCCGAAAAGAAAGCCCAGTCGGGGTTGTTGCCGACCAGCGAAACCAGATCCGGTGCGGTCTTGCCCCTGGCATTGTCCCCGTGGCAGGACGCGCAGTACGCTCCGAAGAGCCGGCTGCCCTTCTCGGTCGGCTCGGTCAGGGGAATGAGATTCCTGATGCTCGAGCGAACGTTGGGAACGTCCGCCAGAGCACCGAGATAGACCGCGCTGCGGGGGGTCATCCACTTCAACAGGTCCGCCATCGGCAGCTCGGGGAGGTCGCCGAGGATCTTCGACCGGAGCACGCGGACGCGCCACGCGATCCCGTCGGACTGGGCCACGGCGGCAGCGGCCGCTGCTACCAGGACGGTCGCGGATATCAGGCCGAGCAGTACGAAGCGGCGTCCGACGGCCATGTCACCCGCGGCCGTCTTGATGCGGACTGTTTCGAGGAGCGAGCACGGTACGTTTGTTCATTCTCGGAGACGCTATCACCGTAGCAGGGACCGTGCCTGATATTCGCTGACACTTCACTGACGCTCGTCGGCTCAGTACGCCAGCTTGCGGCAGTAGAAGCCCTCCGCGTATTTCTCCGGAGCGTTCGATTCGACCCCCCGCAGCCTGAGGATCGAGAGAAAGGTGTCCTCGGTGAACCAGGCCTTGTTTCTCTGGCTCTGGAAGCAATCGAGGATATTGCGGATCTTCCTTGCGGCCAGCGCTCCGCTCAGCGAGACGAAGAAGTTGGGCCGGCCGAGGTCCCCGTCGTATTTGACGATCTCGTATTCCAGGATCAGGTGATTCCTGAACGTGTTCCAGGTGAGCTCCGACACCACCCGATGATCCTGGTGAAGATCCTCCCGGTAGTGGGTGAGGATGAGATCGGGGCTGAATTTCCGCTTCAGCTCCTCGAAGAAATCCTTGATCTCCGCGCCGAGATAGGGGAAGTAGCCGTCCCGGAACTCCTTCGTGATGACGTCCTTCTGGCGCGCGTTCGCCAGAAACAGCCGGGCGCTCTTCTGCGCCTCTGCGGTTCTCGCTCCGGACGCCCCGAGCACGGCCCAGCAGACCTCGGCCGCCTGATTTTCCTCGAGCAGCCTCAGGACCGTGCCGCCGCAGCCGATCTCGATGTCGTCGCTATGCGCTCCCAGGCATAGAAGCCGCAGCCCGGGACCTTTTGTGAAGGCCGCCTTGAGCATTCATCTCACCTTCCGGTTCCTTCGGGCGACGGCTTCCACACCTCCCAGGGCGCATTGCCCTGGTTGTACATGTCGGTCAGCTCCTGGTGCTCCTTGAACGTGTCCATGCACCAGAACTGGTCCGAGCGGTAGCCGACGATCTGGCTCTCCGCGATGAGCCTTTGAAAAGGCTCGACGACCAGCTCCTCGCCGGGTTTCATGTAGTCGAAGATCTCCTTCTTGAACACGAAGAAGCCGGCGTTGATGAGAATGTCCGTCTTGCGCACGCTCTGGATGCTGTTGACGGAATTGTCCGCGCGCAGCGTCACCACGTGGAAGCTCTGCGAAGGCTTTGCGCACAGAAAGCATGCGACTTTCCCGCTCTTGTTGAAGCGGTCGATCAGCTCCGGAAGCGGAAAGGCGCTCAGGCCGTCGGAGTAGTTGGCCAGAAACGTCTTCTCCCCCTCGAGATATTTCTCGACGGCTTTGAGGCGCTGGCCGATGTTCGCCTTCAAGCCGGTGTCGACGAAGGTTATCTTCCAGTCGGTGATGTCGCTGCGCTGGAGATGAATGTCCTTTCCGCCGTTGCTCATGGTGAAGTCGTTGGACAGGTATTCCTTGTAGTTGAGGAAGTAGTCCTTGATGGCATCCGCCTTGTATCCCAGGCAGAGGATGAAGTCCTTGTGCCCGTAGTGGGCGTAGTACTTCATGACGTTCCACAGGATGGGCCGGTACCCGATCTTCACGAGCGGCTTGGGAACGTTCTCCGTGAGCTCCCCCAGCCTCGTGCCCAGCCCGCCACAGAACAGGACGACTTTCATTCGCGGCTACTCCAGCGAGGGATCAAACCGGCCGCTCAAGCGCGGTCCACTCGAGATTGCCGTCGAGCAATCCCTTTTCGCGCAGCCACTTGAGCACTTCGAGACGCATGAACTTGGAGGACCTGAAGTTCGGATCGGCAAAGCCCATCGCCTCCAGGCCCGCCTTGAGCTCGCGGATGGTCGTCATGAGGTCGACTTCCGGCTGGTGGTTGGGCGCGACCTTCCTGTAGAGCGCGAAGTCCACTCGGTACGAGCGGCTGTCCTGCGGGGCCTTCTTGTTGATCGATACCGTGACCCCCGGTACGACCTCCGCGACCGCTTCGGCAAGGTCCTTGACCTGATAGTTCCACTCGTCGCTGCCGACGTTCACGGCGAGGAAGGCGCCGTGCTTCGGATCCCTGCCGATCGCCCAGTCGAAGGCGCGCGCCATGTCCCGGATGTGTATCAGGGGACGCCACGGGGTTCCGTCGCTGAGGATGGTGATGTTCTTGGAGGTCACGGCGCAGGCGACGAAGTCGTTGACGACGAGATCCAGGCGCAGGCGCTCGCTCATGCCGCACGCGGTCGCGAACCTGAGGCAGGTCACCTTGAAATTCCCGTCCCCGAGCTTCTCGAGCTCGGTCTCGGTGCGGATCTTCGACTTGGCGTAGGCGGTCTGCGGATTGAGCTGCGAGGTTTCCGTTCTCGGCGTGTCGTCGGCGATGCCGTAAACGCTGCAGCTGGAGGCGAACACGAAGGACTTGACCCCGGCCGCCTTGGCCTGGCGCGCCAGGTCGACGCTCGCGCGGAAGTTGATGTCGTAGGTGACGTCCTCGAACGTCTTCCCCATCGGATCGTTCGATATCGCCGCGAGATGGATCACGGCGTCCACGCCCTGCAGGATCTCCGGCTGGGGATGCCGCACGTCTCCGAAGAACTGGATATCGGCCCTGCATTCCGGGAGGATGCTCGCGTTCGTCAGGCAGTGCGCGAAATATCCCTTGTCGAAACCGACCAGGGTCGCCTTGGGGTAGGAGTGGCGGAGACGCTTGAGAACGGATGGGCCGATGTAGCCCGTGTTGCCGGTGATCAATATCTTCAAGCGTACTCCGGCACCTTCGCCACCGACGCGCCCTGCGTTCCCTCGAGGTGCTCCTCGAGCCAGGTGATGCCGCGGAAATGCCGGTACTGCTCGGCGCGAAGCCGGTCGGCGAGCCGGCCCACCGGCAGCTCCACGTCGTCGTAGGTCAGCACCTGGTCCTTGGCGATCGCGCGCTTGAGCTTGCACCCGTCGACCAGTCCTTCCGGAAGGTAGCGCTTGTCGCTCATCTCCTCGGTGTTCACCGCTTCCCCGTAGGTCGTGTACATGCCGTACTCGTCGAGCGTTTCGCCCGCGGCGAGGCCGCGCTTCGCGACCGCGCAGACTTCGACGACCGGGCCCCCCAGGGGGGGAGCTAGGTTGTCCTTGAAGAGAACGACGCGCGCGATGGAAAACGGCGTCTCGAAATGCACCAGGTGGTAGGGGACCCAGAACGGATACAGCGGGCCTTCTCCCATCTTGTAGAGGTTCAGATAGTGGCGCTGCTTGGGGTCGGTGTGCTCCGCAAGCACGAACGCCTTGATTCCGGCGGGGCCGACCGTGTAGTCGATGACGCCGCCCATCGCCCGGGCTTCGTCGAGGTCGTAGAGCTTGTGGATGTCCATGATCGAGCCGTCGTACTTCACTCCGCGCGACATTCCCCGGGACCTGACCTTGAATCCCGTCGCGTTGGCCACGATCGTCTGCTCGAAGCTGATCTTCGAGCCGTCGGCGAAGGAGGTCACCATCGCAGCGTTCTGTCCCCAGCGTTCCGCCCATCCCTTCTGGGTGGTCGGATTGCGGTACGGATCCTGCAATCCCTTGACGTTGCCGATGACGCGGGGGATGAGGCCGAGACCCTGCACCCAGCGCACCAGGTTCATCTGCAGGCCGGGCTCGTCGCCGTCGCAGGCGGAGAGGATCACGCCGTGCTTGTGCGCGTACACCTGGAGAATCGGGCCGACGGTCGCGTCGACCTCGGCGTTCATCATCACTACCGGCTTGCCGTTCCTGAATGCCTCGAGAATCACGCGCGCGCCGAACTCGACCGAGCCCGTGACGTCGATGATGACGTCGATCTCGCTCGAGCGGCACAGCAGGAAAGGGTCCTCGGCGACGGCGGGCTTTCCCTCCCGGACCGCCTGGTCGAGCTGGCTCTGCGTTCCCGCCGTGGCGATGTCCTCGAATCCGGAATACCGGTAGACGTGATGGGCGCGCTCCGGTCGCCGGTTGTAGACGGCCGCCATGCGCATGCCCGGGACGCTGTGCGTGATCTGGTTGGTGAGTCCCTGCCCCATGAAGCCGGCCCCCACCATTCCGACGCGGATAGGCTTGCCCTCCCGCTCTCTCGCCTTCAGTGCGTTGTCGACAATGATCACAGTCCCTCCCAGCAATTTCGCTTTCCCACCCGGCGCGCGGATCGCCCGCCGGTACCGCAGTCGCTGGCGCCTTCAGGCGCTCATTTTACGCTTCAATTCTCCCTCGATCTTGTCCAGCGGCATCCACGCCGAATCCTTGGGCGAGATCTCGTTCACCGGGAGCGGCCATTTCAGGCCCAGCCTGGGGTCGTTGTACAGCAGGCCGCCTTCGGCCGCCGGCGTGTAGAACTCGCCCACCTGATAGCTGGTCTCCGTGTTGTCGGCGAGGCACTGGTAGCCGTGCGCAAAGCGCTCGGGCACGTAGAGCGAACGGTAGTTGTCTCCGGTGAGCTCGACGGCGATGTGCTCCAGGTATGTGGAGCTCTCCGGGCGCAAGTCCACGATGATGTCGAGGATGGCGCCCCGGGTGCATCTGACGAGCTTGGTCTCGGCGGCCGGAGGATATTGAAAATGCATGCCGCGCAACGTTCCCTTGCTCTTGTTGAAGGCGACGTTGCCTTGCGCGATCACCGGCTCGAGGCCGTGATCGGCGAATTCGTGCTGGCAGAACGCGCGCGCGAAGAACCCGCGGTTGTCTCCGCGACGCTCGATGTCCAGAATGAACGCTCCCTTGAGCTTCGTTTCAGTGAAGATCATGTTTTTTCTACTAGTTGTTGAAGCAAAACCGGCCCTATTTTCGCACGCACGCCGCCCCGAGCAGGAAGAATTTGGCTCCGGAAGTGTGAAATGTGACCGGGGCCGCCGGACCGCTACGCCAGTTCGGGTATCATGCCAGCCCGTCGTGAACATTGCCGGTCGGGACAATCGGGGGGCTAGCGCATGAGCGTGGTTGCGGTCGTCGGGCTCGGCTACGTGGGTCTGCCGCTCGCCGTCGAGTTCGGCAAGAAGTTTCGCACGGTCGGCTATGACCTGAGCGCGGAGAAGGTCGCGAACTATCGCCGGCACTTCGATCCGACCGGCGAAATCTCGAGCGAGGATCTGCGCGCCGCAGCCCAGCTCTCCGTCACCACGGATCCCGCGGAGCTCTCGGCGGCGGACATCATCATCGTCGCGGTACCGACTCCGATCGACGCGGCGCGCCGCCCCGACCTCGGGCCGCTGGTGGGGTCGAGCGCGGCCGTCGGCAAGCACATGCAGCGCGGCGCCGTCGTCGTGTACGAGTCGACGGTGTATCCGGGCGCGACCGAGGAGGTGTGCGTTCCGGTACTCGAGAAGAACTCGGGATTGAAATGGCTCGAGGATTTCAACGTCGGCTACTCCCCCGAGCGCATCAACCCCGGTGACAAGGAGCATACGCTCACCCGCATCACCAAGGTCGTGTCCGGGGACACGCCGCAGACGCTGGAGAAGGTCGCCGCGGCGTACGCCGCGGTGGTCAAGGCGGGCGTATACCGCGCGTCGAGCATCAAGGTCGCGGAGGCCGCGAAGGTCATCGAGAATACGCAGCGCGATCTGAATATCGCTCTGATGAACGAGCTGTCGATCATCTTCCGCAAGATCGGGATCGACACGCTCGAGGTGCTGCAGGCGGCCGGCACCAAGTGGAATTTTCTGCCGTTCCGGCCCGGCCTGGTCGGCGGCCATTGCATCGGGGTCGACCCCTACTACCTCACGCACAAGGCCGAGATGCTGGGCTACCACCCCGAGGTCATCCTCGCGGGCCGGCGCATCAACGACGACATGGGAAAGTTCATCGCCGAGCAAACGGTGAAGGAGCTGATCCGCAGCGGGCACCCGGTGAAGGGGGCGAAGGTCAACGTGCTCGGACTGACCTTCAAGGAAGACGTGCCCGACCTGCGCAACTCCAAGGTGGTCGACGTCGTCAACGAGCTCAGGACATTCGGGATCGAGGTCCATGTCCACGATCCGGTGCCTGATCCGCGGGATGCGGTGCACGAGTACGGGATCGAGCTGGATTCCTGGGACGCGCTGCCGCGCGCCGACGCACTGGTCGCCGCGGTCGCCCACAAGCAGTTCCTCGCACTGCCGACCGCGCAGCTCGCCGCGAAGGTCGCCGCCAACGGCTGCGTCATGGACGTGAAGGGGCGTCTCGACGCCCCCGCGCTGCGTGCCGCCGGGTTGTCGGTATGGCGGCTCTGACCTCGGCCCCTGCTTTCCGATGAAGAACGCGTTCACGGTGGACGTGGAGGACTATTTCCAGGTCGAGGGTTTTGCGCAGGCGATCGACCGCAACTCCTGGGAGGGTTTCCGCACCCGGGTTGGAGCGAGCACCTCCACGCTGCTCGAGCTGCTCGCGCGCCGCGGCGTCCACGCGACGTTCTTCGTGCTGGGCTGGGTCGCCCGCAAGCACCCGGAAATCGTGCGCCAGATCGCCGCCGCAGGGCACGAGGTCGCCTCGCACGGCATGAGCCATCGGCTGGTCTACACCCAGACGCCCGAGGAATTCCGGCGCGAGACGCGCGACGCCAAGGCGCTGCTCGAGGATCTCGCGCAGAGGCCGGTGGAGGGATACCGCGCCGCGACCTATTCGATCACGCGCCGTTCGCTCTGGGCGCTCGATATCCTGTGCGAGGAGGGCTTTCGCTACGACTCGAGCATCTTTCCAATGCGCCACGACCGCTATGGCATACCCGATGCGGAGCCCACGCCGCACGTGCTGACGGCGCCCGGCGGCGGGCGTCTGGTCGAGTTTCCGATATCGGTCCTGCGCTACCGCGGCGCCAAGGTCCCTGTCGCCGGCGGAGGGTATTTCCGGCTGTTTCCCTACCGCTTCACGCGCTGGGCGCTGCGCCGGCTGAACGAGCAGCAGCAGGAGTTCGTCTTCTACATTCATCCCTGGGAGGTCGACCCCGAGCAGCCGCGGGTGGGGGAGGCGGGCGCCTTGTCGCGCTTCCGGCACTATCTCAATCTGGGCCGGTGCGCGGAGCGCCTCGGCCGATTGCTGGAAGACTTCGAATTCGACACCATGCGCTCGGTCCTGGCGCGGAAAAACCTGCTGCCCGTGCAGTGAAGGAAGGACCGGCTGTCGCCGCCAAGAGACAAATTACGGCTCTTGGCTTCCGCCGGGACTTCATGCTATCGTCATGCCGCTTGGCTTGACCTCCCTCCGCGGAAGGGGTTTATGAGCTGGATCACGTGGGTGGCAATACTGGTCATGTGGCCCCTGGTTGGCCTGGGCGTGGCGTACCTGTTCGGCCGCTTCACCCACCGCGGCGAGATCTACGGGAATGCCGGCGAGCTTGCCCCCACGGTGGTGAGCTATCTGCGGCGCGCCAAGCGGGCCAGGGTTTCCGCCCGCGCGGCATCCCACGCCAAGCCGCGGCGCGAAGCCGCCGCGGGACGCCGCGTACACTGAATCTTCCTGAGCAGCGCCCTTAAAGGGAAAATCTCCCTCGGGGCGTCCTGCGCGAACGGCGCCTCCCGAGGCGACTGCCGCGGAAATCGGCTAGACTCCGCGGTCGCACGAGAAGCCTCGTGGAATCGATGTCTCCTGAGATGAAAGTGCTGGTGACCGGCGGCGCCGGATACATCGGCTCGCACACCTGCGTCGAGCTCATGCTCGCCGGGCACCACGTGGTGGTGCTCGACAATCTGTGCAACAGCCATGCCGCGGTGCTCGATCGCATCGCGCGCATCGTCGGGCGGCCGGCCGCCTTCGCGAAAGCCGACGTGCGCAGCACGGACGCGTTGAGGGACGTCATGGCTCGGCACCGGTTCGACGCGGTGATCCACTTCGCGGGGCTCAAGGCCGTGGGCGAATCGTTCGAGAAGCCGATCGAGTACTACGACAACAACGTGCAGGGCGCCCTGTCCCTGTGCCGGGCGATGGCGGAAGCCGGGGTGGGCGCGCTGGTGTTCTCCTCCTCCGCGACGGTCTACGGCAATGCGGCGACGATGCCGGTGCGAGAAGACGCCCCGCTGGGCCCCACCAATCCCTACGGTCATACGAAGTGGATGGTCGAGCGGATTCTCGGGGACCTGGCAGCTTCCAATCCGGCCGCCTGGCGGATCGCCCTGCTGCGCTACTTCAACCCCGTCGGGGCGCATTCGAGCGGACTGATAGGGGAGGATCCTCAGGGGATTCCGAACAACCTGATGCCCAACATCGCCCAGGTCGCGGCGGGGGTCCGGGACCGGGTGCGCGTGTTCGGCAGCGACTACCCGACGCGCGACGGCACGGGTGTGCGCGACTACATCCATGTCGTCGATCTCGCGCGCGGGCACCTCGCGGCGCTGGAAGCGCTGCGGCGCGAGCCCCGGGGATTCACGGTGAACCTCGGAACCGGCCGCGGGATCTCGGTGCTGGAGGCGGTGCGCGCATTCGAGCGCGCGAGCGGCCGGACGATCCCGATCGAAAGGGTCGCCAGACGCGCCGGCGACGTCGCCGAATCCTACGCCGACGCGTCGCTCGCCGAGAGGCTGCTCGGCTGGAAGGCGATTCACGACCTCGACGACATGTGCCGCGACGCCTGGCGCTGGCAGAGCATGAACCCGTACGGGTACAGGGAAAAGGGGGCGCAGACCGCCGTCCGCGCCTGAAAGAACACCGGAGGAATCGTTCCAAGATGAAAGTTCTCGTCACCGGGGCCGCGGGCTTCATCGGGTCCACTTTGAGCCATCGCTTGCTCGACCGCGGCGATCAGGTCGCCGGCATCGACAACCTAAACGACTACTACGACGTGCGCTTGAAGCAGGCGCGGCTGGAGCGGCTGCGCGCGCGCGGGGGGTTTGTCTTCCAGAAGCTCGACATCGTCGATCGCAAGGGGATGGCCGAGCTCTTTTCGGCGGGCAAGTTCGACGCCGTCGTTCACCTGGCGGCGCAGGCCGGAGTGCGCTATTCGATCGAGAATCCTTCCGCCTACATCGACGCCAACGTGGTCGGCTTCCTGCACGTTCTCGAAGGCTGCCGGCACGCGCGCGTCGGCCATCTCGTGTTCGCCTCGAGCAGCTCGGTCTACGGCGCGAACACCCGCCTGCCGTTCTCCGAGCACGACAACGTCGATCATCCGGTCTCGCTGTACGCGGCCACCAAGAAGGCGAACGAGCTGATGGCGCACAGCTACGCGAGCCTCTACGCAATGTCGTGCACGGGCTTGCGGTTCTTCACCGTCTACGGGCCCTGGGGTCGGCCCGATATGGCGCTGTTCAAGTTCACCGAGGGAATCCTGGCAGGGCGGCCGATCCCGGTCTTCAATCGCGGCGATATGGTGCGCGATTTCACCTACGTGGACGACATCGTCGAGGGAGTGATCCGCACGGTCGACAAGCCGGCCGCGCCGGCCGCCGGCTGGAGCGGCGAGCGGCCGGACCCGGCGACCAGCTACGCGCCCTGGCGCATCTTCAATATCGGCAACAACCGGCCCGTGAAGCTGATGCGCTACATCGAAGTGCTCGAGCAATGCCTCGGGAAGAAGGCGAAGCTCGAACTCCTTCCCATGCAGGCGGGAGACGTGCCCGCGACCTCCGCCGATGTGAGCGAGCTGCACGACGCGGTCGGCTACAAGCCGGAGACGCCGATCGAGGTGGGGGTTCGGCGCTTTGCCGACTGGTACCAGAGTTACTACCGGAAATCCGCGTAAGTGCCATACTGATCCGATGTGGTATCCAGACCTCGCCGCGGCCCGCTGGCATCACGACCGGGAGCTGCGCACGCTGTATGCGTGTCTGGGCGCTTCCATTGCGTTGCACGCGGCGGCGATGCTCGTGTTTCCTGGTCTGCGGCCCCTGGCCGCGCCGGTGGATGTCCCCGCGCTGACCGCGCTGTTCGAGGCGGTGTCCGCGAGCCCTGCCGCTCGCGCGGCTCCGAGGAGGCCTCCGGAGCGGCGCGAGCCCGAGCCGCGCAGGGCGCCCGACTCCGTACCGGTTGCGACGCCCAAGGTGGCGGAACCGGCGCCCGTCCAGGCGCCTGGCCCCGCGCCGGTCGCGCCGCCCGCCGTCGCTCCGGCCTCCCCGGAATCCGCATCGGGCCGCACGCCCGCCAGGCCCCCTGCGGAGGCCGTCGACCCGAGCCTGTTCGACGCCTACCGGCTTGCGCTGATCGACGCGGCGAAACGCTACAAGCGCTACCCGGTGCAGGCGATGGAGAAAGGCTGGGAGGGGCGCGTCGAAATTCGTCTCGTGGTCGACGCCAACGGAACGATCAAGAGCGCTCTGGTGAAGAGTTCGAGCAGGTACCGCGTCCTGGATGATCAGGCGCTGGACATGGTGAGAAAAGCATTCAACGCCCTGGCCCAGGTGCGGCCGGCACCCCGCGGCCGCGAGTTCACCGTCGACGTGCCGGTGGTTTTCGAGCTCCAGACCGGCTGATTCGAAGGACCGCGAGCTCTCACTCCATGACGCGGCGCGCGCCGTCGAAGCGCCGGCTCCAGTACGCCGTGCGCATGTCCTCGATGCGCACGGCGGCACCGGGCTTGGGGGCGTGGATGAAGCGATGGTCCCCGAGGTAGATCCCCACGTGCGAGTAGGGCCGCCGCTCGGTGTTGTAGAAGACCAGATCTCCCGCCTCCAGACCGCCGAGGGTGACGTGCTTGCCGATGCGGCTTTGCGCGAGCGCGTTGTGCGGCAGCTCGACGCCGAAGGCCTCGCGATACACGTGCGCGACCAGGCCGCTGCAGTCGAAGCCGGTCTCCGGCGATTCGCCGCCGCGGCGGTACGGCACGCCGGCAGTGGCGAGCGCCTGGAATACCAGCTCGGGTCCCCGCGCGGGAGGCGGCGGAGCGCTCGCGCAGCCGGACAAGACCAACACGCTGAAAAACAGATAGTTACAGCGCATCATTCAAGTACCATAGACTATCGGGTCCGGGCTGTAAAGCGCGCAAGCACCGGCCCGACGGCCCTCCAACCTTATAGCCTTTCGAGAGGCGAGTCCTGGAGAAAATCCTCATGAACGAGCGCCTCGAGGCGGTCTTCGGGCCGGCCGGGCCGCTCGCCTCGAGAGTGCCCGGATACCGCGTGAGATCCCAGCAACTGGAGATGGCAGCGCGCGTCGCAGAGGCGATCCGCGACGATGCCGTTCTGGTGTGCGAGGCAGGCACCGGCACGGGCAAGACCTTCGCCTATCTCGTCCCAGCGCTTCTGTCCGCGGGCAAGGTGATCGTGTCCACCGGAACCAAGACGCTGCAGGATCAGCTCTACCGGCGCGACCTGCCGACCGTGCGCTCCGCGCTCGGCGTTCCCGTGAGCACGGCGCTGCTCAAGGGCCGCGCCAACTACGTCTGCCACTATCATCTCGAGCGCAATCTCGAGAGCCCGCAGCACGGGCGCGAGGTCGAGGCCGATCTGCGCCGCATCGCGAGCTTCGCCCGCGTCACGCGCAGCGGGGACAAGAGCGAATTCGCCGAGGTGCCCGAGGGAGCCCGCGCCTGGGACCTCGCAACCTCGACGCGGGAGAACTGCCTGGGACAAGCCTGCCCTCGGCATCGCGACTGCTTCGTCATGGCGGCACGCCGCGAGGCGAGCGCCGCCGACCTCGTGGTCGTGAACCACCACCTTTTCTTCGCCGACGTCGTCCTGAGGGACGAGGGAATGGCGGAGCTTCTCCCCGCCTGCAACACCGTGATCCTCGACGAGGCTCACCAGCTCCCGGACACCGCGACGCTTTTCTTCGGCGAAACCCTGTCCACCGCGCAGCTCGTCGAGCTCGCGCGCGACGTCCGCGCCGAGACGCTCGCCGGGGCGAGAGACAGCCGGGAGCTTCCCGCGCTCGCCGCCGCCCTCGAGAAGGCGGCGCGCGACCTGCGTCTCGCCTCGCCCAGGGAAGGCGCCCGCCTCGCCGCATCGTCGCTTGCGCGGGAACACGGTTTCCAGGAAGCGCTCGCCGCCCTCGACTCGGCATTGTCCTCCGTGGGCGGTGCGCTGGAGGTTCTCGCCGAAAGGAACGAGGGTCTGGCGCGCTGCGCGGGCCGCGCAGAAGAGGCCAGGGAGCTGCTCGCGCGCTGGCGCGACGAGGGCCGCGCCGACCTGGTCCGCTGGCTGGAGGTGCTCGGCCACTCGCTCCGGCTGAACGCTACGCCGCTCTCGGTCGCCGATGTCTTTCGCAAGCAGCTCGACGGTCGGCCGCGGGCCTGGATCTTCACCTCCGCGACGCTCGCCGTCGCCGGAGATTTCGGCCACTACAGCAAGGAGATGGGCCTGCAGGATGCGCGCACCGCCTGCTGGGGCAGCCCGTTCGACTACGCGTCGCAGGCCCTGCTGTACCTCCCCAGGAATCTTCCCGATCCGAACAGCGAGGAGCACACGCGCGGGGTGGTCGCAGCCTCGCTTCCGGTCCTGCGGGCGAGCGCGGGACGCGCCTTCCTGCTGTTCACCACGCTGCGAGCCATGCGGCTCGCGCACCGCCTGCTGCAGGAGGAGTTCGATCTGGCGGGGCTGCCTTTTCCGCTGATGCTCCAGGGCCAAGGCTCCCGGAGCGAGCTGCTGGAGCGCTTTCGCGTGCTGGGGAACGCCGTTCTGGTCGGCAGCGCTAGCTTCTGGGAAGGAGTGGACGTTCGCGGGGAAGCGCTGTCGCTCGTGGTCATCGACAAGCTTCCCTTCGCTCCTCCCGACGATCCGGTACTCGCCGCGAGACTCGAATCGCTGGAGCGCGAGGGCGGGAATCCGTTCCTCGACTACCAGCTTCCCCAGGCCGCCATTGCGCTGAAGCAAGGGGCGGGCAGGCTCATCCGTGATGAAGCCGACCGCGGCGCGCTGGTCATCTGCGACCCCCGATTGCTCACGAAGCCCTACGGCCGGCGAATTCTGGCGAGCCTGCCGCCGATGAAGCTGGTGCGCGAGCTCGACCAGGTCGTTCGCTTCTTCGAGCGCGGTCCGGGAATTCCGGACCCTTCCGCGGTCAGCGACCGAGCTGGCTGAGCACGCTCTTCGCCTGCTCGCTGTCCGGGAAGTTCTTCTTCAGGATCCGCTCTGCGTCGTCGCGGAGATCCGACATCCCGAGAGCGTTGTAGGCCCGGATCATGATGAGCAGGGCTTCCTCCTGCGCAGGCGCTTGAGGATAGTTCCTCAGGGCGTACTGCGCGCGGTTGGCTGCGGCGACGTACGCGCCCCTCTTGATGTACCAGCGGGCGACGTGGACTTCGTGGGACGCCAGCGCGTTGATCAGGTATTTCATGCGCGAAACCGCATCGGGCGTGTACTTGCTCTCGGGAAAGCGCTGCGCCAGGTCCTTGAACGCGTCGAACGCGTCCCGCGCCGACTTGGGATCGCGCTCCGTCGGATCCTGGCGCGACATCCTGGCCATCAGTCCGTCGTCCTCGTTCAAGTACGCGAGGCCTTTCAGATAGTAGGCGTAGTCGACGTTGGGATGGTTGGGGTGGAGCTTCATGAAACGCTCGGCCGCGGCCACCGCGGAGGTCTGCTCCTTCTGCTTGTAGTACGCGTACGCGATCTCGAGCTGCCCCTGCTGCGAGTAGCGTCCGTAGGGAAAGCGCGCTTCCAGAGCCTCGTAGCGTTTGATCGCGAGGTCGTACTGGCCGTTGTCGAGCGCTTCCTTCGCCTCCGCGTAGATCGTGTCGGCGCTCATCCCCTTGGTGGGATCCTTGTTGTCGAGGAACGAGCACCCCGCCAGAACGAGAACGAATAAAGCTACACTATGTTTCACGATGGCTTCGTCGGAAGAGGCGCAAAATTATACAGTGACGGGAGAGATGCGACGCGTCCCGGAAGCCCTCGCGGGGTTGCGGCTCGACAAGGCGCTCGCGCGGATGTTCCCGGAGCACTCGCGCAACCGCCTGCAGAAGTGGCTGAAAGACGGTCACGTGAGCCTCAACGCCCGCTCCGCGAAGCCCAAGCAGAAAATCTGGGGCGGCGAGCGGGTGGAAATCCGCGCGCAGCCCGATCCCTCCGACGGTGCGCACCGGCCCGAGCGCATCGCGCTCGACGTCGTCTACGAGGACGGAGAGGTCCTGGTGATCGACAAGCCCGCCGGCCTGGTCGTCCATCCGGGGAGCGGCAACTGGAAGGGGACGCTGCTCAACGCGCTCCTGCATCACTCTCCGCAGCTCGCCGCCGTTCCGCGGGCGGGCATCGTCCACCGGCTCGACAAGGACACCAGCGGGCTTCTCGTGGTGGCGAAGACCCTGCGGGCGCAGACCGACCTCGTCCGGCAGCTTCAGGCGCGGACGGTGAAGCGCGAATACCTGGCGCTGGTGCACGGGACGGTCCGAACGGGCGGAGAGGTGAGCGCTCCGGTCGGCCGCGATCCGCGCAACCGCACGCGCATGGCTGTGGTGCCCGCCGGACGCTCCGCGCGCACGCGCTACCGCGTCGCGAAGCGCTTCGCCCTGGCCTCGCTGCTCGAGTGCACCCTGGAGACGGGAAGGACGCACCAGATACGCGTGCACATGCAGTCCCTCGGGCATCCGCTCGTCGGCGATCCGGTCTACCGAGGCGGACGCGGGAGCGGAACGGGGCACGCCCTCCTGAAGCGCCAGGCGCTCCACGCCGCGCGCCTGGAGTTTTCCCATCCGGCCTCCGGAGCGCGCATGTGCTTCGAGGCGCGGCTACCCCGGGATTTCCGGGATTTGCTCGCTTCGCTGCAGTGAGGAGCGCGCCCAACCCCGACTGGATCGTCCCCGACTGGCCCGCGCCCGCGCGGGTGCGCTCGCTCATCACCACTCGCGCGGGAGGCGTCAGCTCGGGCGCATTCGCGGGGCTGAACCTGAGCGCGCGTGTCGGCGACGATCCGGGCTGCGTCGCCCGCAATCGCGCCATCCTTCGGGCCTGCCTGCCCGGGGAGCCGGCGTGGATCAGGCAGGTGCACGGGACCACGGTGGCCGATCCCGAGCGCTCGACGCTCGAAACGGAGGCCGATGCCGCCGTGACGCGGCGCGCGGGCGCGGTCTGCGCGGTGATGACCGCCGATTGTCTGCCGATCTTCCTCAGCGACCGGGCAGGAGGCGTGGTCGGCGTCGCGCACGCCGGCTGGCGGGGACTGGCGGAGGGCGTGATCGAAGCCGCCGTGCATGCGATGGGTGCGCCTCCGGGCGACCTGATCGCCTACATCGGGCCGGGCATCGGCCCGCTCCGCTACGAAGTCGGCGAGGACGTCCGGCGGGCTTTCATGGCGCCGGACCCGGGAGCCGCGAGCGCGTTCGCGCCCTGCGGCGGCGGCAAGTATCTCGCCGATCTCTACGCTCTCGCGAGGTCGCGGCTCTCCGCGACGGGAGTCGCCGCCGCCTACGGCGGTGGGTGGTGCACGGCGAGCGACACGCGCTTCTTCTCCTTCCGCAGGGACCGCACAACGGGGAGAATGGCGAGCCTCATCTGGATCGAGGAACGCTAGCGCATGCCGACTCTTGTCTGGATATCCGGCTCCGCGGTCGCCGGAAGCGTCATCAGCATCGCGATCGCCGCGCTGTTCGCGCTGTCGGCGCCCGCGAGCTGGGTCCCCGCGCTGGTGAGCTTCGCGATCGGGGCACTGCTCGGCGCGGTGTTCCTCGAGATCCTGCCGCACGCCATCGGCGCGGCCGGGAGCCTCCAGGCCGTCTTCGCCACCGTGCTCGGCGGCATCCTCGGGTTCTTCGTCCTGGAGAAGCTCGTGCTGTGGCGGCACTGTCATGTCGAGGACTGCGAAGCCCACGATCATCACGCCGATCCGGGCGATCACGGCCGCAGCGGCATGATGATCATCATCGGCGACGCGTTCCACAATTTCGTCGACGGGATACTCATCACGGCGGCGTTTCTGCAGAGCACCGAGCTGGGCGTCGTCACCGCGGCGGCGATCATCGCCCACGAGATCCCGCAGGAGATCGGCGACTTCGTGATCCTCCTTCACTCCGGCTACGGCAAGGCCGCCGCGCTCGCGCTCAACCTGCTGTCGAGCCTCGCGATGCTGGCGGGCGCGCTGCTCGCGTACTTCACCCTGCAGGCGGCGCAGGAGTGGATCGCCTCGGTGCTTGCGCTCGCCGCGGCCAGCATGATCTACGTCGCGGTCGCGGACCTCATTCCCGGCCTGCACCGGCGCCCGGAGCTGCGCGCGACGGCGCAGCAGGTGACGCTGATCGCGCTCGGCGTCGGCCTGATCTGGTTTGTCGGTGACCTGGTGCGAGGGGCCTAGCGGTTACAGCATCGCGGAGCCGCCGTCCACCGCGAGCGTCTGGCCCGTCATGAAGGCCGAGTCGTCCCCAGCGAGAAAGCTCACGGCACCGACCAGATCGTCGGGACGCTCCTCGCGCGGTATCGCGCGCGCGCGGATACTCTCGGCGTGATTGCGGAGATGCTCCGGGCGCCCGCGCGTGGCTTCCGACAGGGTGAGCCCCGGGGCGATCGCGTTGACGGTGATGCCGTCAGGACCGAGCTCGCGTGCGAGGCCGCGGGTCATCGCGATGACCGCCCCTTTGCTCGCGATGTAATGCAGGAAATGGGGAACCCCCTTCAGGGGCGCGCCCGAGGCGAGATTGATGATGCGGCCGCTCCTCTGGCGGCGCATCTGCGGCGTTACCGCCCGGCAGCACAGCGCGACCCCCAGGACGTTGATCTCGAGCAGGCGTCTCCATTCCCCCGGCGGAATCTCCTCGAACGGGCCGATCTTGACGCTCGCGAACATCGCCGCGCAATTCACGAGAACGTCGATCCGCCCGAAGGCCCGCAGGGTGCGCTCGGCCATCGACGCCGTGTCGGCTTCCGAAGAAACGTCGACCTTGAGCCCGAGCGAGCGCGCCCCTGCCTTCGCAAGCTCCGCGGCCGCCACGTCGTAGCCGTCGAGGTCGGCGATGACCACGCTCGCTCCGTCCGCCGCCAGGCGCCTCGCCATGGCCTTGCCGATGCCCCGCCCCGCGCCGGTGACGATCGCGGCCCTGCCGCTCAAGCTCATGAAGATGTCCTCCCGGCGATGGTAACTGATAGCATGCCGCGGTGCGACCGGAGCCCATCCTCCTCGGCGTTCTCGCGATCGTTGCGCTCGGGGTCCCCGGCGCCGCCCGCGCCGACGGCGCGGGCGAAGAGGCGTACGGCGCAAAGCTCCAGGCGACCTACGTGTGGCAGCGCAAGTATCCCTTCGGCGCCGCCTACACCGGCGCCAACAGCCTGATTCCGGACATCGAGAAGAGCTATTCATTCACCGCGACCGCGGCGCTCGGCGCCCGGCCCTGGAAGGGCGGCGAGGTCTACGTCGATCCCGAGGTCGCTCAGGGCGTCCCGCTGTCGCGCTTGACGGGCTTGGGCGGATTCACGAATGGAGAAATCGCGCGCACGACGGGACCGAACGCCACCTTCTACGTCGCCCGCGCGTTCCTGCGCCAGACCTGGGGGCTGGGCGGAGTGCGCGCGGCGGTCGAGTCCGACGCGAACCAGCTGGCGGGATCCGCCGACAGCCGCCGCCTGGCGCTGACGGCGGGCAAGCTTTCCCTGCAGGATCTGTTCGACGACAACGCCTACGGCCACGATCCGCGCACCCAGTTCCTGAACTGGTCGCTCATGACGCACGGCGCGTGGGATTTCGCCGCGGACGCGCGCGGCTATTCGTGGGGAGCCGCCCTGGAATATTTCGACGGCCCCTGGGCGCTGCGCGCCGCCCGCTTCATGATGCCGAAGGAATCCAACGGTCTCGCCCTGAACCCGCGGATCTTCGCGAGCTTCGGCGACCAGATCGAGCTGGAGCATGCGCACGCGCTCGGCGGCCGGCCGGGCAGGCTGCGCGTTCTCGCCTACCGCAACCAGGCCGACATGGGCGGATACCGCGACTCGATCGCCGACGGGGTCGCGATCGGCGCGACGCCCGACCTCGCGACCTCGCGCAGGAGGAGGGTGAAATACGGCTTCGGCGTCAACCTCGAGCAGAGCGCGTCGCCCTCGGCGGGAGTGTTCGCGCGGGCGAGCTGGAACAATGGTGAAGCCGAGGAATTCGCGTTCACCGAGATCGACCGCTCGGTTTCGGCGGGGCTCCTGATCAAGGGAACGGCGTGGAGCCGCGCGTCGGACTCGCTGGGCGTCGCGGTGGCGAGCAACGCGATCTCGCAGCCGCACCGGGACTATCTGGCCGCCGGAGGTCTCGGCTTCTTCATCGGCGACGGCAAGCTGAGCTATCGCGCCGAGAGGATTTTCGAAGCCTTCTACAGCGCCGCCGTGGCGAAGGAAGCGTGGCTGTCAGCCGACTTCCAGAGAATCTTCGATCCGGCGTACAACGCGGACCGCGGGCCGGTCAACGTCGCCTCGGCGCGGTTCCACTACGGCTTCTAGGATCAGGCCAGCCTGGGATGCACGACGGCAAAGAGGCGGGTGTCACCGTCGACGTGCCTCAGCCACCATACCGAGCCCTTGGCGAAATGCCAATCCGACTCGGTGCCGGTCATCAGCGTCGCGGCGACCCGGCCGAGCGTGGGCTGATGCCCGACGACCAGCACCGTCCGGGAGCCGTGCGGCCAGTCGACGGCGGCGATGACGTCGGCGGCGACCGCGCTCGTGCCGACCTCCGCGGCCGTGGCGAAACGGAGCCCGAGCGCGGACGCTGTTTCCTGCGCGCGCTGCGCCGGGCTCACCAGGATCTCGCAGCGCCTGGGAAGCCGCGGCTGCAGCCAGGCCGCGACGCGACGCGCCTGCTCGCGGCCGTGCTTGGTCAGCTTTCGCGCAGCGTCGGGGCCGCCGTCCTCGGCTTCCGCGTGTCGCCAGAGAATCAAATCCATAGGAGTATTATCGGGGAACGCTCTCTGAAAAAGGGCGAAACCCACCTGAGGAGACGATCGATGGCCAAAGCTGAGGGAGTCTACCGGATCACCGAAGTGGTCGGCACCAGCACGACATCGTGGGAGGACGCCGCGAAGAGAGCGGTGGAGACCGCGGCGAAGACGCTGCGCGACCTTCGCGTCGCCGAGGTCGTGAAGCAGGACATGAAGATCGAGAACGGGAAGGTCGCGGCCTACCGGACCCGCGTGATGCTGTCGTTCAAGTACGAGAAATAGCGTCCCGCGAAGCCGTCTATTCCTTGCCGGATGCGGAGATGGCTTTGCGGATGAAGGCTTTCCGCTCGTTCCTGTCCTCGATCTCCTCGGCGATCAGGAGGTAGAGCTCGCCGGGGTCGCGCGCCTTCGCCGCGGCGCGCTTCACCACGATCTTGGCGACCGCGCCGATGTAGTTGGCGAGAGCGGCTTCGGCTTTGAGGAGCGTCTGCGCGTCGATGTTCGGGTTCACCGGCGGCGCGGACCGCGTGCCCCGCGCCGGGTCGCCGGTGGGCGCCGACTTGTCGCTCGAGAATCGCTTGACGAATGCGGCGCGAGCCTTGTCGTCGGTGATGTCCGCCGACACCATCTCGGCGAGGTCGGCGACGGTGTAGGTCTTCTTCGCCGCTGCCCTGATCACGACCGGGGCGATGGGGCCGATGTGCTTGGCGAGCTCGGTCTCCACCCTTTTCAGGGTCTCCCGGTCGAAGGCCACGCCGGTGGGCAGCGTGGTCACCGGAACCGAGGCGGGGCCCGGAGGCGGAGCGCCGCCCTCGATCTTCACGGTCTTCTGGTCGGCCGTGGCGAGTCCGGGGAGCGCGGCGCGAAAGTCCGGGACCGATTGCGGCCGGCGCTCCTCGTGCGGCGTGAGGGCCCAGTCGATCGCGGCCAGGAGATCGGCGCCGTAGCGGTTGCGGTCGGCGGCTTGCGCCGCCGGAGGCAGCATGTCCTGGCGCACCCTGGCCACGGCCTCGACCGGACGCTTGCCCGTGATCATCCAGTAGAGCACGCCGCCGAAAGCGTAGAGATCGCTCCACGGCCCCTGCTGCCCCTGCGAGTGGTATTGCTCGATCGGCGCGTATCCGGGAGTGACGATCGCGGTGAGCTCGCCGGCCGACGTGGCCGAGCGGGCCGATCCGAAATCGAGCAGCACCGGCGAGCCGTCGTCGCGGACGAAGATGTTGCTGGGCTTGATGTCCCGGTGCAGGAAGCCGGCGCGATGCACGATCTCGAGGCCGTCGAGCAGCGGTCCCGCGATCGCCATCACCGCGCCCTGCGCGAGCGGCCTGCGGCTGCGAATCCATTCCCCCAGGGGCTGGCCGGAGACGAACTCCATCACCATGTAGGCGGTGCGGTTCGCCTCGAAGAAGCGCAACACCCGGACGATGTTCGGGTGGCGGAACGAGGCGAGGGTCCGGGATTCGTCGAGAAACCGCGACAGGCCCCATTTGAACGACTCGAAGGCCGATTCGGCCTTCGGCCGCACCGACTGGTCGTCGCCGCGTTGCGCGAGATCGCCGGGCAGGTACTCCTTGATCGCGACCTTGAGGTTGAGGTTCGCGTCGGTCGCGAGATAGGTGAGGCCGAAGCCGCCGATCCCCAGGGTCTGCTCGATTTGGTATTCGTGCAGCGAGTAACCCTTGGGGAGAGCGATCTCGGCGGCCATCGCGAAGCTATTTCTGGTCGATCAGGCTGATCGCCTTTTCGAGGCTGCGGCGCATGCGATTGAAAGATCTCGCCAGCAGGGAAACTTCGTCGCGCCCGGCCTCGTCGAACTCCGGTATCTCCAGGTCTCCGGTGCTCATGCGGTCGGCGGCGTCCGACATCACGGTAATGGGACGCACGATCATGAACGACAGCATGATGTTGAGGATGATAAAGAGCACCACGAACACGCCGGTGAGCGACGCCATGAACGTGTAGAAGGCGCGGTTGGCGTTCTGGATCGGCAGGGACATCGGCACCGAGACCACCTGCGCGCCGATGACTTCGTTCAGCTTCCAGCCGAAGCCGTTGTTCGTCCCGTACAGCTTGACCATCGACGCCGGCGCGATCTCCGCGGTCGTGTGGCACGCGAGGCAGGCCGGGTCCTTGATCTGGAAGGGCCGCGCGAGAAACAGCGACACGCCCGTGGGTGTCATCCGGGTTCCGGAGATCTCGTCGCGGCCCGGGTCGTTGCGGAACGCGTTGACGATGTCGGCCTCCCACTCGACCGCGCGGTCGCGCGGATTGGTCGGGTTGAGCGCCGCCTCCTTGTAGGCGTAGTCGGGATATTTCTTGCGCAGCTGGTTCATGATTTCGGTGGCCGCGAAGGCGGGTACGCTCTGAGGAAGGAATTCGCCCTCCTTCTGGGCCAGCTTGTCGCGCACCTGGCTGACCGTGTAGTGGCGCATCGACAGCGCCGCCTCCATCATCACGCCGGCGTTGCGCAGCACGTCCTCGCGCGCGGTCTTGTGGAGCAGGTCGTAGGACACGAAGCCCGAGACGCCCAGCCCCAAAAGGAACACGAAGAAAAGCACCAGATTGAACTTAAGTCTCAAGCCC
>DATEGT010000038.1:0-4248 GCA_035280025.1 Burkholderiales bacterium | reverse complement strand
GTCGCGCGCCGCGGTCTCGCTTTCGTTCGCCTTCGCGTGCGCGGACGGGAAGCTGCTCGCGATCCACGTGTCCTCGATGGAGAAGTTCTGGCGCGCGCTGCTCGACGCGATCGGACGTCCCGACATCGGCGAGGACGCGCGCTTTCGCGATCGCATGGGGCGCATAAGGAACTACGAGGCGCTGGTGCAGGAACTCCGGCCCGTGTTCGCGGCCCAGCCCCGCTCCTACTGGGCCGAGCGGCTCGCCGCGTGCGACGTTCCCGCGGCGGTGGTGCACTCGATCCCCGAGGCGATGGAAGAGCCCGAGGTCAGGCACCTGGGCATGCTGCACGAGCTGAACCATCCGCGCTACGGGAAGCAAACCGCGATGCGCCGCGCGTCGCGCATCAACGGGGAGCGCGAGTCCTCGCCTCTGCCGCCGCCGGCGCTCGGCGAGCACACCGACGTGGTGCTTCGCGACTTCGGCTTCGACGCGAAAGAGGTGGCCGGGCTGCGCGCCGCCGGCGCGATCTAGAGGACGCGATGGACTTCGCCTTCTCCGAAGAGCAGCGCATGATGCGCGAGTCCGTGAGGAAGCTCATGGACCGCGTCGCCACGCCCGAGTACGTGCGGCGCCTGGACCGCGAGCAGGCGTACCCCGAGGAGCTCTACGCCGCCTGGGCCGAGCTGGGGCTGCTGCGCATCCCTTTCGAGGAGAAGTACGGCGGACTGGGCGGCAGCATCGTGGACCTGGTGATCGTCGCCGAGGAGATCTCGAGGAAGAGCGCCGACTTCTTCATGGCCTACGCGGGCAGCGTCTTCTGCGGCCTGAACGTCGCGCGCAAAGGCTCGGAGGAGCAGAAGCGCCGCTGGCTGCCGAAGCTGCTGTCGGGCGAGGTCAGGATGTCGATTTCGATGTCGGAGCCCGAGGCCGGCTCGGACGTCGGCGCGATGAGGACGGGCGCGAGGCGCGACGGCGGCGACTACGTGATCACCGGCCAGAAGCTCTGGGCGACCGGCGCCGGAGCGAAAGGCAACGTCATCAACGTGTACGTGCGAACCGATCCTGCCGCGAACATCCGCCAGGGCATGTCGCTCTTCCTCGTCGACAACACGGCGAAGGGCCTGAACCTCAGGAAGCTCGACATGCTGGGGCGCCGCTGCACCGGCACCTACGAGGTTTTCTTCGACGGCGTGCGCGTTCCCGCGGAGCGCCTCGTGGGCGGCGAGAACAGGGGCTGGGACTGCATCCTCGCGGGGCTGCAGGCCGAGCGGATCACCTCGGCCGCGGGCAACGTGGGCGCGGCGCAGGCCTGCCTGGATCTCGCGGTCGGGTACGCGAAGGAGCGCAGGCAGTTCGGCCGCGCGATCGGGACGAACCAGGCGCTCGCGCATCCGCTCGCCGACATGGCGGCCGAGATCGAGGCCGCGCGCGCCCTCACCTGGCGCGCCGCGTGGATGGCGGCGAGCGGCGAGGATGCGCTGCGCGAGATCTCCATGGCGAAGCTCCTCTCCTCGGAGGCCTACGTGAAGTGCGCCAGCCTCGGCATGCAGGTTTTCGGGGGCTTCGGCTACAGCATGGAGTTCGACATGCAGCGCCACTACCGCGACGCGCGCGCGGCGACGGTCGCCGCGGGAACTTCGCAGATTCAGCGGAACATCATCGCCGGCCTGATGGGCCTGAAGGTCGGCTAGAACTTGACCATCAATCCCGCGAAGCCGCCCCGGTCGACATAGCCCGAGCCGCCGTTGGTCAGCTCCACTTTCGTCCAGCGGTAGCCGAGATACACCGAGCTGTTGCGGATCACCTCGACCTCGGCACGCAAGCCCGTGTCGTAGAAATTCTTGCCGTCGACGAAGGTGACGACCTTGGGCGCGTAGAACGCGTAGCCGCCGATGCCGAACGACCGGTTGCCCGGAAACCAGCGCACCTGCCCTCCGAGCGCGACCGCCACGACGTCGTTGTCCGGCACGTGGACGGTGTAGACCTTGCCCCCGACGCCGCCCTCGATGCGCGAGCCGCCGGCGCCGACGTCACCGGAAGCGAGCAGGCCGATGTTGAGGAAGTAATTCTTGTCGTCCCTGTTGTACAGGCCCCCGAAGGTCCAGTCGGCCGCGCCGACGGGGCTGTCGTACTTCGCCTCGACGGTGTCGTTCGACAGATTCACGTCCAGGGTGCCGGCGAGCACGGAAGAACCCGCCGCGGCGAGCGCGGCGAACACGACCCAGCGCATGGTGCTTCTCCAGATCAAGATTCACTCCCCTGTAAGCGACGGCAGATTATCCCACGGGAACCGGGGATCGATCAGAAATCCCAGCGGTAGCCCGCCGAAAAGAAGTACCGGTGTGTAACTTCCTGCAGGAAGGCGCCGTTCGTTTTCGTGTCTTCGACGCCGGCCTCGAGCTCGAGGGTGATGCTGTTTCTCCAGCGGTAGCCCGCCCGGCCCACGGGCGAAATGCGCCGGAGGTCGCTGCCATCGTCGTTCTTCTGCCCGTACCACAGTACCGCGGCGTCGAAGGTCCAGCTCGCTCCCGCGGGGAAGCGGCCGGTCAGCTGGCCGGCGAGCCCCGTGTACGTGTTGGCGGTCACCCCGCTCACCGAAAAGACGGCCACGTCGCGCTTTCCGAAGACGCCCGTGCCGATCGCCTGGCCCGTGATCGTGCGGATGTTGCCGCTGTCCGGAGTCGCCGGGTAGTTGTTCGTCCCGTCCGTCTTGGAGATCCGCGTCACGCTCACGCTGGCGCCCACCTGCCACACGGAGGTCACCGGCTGCGTGAAGCCGCCGTAGGCGATGGTCGAATGCGCAGTCAAATCGAGTGCGCGCTGGCGCAGCTGGTCTTCGGTATAGAGGGTCAGCAATTGGCGGATCGAGGTCGTCTGTTCGCCGATGATGGCGTTGGTCGTCTGAAGCGAAGGCGTCATGCGGTAGTCGAGCAGCAGGTTGAACGCAGTCTTCCAGGGCGCGATCCAGTTGCCCTGGACGGTGGCGATGTTCAGGCGGCGAAACAGCGTGTCGTAGTCGACCGTCGACGACAAGTATCCTTGGGGCGTGAAGTAGCGCGCCTCCATGCCGACCGCGTCGCGATCGGCGATGCCGTCCACGGTCTGCCGGAACACGTACGCGTCACCGCTCCAGCGCTGGTTGAAGGGTCCGAGGTCGACGCTCGCGGCGTAGAAGCGCTGCACCGAATCGATGGTGAAACCGGGGACGACGGGCTCGCCCGCGGACAGGTTGAGCCGCGCGCTCGAGGTGAAACCGTATCCGAGCAGAGCGCCGTCGAACCGGCCGGGAAGCCCCGCAGTGTTGCCCGGCTGCCGTCCCACGCGCGCCGAAGCGCTCAAGGGCTTGTACTTGTAGTCGTAGTAGGCCTGGTCCAGCCGGTTGATGTTCTCCTGGCCGGCGACGTAGTTCCTCGTGTTGATGTCGCGGAACACCACGCGGTTCTCGTGGGTGTCGTTCATAAACCGGGCGTTTAGATCGACGCTGGTGATGAGCGCCGACTGGTCGACGACAGACAGGGTAGTCCGGTCGAGGGCGTTGGGGCCGAGCGGTTGCGAGTCGATCTTGCTGTTTCCGTGGTAGTAGAACTGGGAGAGGCCGCCGCCGACGACCGAGCGCCACCCGTGCTGCGGCTCGGAAGGTGCGCGCAGGACCTCCGCCTGCGGCTCCGTCGCCAGGCTGGCGAGCCGCTGGCGCACGCGCACGGAGTCCTCGCCCTCGGGATACCGCTGGAGATAGCTCTGGTATTCCGCCTTCGCGCGCGCAATGTCTCCGCGGCGCTCGTACGATAGCGCGAGGAATTCCTGGGCGTCGCGGCTCAGGCCGTTGCGGGGAAGGGCGAGGAGTTGCGTGAATGCGCGGATCGCTGCGGCGTAGTCCTCGCGAACGATCGCGCCGCGGCCCTCGGCCATCAGCGCCTCGGCACTCCCCGGGGCCGGCGGCGCAGCGGCTTGGGCCTGCTGTTCGGCCTGAACCGGCCTCGACGGAGCCGGCGGCGTCGCCAACGGCGCCGCCGGGGGCGGGGTTGCGGCGGGAACCGGGAGTGCGGGCCTTGCCGCCCGCGAGGCCTTCTCGAGATTGTCGCGCTCCTGCGGATGCACCGCGATGACTCGGGCATCGCGAAAACTCGCGGCAAGCTGCCGCCTCGCGCTCTCGGCGTCCCGCTGCGTGCCGAAGAAGCCCAGGCACAACTGGTAGCTCGCCGCGCTTCCCGATCTCAGCACGCGCCAGTAGAGCGTGTTGCCCCGCAGCGCCGCCGGAATCGGAG
>DATEGT010000037.1:0-4831 GCA_035280025.1 Burkholderiales bacterium | reverse complement strand
CAATGCCGACGGGGACGCGCATTTCATTCTCCCGAAAGCAGTTTGAGGACGAGCCCGGCGGCGTAGAGGCCCAGGCCGAAGACGGCGTGCGTGAGGAGGCTCTGCAGCCGAGCGGAGTTGGGCCGCGGCGTGCGGCTCGCGGCGATGCCGGCGCCCATGCCGGGCTGCATCAGCAGGAACGGCGCCGCGACCGCGGCCATGCTGAGCGCCAATGCCGAAGCGAGCGTCGGCTGGCGCGCCCACGCGAGCCGGCAGATCGCGAGCAGCGCTCCCGCGTACGCGATGCCGATCAGGTAATGGGCGGTCCAGCCGATCAGCCGCTCGCCGCGCACGGGCTCCGCGGCGGCGATGCGCTCGTGGCGGAAGCGCCCGCGCGCCATGTGCCCGAACCAGCGGCCGACGAGGCCCCAGTCCGGCGCGGGCACGCCGAAAAGGCGAGCGCGCACGATCGCCCAGAGGTCGGTCGCGAGCGTCGCGCCGGCGCCGATGAAAAGAGCGCTGCCTGCGTAGTCCATGGGAATCTCCATTCGCTTGCCTAAAGGAGGCGGAGACGGCACAGTGCCACTTCAAGTCGACTTGAAGTCAAGGGCTCCCGGACCATGGACATCAACCAGGTGGCGCGCGCCTCCGGCGTGCCGGCATCCACGCTGCGTTACTACGAGGAGAAGGGGCTGATCGCGTCGGTCGGAAGGCGCGGCCTGCGCCGCACGTTCGAGCCGCGCGTGGTGGAGCGGCTGGCGCTGATCGCGCTGGGGCGCGCCGCCGGATTCTCGCTGGAGGAGATCGCGCGCATCTTCGCGCCGGACGGCCGCCCGAGAATCGACCGGCGGCTGCTCGCGGGCAAGGCCGACGAGCTGGACCGCACCATCCGCAAGCTCAGCGCCATGCGCGACGGCCTGCGGCACGCCGCGGCCTGCCCCGCGCCCAGTCATATGGAATGCCCCACTTTCCGCCGCCTGATGAACGCCGCGGCGTCCGGAGCGCGGAGGAAGAAACCCGGGCGATCGCGGCCGAGCAATCCGCCGACTACTTGAACTTCGCCGCGAGCGCCTCGGTGCCGCGCGCGAGCACGCCGGTGTCGGCGCCTACGGCGACGAAGAGGCCGCCGCACTGCAGCCAGCGCCTCGCGTCCATCTCCACGCCCGTCAGGATCCCCGGCGCCTTGCCCGCGCGGCGTATCCGCCGGATCGCCTCGTCGATGACAGGCATCACCTTCGGGTTGTTGGTCTCGCCGGTGTAGCCGAGCGAGGCGTGCAGGTCGGCCGGGCCGATGAAGACGCCGTCCACGCCGTCGACCGCGGCGATCGCCTCGAGGTTGTCGAGCGCCGTCTGCGTCTCGACCTGCACCAGCACGCAGATCTCCTCGTGCGCGCGCTTCGCGTAGTCCTTCGCGCGGCCGAAGCGCGTGGCGCGCGTCGCGCCGGCGACCCCGCGCACGCCCGCGGGCGGGTAGCGCGTGTAGGCCACCGCGTTCCTCGCTTCCTCCGCGTTCTGCACGTAGGGGATGAGGAGCGACTGCGCGCCGATGTCCAGGAAGCGCTTGATCGTCACCATGTCGTTCCAGGGAACGCGCACCACCGGGTGCGTGGGGTAGGACGCCGCCGCCTGGAGCTGCTGCAGCACCGACTCGAGATCGTTCGGCGAGTGCTCGGTGTCGAGCAGGATCCAGTCGAAGCCGGAGCCCGCGACCAGCTCGGTCGCGTAATGCGACGACAGGCTGCACCACAGCCCGATCTGCGGCTGGTTCGCCTTGAGCGCGCGCTTGAAGAGATTTGCGGGAATGTCCATGGTTTTCTTCTGAAATGGGGATCTGCGAGGGGTGTCCCCCGGATCGCTCAGACCTGGTAGCCCTTTTCTTTGAGCGCCTTGTCGACCCAGCCGCGGTCGACGGTGCCCGCCTTGATCTGCTTCATCGAGCTCGTCTCCTTCGCGAGGATCGCCTTCGCCGAGGCGAGGATGGCCTCGGCATGCTCCAGCGGGACGACGACGAGACCGTCCGCGTCGCCGACGACGATATCGCCGGGGTTCACCGGAATGCCTCCCATGACGATGGGCACGTTGATCTCGCCCGGGCCGTTCTTGTAGGGGCCGCGGTGCGTGACGCCGCTCGCGAACACCGGAAAGCTTCCCACGCGCAACTCCGCCGAGTCGCGGATCGCGCCCCAGATCACCATGCCGCCCACGCCGCGCTGCTCGGCGCGCGCGCTCATCAGCTCGCCGATGATCGCGTGGTCGTTGAAGCCGCCCGCGTCGACCACGATCACGTCGCCGGCCTGGGCGGTGTCGATCGCCTTGTGCACGAGCAGGTTGTCCCCGGGCGCGGTGCGCACCGTGAACGCCGGGCCGCAGAGCTTCGCGCCGTTGTGCATCGGCCGCAGCTGCGGCCCGCCCGCGTACAGGCGCTCCATGCTGTCGGAGAGATGCGGCGTCACCATCTGAGCGAGCTCGGCGACGAGCTTCCTGTCGGGGCGCTTCGGGATGGGGAGGATGCGAAAGCCGATGGCGGTCATGTCGTGGTCTCTGGCGGTTGAACGGTGAGCGTCATTCCGAGGGCCCAGCCGAGGAATCTCCGTTGGAACAGCGTGCCGGCGGAGATCCCTCGCTTCGCTCGGGATGACGGTTAGACGAATTGTACGGCGACGCCGCCCAGGGGACCGAAGTCGCCGTGCAGCGTGTCGCCCTTCTGCGCGAACACCACGCGCGTGAACGAGCCGGCGAGGATCAGGTGCCCGGCCTCGAGCGTCACGCCGCTCCTGCCGAGGCGGTTCGCGAGCCAGGCCACGCCGAGCGCGGGGTGGCCGAGCACGCCCGCCGCGAGGCCGGTCTCCTCGATCTCGGAGTTGCGGTACATGATGCCGCCGACCCAGCGCAGGTCGGTCTCCATCGGCCCGATCGGCCGCCCGCCGATCACGATGCCCGCTGCCGCTCCGTTGTCGGCGACGGTGTCGAAGATCTTGCGGGGATTCTGCAGGCGCGCGTCCACGATCTCGATCGCCGGCACCACGTACTCGGTGGCGCGCAGCACGTCGAGCAGGTTCACGCCGGGCCCCTTCAGCGGCTTGCCCAGCACGAAGGCGAGCTCCACCTCGACCCGCGGCAGGCAGTAGCTTGCGTGCTCGACCTTCGCCCCGTCGGGGATCATCATGGTGTCCATCAGATGCCCGTAATCGGGCTCGTTGATCTGCGAGGACGCCTGCATCGCCTTGGAAGTGAGGCCCACCTTGTGGCCGATCAGCTTCGCACCCCCCTTCATCCAGTGCTGCGCGACCGCGGTGGAGATCGCGTAGGAATCCTCGATGGTGATGTGGGGGTAGGTGGTGGAGAGCTGCACCGCCTGCTTCTTGGTCTTGAACGCGTCGAGCAGCGTCTCGACGCACTTCCTGCGTTCGGCTTCGGACAGCGGCATGGGAATTTTGTCTCGCTTCGGCCCGTTTTCGGAAGGATCGGATTCTACACTGACCGACTGTCCGGGCTAGAATGGCCCGAACACTGAACACGCGAGCGCCGCCGGCTGTCTCACCGACATGAACTCCCCCGCAAAGAAGTCCTTCTTCCGCAGGCTGTTCGCCGCGGTGGGCCGTCGCCCGGGGATGGTGCCCCGCGCCGCGGTGCGCCGCGCGCGGCACGCGATTTCGCTCTGCCACGCCCTGATGTCGGAGCGGGGAGAGGTCTCGGGCGCGCGAATCGCGCGCGAGGCGCTCGCGGCGTACCAGGATCTCGACGACGCCGCGCTCGGCATCTACTTCGACCTGCTGGTGAAGGAGTTCTCCCCCGATCCGGAGGAGGTGGGGCGGGTCGCCGACGCCTACCGGCAGGACCCGTCGCAGGCCAACCTCATCGAGCTGCAGCGCGTGGCCGAGCCGCCGCGCCAGGAGCTCTTCCGGCGGCTCAACATGGCCGACGGAGGCACCGGCGTCATCGTCGAAATGCGGCGGAGGCTACTCAAGCTGCTCCCCGAGCGGCCCTACTACGCGGGAATCGACGCCGACCTCTCGCACCTGCTCAATTCCTGGTTCAACCGCGGCTTCCTCGTGCTGGAGCGCATCGACTGGCGCACTCCGGCCCTGGTGCTGGAGAAGCTGATCCGCTACGAGGCGGTGCACGAGATCCAGGGCTGGCCCGACCTGCACCGGCGCCTCGAGGCGGACCGGCGCTGCTACGCCTTCTTCCACCCGGCGCTGCCCGACGAACCGCTGATCTTCATCGAGGTGGCGCTGACGCGCGGCATGAGCTCGCGCGTGCAGCCGCTGCTCGACCTCGAATCGCCGGTCGCGGATCCGGCTTCCGCGAATTGCGCGATCTTCTATTCGATCACCAACTGCCAGGAAGGCCTGCGCGGGGTGTCGTTCGGCAACCTCCTCATCAAGCAGGTCGCCGAGGAGCTGGGACGCGAGTTTCCCAAGGTGAAGACCTTCGCGACGCTCTCGCCCATCCCGGGGTTCCGCAAGTGGCTCGCCGGGGAGGCGAAGGAGCACGCCGCCGTCGGCCCGCTGCTCGCGCGCCTCGACACCGGGCGCTGGTTCGACGACCACGCGGTCGCCGCGGACATGCAGCGGCAGCTCGTGCGCCTGGGCGCGTACTACCTGACGCACGCGAAGAAAGGCAAGGAGCCGCTCGATCCGGTGGCGCGCTTTCACCTCGGCAACGGCGCGCGGATGGAGCGGCTCAACTGGCTCGGCGACATCTCCGCGATGGGAATGCGCCGCTCGGTGGGGATGATGGTGAACTACGTGTACCGGCTCGAGGACGTCGAGCGCAACCACGAGGCCTACGCGCGCGAAAGGCGCATCGTCGCGGCGCGCCGCTTCGAGGTGCTCGCGCGCGACTCGCT
>DATEGT010000036.1:0-6403 GCA_035280025.1 Burkholderiales bacterium | reverse complement strand
CCCGACGAAGGGCAACGAGAAGGCGGTCGGGCTGGACTACCGCAAGGTGCCCGGCCAGCTCGCCGCGGTCCAGCGGGTGATCGAGAGCGGCGTTCCGGTGCTGCTCGGCCCGATCAGGCTGGTGCAGGGCGGACAGGGGCTCGTGTACCGCGTGCCGGTCCCGGTTCGCGGCAAGTACTGGGGCCTGATCTCGACGGTCATCGACGCCGAGTCCTTCTTCGCCGACGCGTTCAGGCGCGCCAGGGCCGAGAACGTCGAGCTCGCCATCCGCGGCCGGGACGCGCGGGGAATGCAGGGCGAGGTCATCCGGGGAGACGCGCGCCTCTTCGGTCAGAGGGGCGTCGAGCTGATCGACGTGGCCGTGCCCGGAGGCAAATGGGTGATGGCGCTGCGCGGCAAGGCCTTGTCGTACTCGGCCGCCGAGGTCTGGCGCCTGCGGCTGCTCGTGTGGGCGCTCTCCGCTTTCCTGGGCTGGGGGGTGTACGCGCTGCTGGTGCAGCGGGCGAGGCTCGCCCGACTGGCGATGTACGACGCGCTGACGGGACTTCCCAACCGCACGCTGATCGAGGACCGCCTCGAGCGGGCGATCGCAGCCCAGCGGCGCAATCCCGCGACGGTGTCGGCGCTGCTGTTCGCCGACCTCGACGACTTCAAGCGCATCAACGACGAGCACGGGCACCGCGCGGGCGACGCGGTGCTGCAGGGCGTCGCCGAGCGCGCCAAGGGGGCGCTGCGCGACGTCGACAGCGTGGGGCGCTGGGGCGGCGACGAGATGATCGTGCTGCTCGAGAACGCGGGGCGCGACAAGATCCCCGAGCTGGTCGGGCGCGTGCGGCGGGCGATCGAAACGCCGATTGACTATGCCGGGCTCAAGCTCGAGGTCGGCGTCTCGATCGGCGTCTCCATCGTTCCCGACGACGGCGACGGCGTCCAGGACCTCATCCGGCGCGCCGACCGCAGGATGTACGAGGACAAGCAGAAGCGGGCCTCGCGCCCGCGCAAGGGGGCCTGATCGCCGGGAAGCCGCGCGCGGATGGGCGCGGTCCCACGCGGACGGCTAGTTGAGCAGGGTGAGCGGTACCGGGACGGCGATGCGGAAGCCCTGCGCGTAGTCGACGCCCGCCCTGCGGATCATCGCCAGGGCTTCGGTCGTCTCGACGAATTGCGCGATGGTCTTCATTCCGAACTTGTGGCAGGCGTCGTTGATCGCGAGCAGGGTCGAGAGCGCGCGCGGGCTCCTCTGGATGTCGCGCACCACCCCGCCGGCGAGCTTCACGAACTGGATGCCGCGGTTCCAGTATTCGCGCGCCTCGGCCTCGCCCCCGGCGAAGTCCGATACCGCCACGGCGCAGCCGAGGCCCTTCAGATCGGCGATGGTCCGCTTCGACGCCTCGCGGAAGTCGGCGAGCTGCTTCACGGTGATCTCGAACCACAGCCGATCGGGCGGGACGCGCGACTCGTAGAGGGAGTCGAGGACGTCGGCCGCGAAGTCGTGGTCGTTGACGGTGTCGTCCGCGAGGTTGATGTTGAAGGTCGGAATCTGCCAGTCGGCCTTCCCCTTGCGCTTCTCTGCCGACCAGCGCAGGACTTTCTGCACCTCCCAGCGGTCGAGCTGGTTGGTGAGATGATTGGCCGCGAGGATGGGAAGGAAGGTGCCCGGGGGCAGGAGGTGCTCCTCCTCCTCGCGGAAGCGCACGAAGATCTCGAGGTGCCTGCGGTCCGATTTCGCGGCGGCGAGGGGCGCGATCGGCTGGCCGAAGAGCGAGAACTGATCCTGCTGGAGCGCCTCGGCGAAGCGCTCGGCCGTCTGCATGCGCGCCTCGAGGCTTTCAGGCGCGTCGTCACGCTGCGCGCCGCCCAAAGCGGCCGTAGTGCCGGTCGTTGCTGCCATGGTCTGGATCCCTCCCCAGGATCTTGCGCGTGCTACCCTAGGGCCAGTACCGGTTCGTGTGTATCCGGCAAAACGTGACAACCGGTGTAGGGAAAACCCTATGGCCAGACCTGCGTGCGCATGAATTCCTCCGCCGATGCCCCGGTCGCCTACATGGAGCGCACGCGCGAGTACTACCTCGCGCTGGGCTACGGCAATCCGTACGTATGGGCGCACCACGAAGATGCGCCTTTCCAGCCGCTGAAGAAGCCGCTCGCGCGATCGCGGGTCGCGCTCGTGACCACGGCGGCGCCCTATCAGCCGGGCAAGGGCGACCAGGGGCCGGGCGCGCCGTACAACGCCCGGGCGAAGTTCTACCGCGTCTATTCAGGCGACACGGGCGTGGACCACGATCTGCGCATCGCGCACGTCGCCATCGACCGCAAGCACACGAGCATGGAAGATAGCGGCACCTGGTTCCCGCTGCCGGCGCTGCGCAGGGCCGCGGCCGCAGGAAGGCTCGGGCTGGCTGCGCGATTTCACGGCCTTCCGACCGACCGCAGCCGGGAGCAGACGAGCGGCGTCTACGCGCCCGAGATCCTCCGGCGCTGCAAGGAAGACGGCGTCGACGCCGCCGTCCTCGTTCCCAACTGCCCCGTGTGCCACCAGAGCGCGGGCCTGGTGGCCCGCCACCTCGAGGCGAACGGCATCTCGACCGTGGTCATGGGCTGCGCCAGGGATATCGTCGAGCACTGCGGCGTCGCCCGCTTCCTCTTCAGCGATTTCCCGCTCGGCAACAGCGCCGGGAAGCCGCGCGACGTCGACTCGCAGGAGGCGACGCTGGAGCTCGCGCTCGCGCTGCTCGAGACCGCGGCCGAGCCGCGCACCACGCTGCAATCGCCGCTGCGCTGGAGCGCGAGCGGCGACTGGAAGCGGGACTACAGCAACGTCAAGCTGCTGAGCGCGGAGGAGATCGCCAGGCGGCGCGCCGAGTTCGACCGCGGCAAGGAGGCGGCGAAGGCGGTGCGCGAGGGACAGCCGATCGCCTAGCCGCTACCATTGACGCATTCCATCGCCAGGGAGATCCGAATGAGCCGCCCGAACCGCCGCCGCTTTCTGAAACGTTCCGCCGCCCTCTCGGCCGGCGCAGCACTGGGGTTCCCCGCGATCCTGCGGGCGCAGTCCGGACCCGTGAAGGTGGGCGTGCTCCACCCGGTCACCGGCTTCCTCGCTTACTCGGGGAATCTGTGCCGCTTGGGCGCGCAGCTGGCGATCGGCGAGATCAACGCATCGGGCGGGATCAAGTCGCTCGGCGGCGCCAGGCTGCAGGCGGTGCTCGGCGACGCGCAGTCCAAGCCCGAGGCCGGCGTCTCGGAAGTCGAGAAGATGAACGAGGAGGGCGTGTCGGCGATCGTCGGCGCGTACGCGAGCGCGATCTGCCTCGCCACGTCGCAGGCCGCGGCGAAGTACTCCATTCCCAACGTCGTCGACGTCGGCGTCGCCGACCAGATCGTCGAGCGCGGCCTGAAGAACACCTTCCGCTTCGGTCCGGGGTACCGCACGATATCGGAGACCGCGATCAACGACCTGCACGTGCTCAACACGCTCGCCGGCAAGCCGCTGGGCACGGTGATGATCGTGCACGAGGAATCGCTTTTCGGGACCGGCACCGCGAACCTGCTCGCCGCGCAGCTCCCGGGCCTGGGCTACAAGGTCGTCGAGGTCGTGAAGCACGCCAACCCGACGCGCGATTTCAGCAACATCGTGCTGCGCATGAAGGCCCTGAACCCGGACATCCTCATTCCCGCGAACTACTACAACGAGTACGCCCTCCTTCTGCGGACCATGAAGCAGCAGGGCGTCGCTCCCAGGGCGATCTACTCGGTGCTCGGCGGCGGCGCCTCGTCGTTCAAGTTCGTCAGGGAATTCCCGGACGTCGCGAACGGCGTGATCGACTGCAACCACTGGTACAACGCCAAGGACAGGCGGGCCGGCGCGCTGCGCAGGAAGGTCGAGGGCATGAAGGACCAGTACTTCACCTACGAGGTGTTCCTCAACTACCAGTGCGTGTACCTGCTCGCCGACGCGATCGAGCGCGCGAGATCGCGCGACCGCGCCGCGATCGTCGAAGCGCTCTCCCGTTCCACCTGGGAGGGGCACTTCATGCCCTACGGCCCGACGAAGTTCGTCAACGGCCAGAATACCGGGGCGCGGCCGCTCGTCCTCCAGGTGCTGAAGGGCGACATCAAGGTCGTCCTGCCCAAGGAGTACCGCGAGGCCGACCCGGTCTTTCCCTGGAAGGCTTGAGCGGCCCGGCCGCTCGATGCTCGATCCCTCGATCCTCCTCGCCGCGCTGCTGAACGGCCTCACCCAGGGCGCGGTCTACGCGCTGGTCGCGCTCGGCCTCACGCTGATCTACGGCGTGCTGCACATCATCAACTTCGCCCACGGCGCGCTGCTGATGGTAGCGCTCTACGGGGTGTTCTTTCTCAACGCGCGCTTCGGGGTCGATCCCTATGCCGCGCTCGTCGTGATGGTTCCGGCGATGTACGCGCTCGGCTACGGCCTGCAGCGCTTCGTCGTCGGCCGCGCGAGGCACGGCAAGGACGAGAACGTGCTGCTGGTGACGCTGGGCCTCGCAATCGTGCTCGAGAACGCCGCGCTCGCCGCGTTCAAGTCCGACACGCGCACCATCGACACCGCGTACACGTTCTCGACCGTGAACGTCCTGGGCGCGACGATCGCCGTGCCCAAGGTGGTTGCATTCTTCGGAGCGCTCGCGGTCGCGGCACTCATGCTCCTCCTGGTCTCGCGCACCGATCTCGGCCGGGCGATCCGCGCCGTCGCCAGGGAGCCGCAGGGCGCTCGCCTGGTCGGCATCGACGTCGAGCACGTGCTGGCGGTGAGCTTCGGCATCGGCCTCGCGTGCCTCGGCGCCGCAGCCTGCTTCCTCCTGCCCGCGTACTACGTCAACCCGCAGGTGGGGAACGGCTTCGTGCTGATCGCGTTCACCGTCGTGGTTCTCGGCGGGATGGGGAGCTTTGCCGGCGCGCTCGCGGGCGGGCTCATCGTCGGCGTGATCGAATCGCTCGGGGGCTTGTGGCTGGGCGAGAGCCTCGGGCAGATCGGCATTTTCCTCGCCTTCATCGCGATCCTGCTGTTCCGGCCGCGGGGACTGTTCGGCCGTGCGTGAGCTTGCGGCGATCGCGCTGTTCGCGCTCGCGGTTGCGCTGCTTCCGCTCCTCGTCGCGTCGGGCTTCGTCCTCAACCTCGCGATCATGGTGCTCTACTCGACGCTGCTCGGCCAGGCGTGGAACCTGCTCGCCGGCTTCGGCGGGCAGTATTCCTTCGGCCATGCGCTGTTCTTCGGCACGGGCGCGTACGCGAGCGCCGCGCTCCAGGTGCACGTCGGCTTGAACGCCTGGCTCGCGCTGCCGATCGCGATCGCTCTCGGAGCCGCGTCGGGCGTCCTCGTCGGCGCACTGTCGTTCCGCTACGGCCTGCGAGGCTCGTATTTCGCGCTGGTGACCCTCGCCTTCGCCGAGGTGTTCCGTATCCTCGCGAACTCGGTCGCGTTCACCGGCGGCGGCGTCGGGCTGCTGCTGCCGCTGAAAGAGTCGGCGGCCGACATGCAGTTTTCGGGCAAGGCGGGCTTCCTCTACCTGATCCTCGCGCTCGTCCTCGCCGGATTCCTCTTGTCGTGGTGGCTCAAGCGCTCGCGCTTCGGCGCGTGGCTCGCGGCGGTGCGCGATGGCGAGGAGTCGGCCGCGGCGCTGGGCGTGGATGTGTTCCGCGTGAAGCTCGCCGCGATCGCGATGTCCGCATCGCTGATGTCCGCGGGCGGCATTTTCTACGTCCAGTACTTCCACTATATCGACCCGCACATCGCGTACGGGCCGGGGGTGTCGGTCGAGGCGCTGCTCGGGCCCATCGTCGGGGGACTCGGGACGCTGTTCGGCCCGCTGCTCGGGGCCGCCGTACTGCAGGCGCTTGGCGAGATCACGCGCAACCTCGCGGGCGACGTGCCGGGCGTGAGCCTCGTCGCCTACGGCCTCGCGCTCGTCGGCATAGTGACGTTCCTGCCGCGTGGCGTCGCGGGCCTTCTCGGCCGCGGCGAACCTGCGCGGGGCGCGTGATGCTCGAGGTGCGCGGCGTCTCGCTCCGCTTCGGCGGCGTGCAGGCGCTCTCGGGCGTGAGCGTCGCGGCCGGTTCGGGCGACATCACCGCGCTGATCGGCCCGAACGGCGCGGGGAAAACGACGCTTTTCGGAGTGGTCTCCGGGTTTCTCGCGCCCGACGAGGGCAGCGTGCATTTTCTGGGCGAGGACGTCACCGGCCGCGCCCCGCATCTGCTCTGCCGTCTCGGCGTCGCGCGCACCTTCCAGATCGTCCGGCCGTTCGCCCTGCAAACGGTTCGCGAGAACATCGCGGTCGGCGCGCACCTCGCCCGCGCCTCGCGCCGGGAGGCGCTCGCGCACGCCGAGCGCGTCGCCGCGCAGGTCGGGCTGGCTTCGCAGCTCGACAAGCCCGCGGA
>DATEGT010000035.1:0-42396 GCA_035280025.1 Burkholderiales bacterium | reverse complement strand
CGACCATATTTTTTCCCGGTAGCTCAGCAGGTGTCCCGCTTCGGCCTGCTCCTTCGTTCTTTCCAGGATCGTCGGAACGGCGGCGAGCAGAAGGGCCGCTACCGCGATCACGCCGACCGCCGCCTTGATCACGCTCCGGTCGGTGCGCGCGGCGAAGAGGGACACATAGGCCAGCGCCAGCAGGAGCGCGGTGGCCACGCCGCCGCGGCTGGTGGTGAAGAAGACCGAGGCGGCGAGCCCCAGCGTGGTCAGGTCCAGCACTACTCTGCCCCGGACGCCCACCTTCGAGCGGTACGCCAGCGCAAGACTTAAGGCGACACCGAAGACGATCGCCAGGTAGATGGCGCTGTGGTTGAAATATCCCACCGAATTGAGCTGGAGCGCCGCCGTGGATTTCACGACGACCATATCCCAGAAGGCCCAAACGAGGGTCACCAGCGTCGACACGACCACCGTGCCGAGAACGGCGAGCAGCTGCGGTTCGCCGTAGCGGGAGCGCTTGACGAGCCAGAGGAGCGAGCTGTACCGGAAGATGTCGTTGGCCGCGCTCCATTCATCGTGATGGAGGCCGGCGAACGCGGCCACAACATAGCCCGAGGCGATCCAGAGCGCGATGAGGCTGTCCCAGGCGTTCCACGGCCCGCCCCATTCGCGCGCGCGCGCCCGGTTGCAGACCCAGGTGACGACATAGAGCAGCCAGAAGATGTTCTTGGGCGCCTCGAACAACGGCAGGAAGAACACCAGGGCGAGCAGGCAGGAAAACTCGACCGGGTGGCGCAGGTCTGCCTTGATCCTCGACGCAATGCCAAGCGCGTAGGTCGTCATCTGTCCTTGGTGCCGTAAAGATAGGGATTGAATGCGGGATCGTTGTACATCTTGAACTGCCGGTAGACCTTGAACCTGGCGCGACCCGCGAGGCAGTCGGCCAGGAGTGCATCGAAGCAGCCCGCGAGGTCCGCGCGCTGCTCGGTAAGGCGCGCGAGCCGCGCGCGGCTGGTCGCCCGATGCTCGTCGGTGGCGTCGCGCCGCTCGGTTTGGATTCGCATGTGAAATATCTTCAGTGCGAGAATCGAGAGGCGGTCGATCATCGCGCCTGCGGTTTCGGAGTTGAGACGGACGTCTGCGTTCCGCTCCGGAGACGGGAGCGCGGCGAGCAGGGCTTCGTCGATCTTCTCGATCGCGTCGTTGCGGCGCTGGTTGAGGCCGTCGATGCTGCGTTTGTTGGCCGCGATCGCCGAATCGGGAACGTCCCGGCGGCGCGCCTGGTCCTCCTCGTCCCAGAGCAGGCGGTTGCAGCCGTGGTTGGTCCGGACCGCGCTCCACACGGGATCGTATTCGCTTCCTTCCGTCCGGTCGCGCTGCTCGAGCTGCCGATCGTGGAGCTCCACGATCTGCGCGCTCGAAGGCAGGCTCATTTCACCACCTGCATATGAAACCAAAGGCTGTTCGCCGGAAACATGAAGCAAAAGTGCTTTTCGTACTTGTGCGCGGAAAGCGCAAAAAGCGCCCTGGCGATCGTGGAGAACGGAAAGGACCTGCCGAAGTCGAGCCCGCGGGCCACGATCCGGAAGCGCCGGTCCGAGTAGAAATTCGAGTGCCGGGTGTCTTCGACGAAATATTCCATGGAATCGAGAGCCAGGTGCCGGATGTGGGTCGGATCCTGGTAGGAGTAGAGGCTCGAGAAGTGCGGCGTGGTGATGACCACGTCGGCGTCCGGCCTTCCGACGCGATGAACTTCCTCCATGAGCCTGACGACGTCGCGCAGGTGCTCGATCACATTGCGCAATAGAACCACCCCGTAGCGCGAATCCGCCAGGGGATAGGGAAACTCGTTGAGATCGTGGCGGATCTCCGCCGCGCTGTTCTCGGCGAAATCGATGCCCTCGGATCCCGGAAACTTGTTCCTGCCGCAACCCACGTCGAGCACGGATTTGCCGGCGCAGATCGCGGCGATCTCCGATTCCCTCATCATTTTCTTTTCCCTTGCGCGACAACGTCCTCGATGGCGGCTTCGACCAGGTCGATGCCGATCGCATGCATGCACTTCGGCTCGGCACATTCCTTGAGCGAGCGCTGGCAGCGGCGCACCCAGTGCACCTCGCGTTTGAACAGGGTATTCTGGTCGCGGCACGGGAAGTTGTCGATGGTGACGCCGCTCCAGGGCGCGTCGCGCCAGAATTCGCCGGGCCCGAACAGGAGCCTGGATCCCGGTCCGAAGAGCGTCACCGTCGGCGTGTGGGTGATCCTGCCCAGATGCTGGGCGCTCGTATCCACGGTCACGAGCAGGGCCGCGTTCTCTATCAAGTGCCACAGTTGCGCGAGATTCAGACGCGGTCCTAGGGCGAGATGCCGTCCCTCGGGGTCGATGTCCCTCACCAGGGACTCGCCTTCCCGCCCCGCACTCCAGACCACCTTCAACCCCCGGGATGTCAGACGTTCCGCGAGCTGGCGCCACTTGCCGTTTTCCCAGTGCCTGAGCGGCACGCTCGACTCGACGTGCAGCACGACGTAGGGCCCCGGGGGTAGGTCGAAGGCCTCAAAAGCCGGAGCCGGCCAGCGTGCGGGCGAGTACGGGGCGGGAGAAGGTCCGTCGACGAGCAGGGTGCATATGTCGCCCCAGGCCGCCGGGGCCGCGGGAAACGACTTGAACTCGTCGACCGGCCAGCTCTTGTAGCCCGGACGGTCGCCGTCGAAGGCGACGATCCAGCGCGCGTCGAGCGCCTGAGCGAGCCAACTGTGACGGTTGTCTCCGGGAACGAGGGCGAGGTCGAAACCGCGCGCGGCGCGCAGCGCCGACACCGTCTCGGCCGAACCGGGGCTGAACGCAACAACCCTGACGCCGTAGGGCCGGCTTGCGAACAGTGGCGCGAGCGCGGGCGACGCCGTCATGACGATCTCTGCGGAAGGATGTTGTTCGCGCACCTTGGCGACCAGCGCGATCAAGGTGATCGTGTCCCCGGCCAGCAGGTGATGAGCGATGAGGATCCGGTTGACCGAGGCCGGGCGACGCCGCTTGCCCAGAGTGACGAGCCGGTGCCAGGCGGCGAACCCGAAGATCAGCAGCCGCGCCCGGAAGCGAGACGGGGCCATGTCAGCCGGCCGCCTCTCGGAATATCCGCTCCATCTCTCCGAGCATCGCCTCGCGGCTGAACCGCGAGACGCAGCGCGCCCTCGCCGCGGCCCCCAGTCGCGCCCGCAGGTCGCGCTCTTCGATCAGGCGCCGAAGCCCTTCCCGCAGGGCGCCTGCGTCCTCCGGAGGCACGACCAGCGCGGTCTCGTCGGCGACCGCCGCCTCGCTGATCGAGCCCGCCGTGGTAGTCACGCAAGGCAGGGCGCACAGCATCGCCTGCACCAGCGCCTGCGGCACCCCCTCGTTCGCGTACGAAGGAAGAGCGAAAGCGTCGAAAGACTGCAACCAGGGCAACACGTCGCGCTGGTTACCCGCCAGCCATACGCGATCGCTCATGCCGAGCTCGCGGATGCTCCTTTCGATGTTTGGCCGCTGCGGCCCGTCTCCGACGATCACCAGGCCGACCTCGGGCGGCATCCCGCGCACCGCCTCGACAAGATACCGATGGCCTTTCCAGCTGCGCAGCGTTGCAACGATGCCGATGAGGGGACGCCCCGCGGGAAGGCCGGTCGAGCGGCGCGCGGCGTCGCGATCGCCCGGGACGAAACGCCCGACGTCGATCCCGGTCGGGACGGAAGTGACGCGCTCGGGCGCAAGCCCGTTGTCCTGCACCAGCTGCCGGCGCAGCGCTTCTCCGGTGGTGACGACGTGGAGCGTCGCGCGGCGATAGAGCCAGCGCGTGGGCCAATTGTCGGAAATGGCGGTGGAGACATGGCGTGTGCGAACCAGCGCCGGCGAGCGAGCGAGCGTGGCGCAAGCGAGCGCCGCGAGCCAGCTGTCGGTGGAGCTGTGGGTATTGACGACGTCCACGGGGCGGGCCTTCAGCCATCGCCGCATCGCGAGAAAGCCCGTGAGATCCTTTCGCGCGATCGGAAGCGCTTCCGCGCGCAAGCCCCGTTCGCGCGCGGCCTCGTAGATCCGCGATTCGCGCGGCGCGACCAGGGTGAGCTCGTGCCCGCGCGCCGCCATCCCCTGCGACTCGTCCAGGATGCGGATCTCCTGCCCGCCCCATCCGCAGGACGCTTCCGTATGGAGGATTCTCATGCGCAGCGCGCGGCGGGCAGCGGCCCGGTTCCGCTCTAGGCCGCCGCCTCCCGGGAATACTGCAGGCGATGAAGCTTGGCGTAGATGCCCGAGGCGACGAGCAGGTCCGCGTGACGCCCCATCTCCGTCACCCGGCCCGCGTCCAGCACGACGATGCGATCGGCGCGTTCGATGGTCGAGAGCCGGTGCGCGATAACCAGCGTCGTGCGGCCTTTCATGAGCGTATCCAGCGCCTCCTGCACGTGGCGCTCGGATTCGCTGTCCAGGGCCGAAGTCGCCTCGTCGAGAATCAGCACAGGCGCGTTCTTCAGAAAGGCGCGCGCGATCGCGAGCCTCTGCCGCTGCCCGCCCGACAGGCGCACGCCGTTCTCGCCGATCAGGGTCGCAAGGCCGTCGGACATCTCGCCGATGAAATGCATCGCGTGGGCCGCCTCGGCGGCGCGGACGACTTCGGCTTCGCTCGTCCCGGCGAGCCGCCCGTACGCGATGTTGGCGGCTACCGTGTCGTTGAAAAGCACGATGTCCTGGCTCACGAGAGCAATGTTGGCGCGCAGGCTCGCGAGCTTGAGCGTCGCGATGTCGATTCCGTCGAGCAGGATTCGCCCCGAATCCGGAGAGTAGAAGCGTGGCAGCAGGTTGGCGAGGGTCGACTTGCCCGCTCCGGAGCCCCCCACCAGGGCGACGGTCTCTCCCGCCTTGATCGAGAACGACACGCGGTCGATGGCCGGCCGCGGACTGCCCGGGTAGGTGAACGCGACCTGTCTGAACTCTATGTCACCCTTCGCGCCGCGAATCTCGTGCGTTCCGGAATCCGACTCGGGGTTCTCGTCGGCCAGGCGGAACACATTTTCCGCCGCCGCTAGGCCCCGCTGCAGGCTCTGGTTGACTCCGGTCAGGCGCTTGAGCGGCTGGAAGACGAGCAGCAGGGCCGTGAGAAAGGAAACGAACGCGCCGACAGTCATCGCGCCGGCCTTGGCCTCGCGCACCGCGATGTAGATGATCACCGCCAGCGCGATCGACACGACGATCTGCACCAGCGGAACGTTCGCCGCGGCAGCCGACGTCATCTTCATGTTGAAGCGGCGCACCTTGTTGGCGCCGGAGTCGAAGCGCTTCGCCTCGTACTCCTGCCCGCCGAAGACCTTCACAACGCGGTGGCAGCCGATCGATTCTTCAAGCGCATGATTCAGGTCACCCATGGCAGCCTGCTCGGCACGGCTCATGGCGCGCAGCCGGACGGAGAACGCCCGCGTGATCGCCGCCGCAGGCGGCCCCACCAGCACGGCCACCAGAGTGAGCTTCCAGTTCAGGGAGAAGAGATACCCGAGAAGGGCGACGATGGTGAGCGAATCGCGGAATAGGACCGACACGACGCTCGTTGCCGCGCCGGTCAGCTGCAGGACGTCGAAAGTGAACTTGGAAACCAGGCTGCCGCTGGTGTGGTTGTCGTAGTAATAGGTCGGGAGCCGCACAAGCTTGGCGAACATGGCATTGCGCAGATCCATCACGACCTTGTTGGCTACCCAGCCGATCGCGTAGTCGGACGCGTACGAGGCGATCCCGCGCACGACGAATATGCCGACGATCAGCGCGGGCAGCCAGGCAAGCAGGCCGCCTTCCTTGCTCACGAAGCTTCCGTCGAGCAGCGGCTTCAGCAGCGCAGGAACCACCGGCTCCGTCAGCGCCGTCACCACCATGCCCGCGATGGAGAAGGCAAACGTTACCCAGTAGGGCCTGACGTTGCGGAGAAGCCGGAGGTAGAGCTGCAGGCTGTTGGCGTCGGACGATGCCATGGCTACGCCGGAAAATGTCGGATTATAGCCTCAGGCGGCCATCAATCCTCGATACAGCGCGATGAATTCCCCGGCCATCTTCTCCACGCCGAACCCCAGGGCGCGCTCGCGCGCGCGGCGACCCATCTCCTGCGCTGCGGCGGCATCCAGGCTCGCCAGCCGCCGCGCTAGCTCGGGAATCGCGAGCGCGTCCACCACGAAGCCGCTCTTGCCTTCGTCGATGATCTCGGCGGTCCCGCACTGGCGCGTCGTGACGACGGGCAGACCGCAGGCCATGGCTTCCAGCGCCGCGTTGGGGAACGGATCGTAGAGCGTGGCCAGGACGAATGCGTCGGCCGCGCCGTACCAGGGTCGCACGTCGGCCTGGGTTCCCGCGAAGTGCACGCGCGATGCGACCCCGCTCGCCGCGGCGAGGCGCTCGGCCCGCGCCCGCGTCTTGTCGCTGCCGACGATCATCAGATGCGCGTCCCCGGCGCCCGAGAGCGCGAGCGCCTCGATAAGCCTGAATACGCCTTTCCTCTCGAACCCCGCCCCCACGTGGAGAAATGCGCGGGCCTCGCGCGGAATCCCCAGCCGCTGGCGCAAGCTCGCTCGATGCGCCTCGCGCAGCCGCGGATGGAAGGCCTCGAGGTCGATGCCGTTGTAGATTACGTGGAGCTTCCCCTCAGGAGTGCCGAAATGCCGCCGGATCTCGTCCTTCACCATGCGCGAATTGCAGATCACGGCGCGCAAGCGCCGGCTGGAGTAGAGCGCACGCTCCGCCCCGAGGACATAGCGATGGTAGGGATTGAGCGCGAGCCCGGCGCGCGCCATCGGCCCGAGCGCGGCGCGGCGGTTCTGCAGCCATTGCGCGTGCACGCCGTCGCCCGCGCGATAGATATCGCAGCAGGCGATGCGCTCGTGCGACTGCACCAGATCGAAAGAACGGTTCGCCGCTTCGCGGCACACTGCGCGGGAAAAACTCCAGTCGCGCCAGACGCGGCCGAGATAAAACGGATTGCAGCGCACGACGTCGCCGGGATCGCCGGTCCACTCCCGCGCCAGCAGCGTCACCGCGAGCCCCTGCCCGGCGAGCGCGGCGAGCGCCCTTTCGATGAAGCGCTCGGCGCCCCCTTGAGCGCTGTAGCGCTGCCTCACGACGGCGATGCGCACGGCGTCTAGTTCCTGGCGCGCTCGAGCCGGTCGCAGAGCGTGCGGGCGCCCTCGAGAAAACGCGGCCCCTGCCCGTACATCAGATCAGGGTCGATCGCGAAGACCCGGTGCCTGCGAACCGCGGGGACGGCGTCCAGACCCCGCCAGGCCTGCGGCGCCCCGGCGCCCGCGGTGATGATCGCCTCGGGCCGGACGGCGAGCAGTTGTTCGCGGGAAACCAGCGGGGTCAGCGTCTTCGCCGCGGCGAACACGTTCCGGCCGCCGCACAGGCGCAGCGCGTCGCTTGCGAGGTGCTCGCCGTTCACCGTGAGCATGGGTGCGTGCCAGATCTCGAGAAACACCGCGATGCTGCGCTCGCCCGCGTAGCGCTTGCGCAGCCTCGCGATTTCGTTCTCGAGGTCGTGTGCTTCCGTCTCGGCGACGGCGACGCTTCCGGCCAGCTCCCCCACCAGGCGAACGAGGCGCGGAATATCGGCGAGGGACCGCGTCTCGGTGACGAAGACCGGGAAGCCGAGGCGCTCTAGCCGCGCGATCTGAAGAGGAGAGTTTCCGGTCTGCCAGGCCAGAACAAGCTGCGGCCGGAGCGCGATGAGGCGCTCGAGGTCGACCCGTCCAAAGCTTGCGACCACGGGCAGCCCGCGGGCTTCCGGGGGATAGCGGGTGAACGTCGAGACGCCCACCACCCTGGCTCCTGCGCCTGCGGCGAAAGCGGCCTCCGCGAGGTGCGGCGCGAGTGCGACGATGCGTTCCGCCGGCCCCCCGAGCGCGACCGTCACTCCGCGGTCGTCCCGGAGCTGAAGGGCCTGCACCCCCGCCGCGAACGAAACGGCGAAAGCGAAGACGGCGACCCGGATCATCGGGTAACCAGGGAATCGACGGCGTCGAGCACCGCTTCGAGCGGGAGCCTCGAGAGACACTCGCTCACCTTGCCGCCGCCGCAGCCGTCGTTGCCGCACGGGCGGCAGGGGTGCTCGGCCGAGGCGACCACGCGATGGGGTACTTTCCAGGGGCTCCATTCGGCCTCGCCGCTCGGTCCGAAGAGCGCGACCGTCGGGGTCTGCATAGCCGCGGCGATGTGCATCGGCGCGGAGTCCACGCCGATGAACATCTTGGCACGCGCGGTGAGCGCCGCGAGCTGCTTGAGCGTGAGCTTTCCCGAGAAATCGGCGAAGCTCGCGCCCGCCCGGCTGCGGATCTCGGCCACCAGCGCGAGCTCCCGATCGTCGGGAGCCGCGGTGAGAGCAACGCGGTCCCCGCGCCCGACCAGCGCGTCGATCAACGCTGCCGCTCGCTCGGTGGGCCAGCACTTGAATTGCCAGCGCGAGCCTGGGTGAAAGTGGATGAAGCGCTTTGCGCGCAGGTCTTCCGAGGCCAGCAGCGCATCCACGCTGCGCTCCGCTTCACCCCCGGGCACGAGTGCCAGCTTGCGCTCCTCGTCGCCGGGCTGGATCCCGATCCGCCTGAGCGCGTCGAGGTTGAGCTCGACGCGGTGCCGGCGGCCGTTCGCCGGAAGCGGCGCCAGATGAGAGAAGCTTTTCTTCCAGGCGCCGCTCTTGCGGGGAAAATCGTGCGCCACGGCGTAACGCGCGCCGAGCGACCGCGCGAGCCAGGCGCCGCGCGGATGCTCGGAGAGATGGACGATCAAGTCATATCGCCGCGCGCGCATCGCCGCGTGGAGCCGCCATTCGCGCATGATCCTCGCCTGTGCTCCCAGTTCCTTCCAGCGCCGGTCGACGACGTGGACTTGCGCGATCGCCGGATGCAGATCGAGCATGTCGCGGGTTTCGGCGTACACGAGGGCGTCGACCTCGGACACAGGAGCGTGGTTCTTGAGCACCGTTAGCACGGGCGAGGTGAGGAGCACGTCGCCGTGGTGGCGCAACTGGATCACCAGAGCGCGCTTCAGCAGCGTCAGGTCGATCGCGTCGGCCGGGCCATAGGGCATGCGGCGAACATTAGCAGAGAACTCGGACGGGACCCAAGAGGGCCGGAGCGAGTTCCCGGCGCTCAATTCGACTGATACTGGACGGCGACGAACACGTTGCTCCCCGGCGTATTGAAGTTCTGGGCGAGCTCGTACTGCCTGTCGAAAACGTTGTTCCACCTCCCCCGGACGGACCAATCGCGACCGAGAGCGTAGGCCGCAGTGAGGTTGACCATCGCATAGCCGTGCATTCTGCTTCCCTCCGCCTCGCCTGCCTGATCGAAACGCGCCCCGCTTGCAAGGACCTCGCCGCCCAGCGTCCACCGCCCCGAGGCTCTGCCCAGGCGCAGCGAGCCGAACTCCTTCGCGCGCCGGGGCAGCATCGATCCGGTCGCCTGATCGACGGGATCCTGAAACGTCGCGTGAGCACTTGCCCGGAATTCGCCGAAGGAGCCCTGGTAGCCGAGCTCGAGGCCCCTGATCCTCGCGCTCTCCAGATTCTGGACGGTTCCGGCGAAGGTGAGCGGATCGGTCACGACGAAGACGATCAGGTTGTCGATGTGGTTGTCGAAATATGTGGCGCTGAACCGGTTCGTTCCCAGCTGATAGCTCACGCCGGCTTCCTTGCTGAGCGAGCTCTCCGGCAGAAGATTCGGATTGGGGGTGAAGCCGCCGGTCGGATCGATCGCGTAGAGATCGCTGAACGTGGGGGCCTTGAACGCGGTTCCAGCTCCGATGCGGAGCCGCAGGGCGTCGGTCGGGCGGTAGGCGTAGCCGAGCAAGCCGGTGGTATGACTCCCGAACTGGCTGTTGTCGTCAACGCGGACATTCGCCTGCCAGTCGTGCTTATCGTACGCGCCGAGGTAGCCCGCGAACGCGGATTTGACGCTGCGCCGGTTCTGCGCGAACGTCGAATCGCTCGTGACGTCCTGGATCAGATACTCCGCCCCGGCGATCGCGGTTCCCGGGCCGAGCTTGATGTTGTTCTGCCAGGTGTATTGCGGCTGCCGGGTGCCGAAAAAGCTCGGCAGAACGCCGGAGGTCGTGCTCTTGTCTTGCCCCTGCCCGGCCTTCAGCAGGCTTTGCCAGTCCTCGGTGATCTGGTTCGAGCTGTACATCGAGAACGCGGAAAGGGTTTGATGGTTCACCGCATCGATCGCGGGATCGTTGTCCAGATGCGCACGTCCGTCGCTCTGGAAAACGGTGAGCCCGAGCTCGTTCCGCGCATCCAGATGGTAGGCGATCTTTCCGGAAAAATTCTGGTTCCGATAGCTATCCTTGTCCGGATCGTGCCCGAAGGCGCCGGGCTTCGTCGCGTCGAAGCCGCTGCTCCCGAAATATCCGACGTTCAGGCTCAGGACCGTGTTTCCGATCGCGCGATTGATCCCGGCGCCCGCGCTCGCCGTTCCGTACGTGCCCGCCCCGGCGGTCACGCTCGCCGGCGGGGAGTATCTTCCGCTCTTCGTAAAGATCTGGATGACGCCGCCGATCGCGTCCGAACCGTACAGGCTGCTCAGCTGCCCGGGAACGACTTCGATGCGCTCGATCTGATCGAGCGGAATGTTCTCGAGCGCGGTGGTGCCGAGGGTGGCAGAGCCGATTCTCATGCCGTCGAGCAGGACCAGCGTGTGGCCGCTGTTGGCACCGCGCATGAACACACTGCTCGGCTGCCCGAACCCTCCGTTGCTTGCGACCTCGACCCCGCCCAGAGCTTGGAGCACTTCGACCAGGGTTTGCTGGCCCGCCTTCGCAATGTCCTCAGCGGTGATGATCGCCACGGGCTGCAAGGTCTGGGACTGTGGCTGCGGCAAGCGGGTCGCGGTGACTACGACCTCCTCTTCGGGACCGTCAGCGAATGCAAGGCGCGCAACGAGCAATGCGAGTACCGCTGTAATCGCCGGTCTTTTCAAAGATTCCTCCCCGGCCAGCGTCCCCGCAGGCCGATTGCGAACGTTGCGAGAGGAAATGCGGACGACGGAGCAGACGGCCGACACCGCGCCCCGCGGCATTTCCCACCTTCGATCGAGGCCGGTCTCCGGGCTGGTGGGATCGGGCGTATCGCCTTCCCGCGGGTGGATCGCCGCAGTGGCTTTCGTGATACGCCCGCGCGCACTTACCGTTGCGGGGGCAGCAGAGGCCTTGGCTCGAAACTCCGGGCCGCACCTCTTTCCCGTTTCACCCCGGCGCTCGAAACGCGCCGGGACACCTCGAACGAGCGCGTTGATTGTACAACACAAGTCTTTGAAATCCGCCCGGTAACGAGGTGGGAATCTACATTGAGAACGGGGCCTTACACCTTGACTTAACAGGATTTTCCAAACTATAGTGTGCCGATGGACGCGGAACTGGCCACTCTCGAAGAAAAAATCCGGCAAGCGGCGCGGCTCTGCCAGCGGTTGCGTGACGAGAACCGGGGTTTGCGCCAGCAACTGGCGGCGTTGCAGGGCGATAAGCGCCAGTTGTCGGAGAAAATCGACGGGGCGCGCAACAAGCTGGAGACTCTCCTCAAGCAGATCCCAGAATAGGCGCGGATGAACCAGAAATCGAAAACCCTCGATGTCAACATCATGGGTCGAACCTACAAGGTCGCCTGTTCCGACGAGGAGAGGAACGCCCTGCTGTCGGCGGTGGCTTATTTGGACCGCAAGATGACGGAGATCAAAGATGCCGGCAAAGTATCGAGCGCCGAGCGCATCGCCGTCATGGCAGCGCTCAACATCGCTCACGAGCTGCTCAGCTCGCGAAATCACGCGAGCGGCTTTGACATAGAGGGTCTCAGGCGTAGAATGGCCGCAATGGAGGCGACGCTCGATCAGGCTCTCGCTCCTTAGAGTGGCGGTGATCTTGAACGGGTCGGGCAGCGCCCGACGAAATTGTCCCCTGTGGTGTACGCCAAGACTCGGAAAATTCTTGAACCAACAGAATGGAATAGGTTGCGGACCCAGCGTCACTGTTGTGCGCGTCCCTAGTCGGATGTACCTGATGTGACCGGAAAGCGACCACCTTGGACCGATAGGTTCAGGAATCGGCTCTAGCGGCGCTGACGGGGGACTCCTTACAAGGAGAGCGGGAGCAACAAGCGAAACGCAGGCACCGGCCTGCGTTTTCGTTTGTGGGTCCATAGGGAACTGGAGCATGGCCTTCTGGTTGATGAAATCCGAGCCGGACGAATTCGGCATCGACGACCTCGCGGCCGCGCCCCGCAAGACCACGCCCTGGTTCGGCGTGCGCAACTTCCAGGCACGCAACTTCATGCTCAAGGAGATGCATATCGGTGACAAGGTATTCTTCTACCACTCGAGCTGCCCCGAGCCCGGCATAGCGGGGCTCGCCGAGATCTCGTCCGCGGCTTATCCCGACGCGAGCCAGTTCGACAGGAAGAGCCCCTACTTCGACGCGGCGGCAAGACGCGACTCGCCGCGCTGGTTCAACGTCGACGTCCGGTTCGTTAGGAAGACGCGCCTAGTCGGGCTCGCCGAGCTGCGCAGCCATCGCGAACTCGCCAAGATGCGCACGCTCGCGCGCGGCAACCGGCTCTCGATCACTCCCGTGAGCGTGGAGGAATGGGAGTTCATCACTCGGGAGCTGATGAAGCTCTGACTGATGGCCGCGCTGCGGAACGACACGCTGATACGGGCGCTGTTCAGGCAGCCGACCCCCTACACGCCGGTCTGGCTGATGCGCCAGGCAGGGCGCTACCTTCCGGAGTACAACGAGACGCGCGGCCGCGCGGGAAGCTTCCTCGCTCTCTGCAAGACACCCTCGCTCGCCGCCGAGGTGACGTTGCAGCCGCTCGAGCGCTTTCCTCTGGACGCGGCGATTCTCTTTTCGGACATTCTCACGATCCCCGACGCGATGGGCCTCGGGCTGTACTTCGCCGAAGGCGAAGGCCCGCGCTTCGAGCGCCCCTTACGCGACGAGCATGCGATTGCAAAGCTCGCGGCTCCCGATCCTGGCGACCGTCTTCGCTACGTGACCGACGCCATCGGCGAGGTGCAGCGCTCTCTGGCGGGAAAGGTACCGCTGATCGGCTTCTGCGGCAGCCCCTACACGCTGGCCTGCTATATGGTGGAGGGACAGGCGAGCGACGACTGGCGCAACGTCAAGCTGATGCTTCATCAGCGGCCCGAACTCCTCCATCGCCTTCTCGAGATCAATACTCGTGCGGTCGTGGCCCTGCTGAACGCTCAGATCGATGCCGGCGCGAACGCTGTCATGATCTTCGACACCTGGGGCGGCAGCCTGTCGGCGGCGGCGTACCGCGAATTCTCGCTGGAATACATCCGGAGCGTGCTCTCCCAGCTCAAGCGCGGCGAAGGCGCGCAGCGAGTCCCGGTCATTGTGTTCACCAAGGGCGGCGGGTCTTGGCTCGAGCCCATCGCCGGCACCGGGTGCGACTGCGTCGGCCTGGATTGGAGCGTCGATCTCGGAGACGCACGCCGCCGGATCGGGGCGCGCGCTGCGCTGCAGGGGAACATCGACCCCGCGGTACTGCTCGCGACGCCGGAGGTCGTGCGCCGCGAGGTCCAGAGAGCTCTCGCATCGTTCGGAAAAGGCGCCGGCCATGTCTTCAATCTCGGCCATGGGGTTCCACAGCTCACGCCCACGGACAATGTAGCCGCGCTGGTCGCCGCGGTGCACGAACTGAGCCCGAAATTCCACTGACGGAGTCCGAAAAACGCAACCGCGCCGCCGAGTGGCGTGAAACGACTTATGCACAGTAGTGCCCGCAGAGGCCCATCTGGCGCGGAGTTTCGAGGACTTGCCCCGAGAGTTCTGTAAGACACTGAACGATCTGGAGATTTCCATGCGCTCGCATTTTGAGCATCGAGAAAATTTCCTTGCAGAAGTGTGAGTTACAGTAGCGTGAAGCCCTTATTCACACAGTTACTCACAAATTCTGTGAAAAACCCTGAAAAGCCCAGTCAACCAAGCACTTTATCCTCGTGGCTTGAGACTTCTCTCGAATAGCGCGGGGCGTCTCGATTCCGGCCATGATGATTCTTCGTGTCGCGCTCGACATTCCGCTGCCGACGTTATTCGATTACCGCTCGGAGGGCGCGACCCGCGCGGACATCGGATGCCGGGTGTTGGTGCCGTTCGGAAAGAAAAGCTTCGTGGGTGTGATCGTCGAAGTGGCCAGCGAGTCCCGGGTACCGCCGTCCCGCCTTCGTTCGGCGGAAAAAATCCTGCGCGACGTGCCGCCACTCGACCGCCGCTGGCTCGACTTGGCGAAATTCTGCAGCGGGTACTACCAGCGACCGCTCGGAGAGGTGCTTGCCGCGGCCCTGCCCCCGCGGTTGCGCAGCTCCAGGCCCGTTCCGGAGGCGCCTCACGAGCTAGCGCTTGCGTCCGCTGGGCGGGACGCGCTCGCCTCGATTCCGCGGCGCCAGCGGCGCTTGCGGGCGCTCCTTGAGCGCCTCGCCCAGGGATCCGTCACTGAGTCAGGCCTGGCAGCCGCGGCTCGCGGTGGGCGAAGCCTAATCAAGCGAGGAATCGAAGCGGGGTGGATCGCCCGTTTCGTCCCTGAGCGGACCGTGCCCGGCCTTGTGCTCCCGCACGCCCTGACCCCGGAGCAGGAGCAGGCGCTGAATGTCTTGCGTCGCGGACTCGGAAGGTTCGGGGTCAGCCTTCTGTTCGGGGTGACCGGCAGCGGCAAGACAGAGGTGTACCTGCAGCTCGTCGCAGAGGTCCTCGCACGCGGCCGGCAGGCGCTAGTGCTGGTTCCAGAGATAGCGCTCACTCCGGCGCTCGAGGGCGTGTTCCGGGACCGTTTTCCCGGCGCCTGCATCGTCACGCAGACCAGCGGTAGCCCGGAGGTCGAGCGCGCTCGCGGCTGGGCGCTCGCACATCGAGGGCTCGCGCACATCGTGCTCGGCACGCGGCTGGCGGTGTTCGCATCGCTTCCCGAGCTGGGTCTCGTCGTCGTCGACGAAGAGCAGGACATCTCGTTCAAGCAGCGCGACGGGGTGCGGTATTCGGCACGCGATCTCGCGATCGCACGCGCCCAGATCACTGGCGTGCCGGTAGTGCTGTGCTCGGCGACGCCGTCCCTCGAAACCTTCCACCGTGCGAGCTCGGGAAAATACGCTCTGATCCCGCTCAAGCGGCGCGCCATACAAGCCGCGAGGCTTCCCGGGATCCGCCTTGTGGACACCCGCGAGCATCCTCTCCAGGAAGGCTTTGCAGCGCCGCTGGTCGATGCCCTGGCGGCCCGTCTTTCACGCGGCGAGCAATCGCTGGTGTTCATCAACCGGCGCGGCTACGCCCCGGTGCTCGCCTGCCCGGCGTGCGGATGGGTAAAGGACTGCGCGCGTTGCTCGGCGCACCTGGTGCTGCACCTCGCCGACGAAAGCCTGCGCTGCCACCACTGCGGCTTGACCGAGCGCGTACCGCGCGCCTGCCCCGAGTGCGGCAACCCGGACTTGCAGGCCTTCGGTCGGGGAACGCAGAGGATCGAGCTCACGCTTGCCGAGAGATTCCCGCACGCGCGCATCCTCCGCCTGGACAGCGACGCCGCACGCGCGAAGAACAGGCTGGAGAAGCTCCTCGAAGGCGCCGAGCGCGCGGACATCCTGGTCGGAACCCAGATATTGGCCAAAGGCCATCACTTCGAGCGGCTGACCCTGGTAGGCGTCCTCAACGCCGACGGCGGAATCTTCTCCAGCGACTATCGCGCGAGCGAACGCAGCTTCGCCCAGCTGCAGCAGGTGGCCGGGCGAGCCGGGCGCGCCAATCTGCCGGGCGAAGTCCTGATCCAGACGCGCTATCCGGGGCATCCTCTGTACCAGGCCCTCTTGAAGCACGATTACCCCGGGTTCGCGCAAAGCTTGCTGACGGAGCGCCGCGAAGCGGGATTCCCGCCGTTCGTATTCGAAGCGGTGCTGCGCGCCGAGAGCGCCGACGCCGCGCGAGCGATGCGCTTCCTGCGCAAGGCCATCGAGGCGGCGCCCGCGCCGCACGCGGCGATCACCGTATTCGACCCGGCTCCTATGTCGCTCGCGAGACTTGCAGGCCTGGAGCGGGCGCAGGCGCTGCTCCAGTCGCGCTCGCGACCGCGGCTCCAGGCATTCCTCAAGGACTGGAGCGAGACGCTATTCCAGCTGCCGACCCATGGGGTGCGCTGGCATCTGGACGTGGACCCGGTCGAATTCTAGACGGGTTTTTTCGCCTTTTTCTTCGACTTGCGCGGCCGGGTCTTGCCGTGTGAACCCTTGAAGACCTTGCCGCGGAAGGTACGCTTGTCGCCTTTGCCCACTGGATGCTCCCTCGAATGGATGCGCCGGGCGCTATTCTCCGTGCAACGACTGCGGGTATCAAGCCGGAAGCTATAATACGCGGCCCTTTTTCGGCTCCTCATGTCCGCCGAGATCAAGTCCCATATCACCGAGCTGCTTGCGGCCGCGCTAGCCAAAGTCGCCCCGCAGCAGCCCGCGTCGCTGATCTCGCTCGAGCGGCCCAAGCAGGCGCAACACGGCGACTTCTCGTCGCCGATCGCGATGCAGCTTGCGCGGCAGTTCCGGCAGTCCCCGGCGGAGACGGCGCGGGCTCTGGTGAACGCGGCGCCACCCTCGGAATGGGTGACCCCTGAAGTTTCACACCCGGGATTCATCAATTTCCGTGTGCGCCCGGCCGCGAAGCAGCACACTGCAAGGACGATCTTCGCGCGGGGTAATGACTACGGGAGGCACGATAGGACCGGCGGACGTCCGGTAGTGCTGGAATTCGTCTCCGCCAATCCCACCGGCCCCCTGCACGTCGGGCACGGCCGGCAGGCGGCGCTCGGCGACGCGATCGGGGCTTTGCTCGAGTCGCAGGGATGGCGAGTGACGCGCGAGTACTATTACAACGATGCCGGTGCGCAGATCCGCAACCTCGGACTGTCGGTTCAGGCGCGCATCCGCGAGAAGGTCGGAGTGCCGGCGGAATTCCCGGCCGACGGCTATCACGGCGACTACATACGGGAGATCGCCGAGAAGTATCTCGCTGCGGGGAATCAAGACGGCGAGGACCTGGAAGCGGTGACGCGTTTCGCCGTGGTCGAGCTGCGGCGCGAGCAGGATCTCGACTTGCAGGCGTTCGGCGTACGCTTCGACAACTACTATCTGGAATCGTCGCTGTACCGCGACGGCCGCGTCGAGAAGACCGTGCGATCGCTGATCGAGGCGGGCAAGGCCTTCGAACGGGACGGCGCCCTCTGGCTCAGGACCACGGACTACGGCGACGACAAGGATCGCGTCATGCGGAAGTCCGATGGGGAGTACACCTACTTCGTGCCCGATGTCGCCTACCATCTGACCAAATGGGAGCGGGGGTTCACACGCGCGATCAATATCCAGGGCTCGGACCACCACGGCACGGTGACACGGGTGCGCGCCGGGTTGCAGGCCGCGTCCTCGAAATGGGAGCGGGGCATCCCGCGCGGCTATCCCGACTACGTCCTGCACAAGATGGTGACCGTGATGAAGGGCGGCGAGGAGATGAAAATTTCCAAGCGCGCCGGTTCGTACGTCACCCTGCGTGAACTGATCGAGGAGGCCGGACGCGACGCCGTGCGCTTCTTCCTTCTGTCGCGCAAGGCCGACACCGAGTTCGTGTTCGACGTCGACCTCGCCAAGTCGCGATCAGAGGAAAACCCGGTCTATTACGTCCAGTACGCCCACGCGCGAATCTGCTCGGTGCTCGAACAATGGAGAACCCAGTTCGGGGACCAGGACGGAGCCCGAACGATCGAGGATGCGGACCTAGGGCCCCTCACGAGCGCGCGCGAACTGGCGCTGTTGCAGCGCCTGGGCGAGTTTCCGGAGGTCTTGGAAAACGCCGCGGCGGAACTTGCCCCGCACCAAGCGGTCTTCTTCCTGCGCGAACTAGCGGGGGATTTTCACAGTTACTATAATGCCGAACGCATACTAGTCCCCGAAGCGCCGGCCCGGTTGGCCAGGCTGGCGCTGTGCCAAGCCGTACGCCAGGTGTTGCGCAACGGGCTTACCCTGCTGGGCGTGAGCCAGCCCGAGAAAATGTGACGTGTCGCCGCGATGAGCTTTGATTACAAGCAGATTCAGGCCCCCAGGCCGGATTCCTCGGGCAGCTTCCTTATCGGCCTTTTTTTCGGATTTCTGCTCGGACTGGGTGTTGCCGCCGGAATCGCGATCTACTTTTTCAAGACGCCGATCCCCTTCGCCGACAGGCCAAAGCTCCAGGACAAGCCCCTCGCCGCGGATCAGAAGGCGGCCGAGGCCTCGAAGTCCGCCAAGGCCGAGGACATGCCCAGGTTCGATTTCTACCGCATCCTCCCGGGGAAGGAAGAGCCGGTCACCGAGCGGCAGATGCGCGAGGCTGCCAAGCAGGCGCCCAAGTCGGGCGCAGCGAAGGAGAGCTATTTTCTGCAGGCGGGCTCGTTTCCTAATCCCGCCGACGCCGACGGTCTCAAGGCGAGGTTGGCCTTGATGGGAATGGAAGCCAACGTCGAGCCCGCCAACGTGGCGGGGAAAGGCACGTGGTACCGGGTCCGGCTGGGTCCCTACACGCGTGTCGACGAGATCAACCGGGTCCGGCAACAGCTCACCCAGAACGGCATCGACGTGTCGCTGATCAAGGTCACCGACACCCGCACGAATTGAACCGGCTCCGAGGAGATCCCCCATGCCCCTTCGCCTGCTGAGCGCCCTGTCCGGCTTGCTCATCGCTTTCTCCGCGTTCGCCCAGCGCGCCCCCGTAGAGGGCACCGACTACGTCGAACTGAAGCCGCCTCAGGCCGTCGACGCCCCGGGCAAGATCGAGGTGATCGAGTTCTTCTGGTACCGCTGCCCCCACTGCTATGCGCTCGAGCCCGACCTCGAGGCCTGGGTCAAGCGCCTGCCGCGCGACGTGCAATTCAAGCGGGTGCCAGGAATCCTGAACGAGGACTGGGCCATCGACGCGCGCATCTTCTATTCGCTGGAAACGATCGGCGAGGTCGGCCGCGTGCACCGCTCCCTGTTCGACGCCATCCATCAACAGGGCGGAGTGCGGCTGCGTGGCGACGCCTACGCGAAATGGGTCGCCGATTGGCTGGCCAAGCAGAAGGTCGACATGGCGAAGTACGACGCGGCCTTTCACTCCTTTTCGGTGGAAAGCAAGATGCGGCGTGCCGCGCAGATGGCGGGGGCATATCGTCTGGACGGGGTACCCGCCCTGACCGTACAGGGCCGCTACCTGGTGATGGCGAGCACCTCGCAGAAAGCGATGCTCGCGACCGCCGACACGCTCATCGGCGAAGTGCGCAAGCAGCTTCACAAGACGAAGTAGCCGCTGCGGCCGGGCCTGCGTTCATCGTGGACGTGAGGTTCCTGACGTCCGCCCGCCTTGCTGGCGGCACCGGGCAGGCCGGGCAGGTGCTCGACCACCTAGTCAGGCTCGAGCGCAAAGAGCCTCTGCGCTGACCGCTTCGTGCCCCCAGCCAGCATCTTCATCACCGGCGCGTCGACGGGCATAGGCGCCGCGCTCGCGGCCCACTACGCGCGCGAAGGGGCGGTGCTGGGCCTGTGTGCGAGGCGGCTGTCGAAGACGCAGGCGCTTCTGTCGAGCCTGGGTGGGGCCGGATCCTGCTACCAGGTCGATATCACCGACGCGCCGACCCTGCAGTCCGCGGCCGAGGATTTCACGAAACGCTTCGGCGTCCCTGACGTCGTCATCGCGAACGCGGGAATCGGCGCCGGCACCCTGACCGAGAAGCCGGAGGACCTCGCGGTGTTCCGCAAGATCATCGACACGAACGTTCTGGGCATGGTCGCGACTTTCCAGCCGTTCGTCGAGGCGATGCGCGCCCGGGGAAGCGGCACGCTCGTCGGGATCGCGAGCGTGGCCGGTTTCCGCGGGTTGCCGGGCGGCAGCGCCTACAGCGCGTCCAAGTCGGCGGCGATCACGTACCTGGAGAGCCTGCGCGTGGAGCTCCACGGGTCGGGAGTGTCGGTAGTAACCATCTGTCCGGGCTACATACGCACGCCGATGACCGCCGAGAACCACTATCGCATGCCCTTTCTCATCGACGCCGACGATGCTGCCAGGCGCATGGCCCGGGTCATCTCCGCGCGGCGCCGTCTCTCCGTGATCCCGTGGCAGATGGCTCTCGTCTCGTTCGTGCTCCGCTTGCTCCCGCGCTGGCTCTTCGACCGTCTGTTCGCGCGCGCGCCGAGAAAGGCCCGCGGCCTTCCCCGGTGAGGGACGAGCTCGTCGACGCGGCGGGGACACTGCACGCTCCTGCCCGCGATCCGCGCATCGTGAGCCTCGTGCCGAGCATTACCGAGCTCCTGTGCGATCTCGGGCTCGGGGGCGCGCTCGCAGGGCGCACGGGCTTCTGCGTCCATCCGCGCGACACCGTGCGCGCCATCCCCAAGGTCGGCGGGACCAAAGACGTCGATATCGACCGCGTGCGCGCGCTCGCGCCCACGCACGTGATCCTGAACATCGACGAGAACAGGAAGGAAGACGCGCAGGCGCTCGCCGAATTCGTCCCGACGCTGGTCGTCACGCATCCTCTCGCGCCGCGCGACAATCTCGCGCTCTACCGCCTGATCGGCGGGATCTTCCGGCGCGAGCGCGAAGCCGGGGACCTGTGCGAAAGGTTCGAGGCGGAATACGAGGCGCTGGACGCGGGAGCGCGCGCGCTTTCTCCCGAACCCGTGCTCTACCTCATCTGGAAAAAACCCTGGATGACGGTGTCCCGCGACACCTACGTGTCGCGCATGCTCGCACTGGTCAAATGGGAAACCGTTCCGGTGGACAGCAGCGAGCGCTATCCGAAGATCTCGCTCGACGACCCGGCGTTCGGCGAAACCCGCACCGTTCTGCTGTCGAGCGAACCGTACCGTTTCGGCGAGAGCCACATCGCCGAAGTCCGAGCCTGCTTTCCCCGGGCGCGGAAGGTCGCGCTGATCGACGGGGAGATGACCGCGTGGTACGGCAGCCGTGCGATCAGGGCGCTCGGCTACCTCCTGCAGCTCAGGAAGGCCTTCGTTATCTGACGTTCACGTAGGTACCGGGCGCATCCTCGATCGCAGGGAGCTTCCCGCGGCCGGGCACGCGGGCCGGCACGTGCAGGGAACCGTTCACGCCGGCGATCCAGGCGCTCCAGTCGTTCCACCACGAGCCTTCGTGCCGCGTCGCCTGCGACTGCCAGGCGTCCGCGGATTCCGGCAAGACTTCGTTCGTCCAATAGCCGTACTTCCCCGGGGAGGGTGGATTCACGACGCCCGCGATGTGCCCGGATCCGCCGAGCACGAACCGCGTCGGCCCCGAGAGCAGGCGCGCGCCCAGGTAAGTGGATTTCCAGGGAGCGATGTGGTCATCGACGGGCGAAACGAAATACGCCGGCAGCGCGATCCTTCGCAGGTCGATGGGCTCCCCCGCGAGGCTGAGGCCCCCGGGCTCCTTCAGCCGGTTCGCGAGGTACATGTTCCTCAGATAGAAGCTGTGCATCTTGGCGGGCATGCGGGTCGAATCCGAGTTCCAGTACAGCAGGTCGAACGGAAAGGGATCGCGCCCCAGCAGGTAGTTGTGGACCACGAAGGACCACACGAGATCGTTCGCGCGCAGCATGCTGAACGTCGCCGCCATCTCTGAGCCCTCGAGGTAGCCGCGCTCGCCCATGCGGCGCTCGAGGTTCCGGACCTGGGCCTCGTCGATGAACACGCCGAGCTCGCCCGGAATGGAGAAATCGAGCAGCGACGCGAGAAACGTCGCCGAGGCCGCGCGCGCGTCCTTCTTCGCGGCCATCCAGGCGAGCGTCGCGCCGAGGAGCGTGCCGCCCAGGCAATAGCCGACGAGATTGACCTTGCCGCCGCCGGTCTCCTTCTCGATCGCGTCGAGCGCCGCGATCGGTCCTTCCAGCATGTAGTCCTCGAAGGTCTTGCCGGCGAGGCGCTCGTCCGGGTTGACCCAGGAAACGACGAACACCGTGTGCCCTTCCGCGAGCGCCCATCGCACGAACGAGTTCTTTTCGCGCAGATCGAGTACATAGTACTTGTTGATCCAGGGCGGCACGATCAGGAGCGGCTGCGCGAACACGGTCGCGGTCGTCGGCGCGTACTGAATGAGCTGCATCAGCTCGGTCTGGTGGACCACCTTGCCGGGCGTGGTCGCGACGTTCACTCCGACCTTGAACGCCTTCTCGTCGGTCATGCTGATGCCGCCACGCTCGATGTCCGACAGGAGGTTGTTCAGGCCTCTGAGCAGGTTCTGGCCCCCCGATTGCACGGTCTCGCGCAGCACCTCCGGATTCGTCAGGGCGAAATTGGACGGCGACAGCGCATCGACGTACTGGCGGGTGTAGAAGGCGACCTTCTTGCGGGTGTCCTCGGGAAGGCCTTCGACCGATGCGACGGCCGCCTGCAGGTGGCGCGCGGCGATGAGATACGACTGCTTGAGATAATCGAACAGGAAAAGATCCTGCCAGCCCGCCTCGCGGAAACGATGGTCGCCCTTGGCCGGCTCGACGACCGGCTCGGGCTTTCCTCCCACGGCGCGCAGCGCAGTCCTCTGCCATAGCGCGACGTGGTCCCAGAACATCCGGGTCTGCATTTCGGCGAGCTTCCAGGGCTCGGCGAGCATGCGGGCCGCGAGATCCATGAAAGCGCGTCCGATGCCGAATTCGTCGACGGGATCGGCACCGCCGCCGGCAGCCTGCCTCCGGAGGAATTCTCCCATCAAACGGCCGGACCGCTCCGCGACCTCGGCGAACAGCTTCGCGCTCTGCGCCGGATCGGTCGACGGTTGCGGATCCGGCACGGTACTCACGCCCGACCGTAGCGCACGATGCCGTCGCTTCCGACGGAGCGCGAAAGACGCCCCTCGCGCTCCAGCAAATGCAGATGCGCCATGGCCTCCCCCATCGCGAAGAACAGCTGGTGCGTGTCGAGCTTGCGGCGGAACAGCGTGTCGAGCACGTCGGCGGCGGACTTCGGCGCATCGCAGGCCTCGTGCAGCTCGTCGAGGCGCAGGCGGTGATGCTCCTTCAGCTGCGCAATGCGCTCGCGCAACCCGCGAAACGGGAGCCCGTGGGAGGGCAAAGTGAGGGTGGTCGCCGGCAACCCGGCGTAGCGCGTGAGCGAATCGAGGAACAGCGCGAGCGGGTTGCCCTCGGGCTCGTTCGCCCAGACGCTGACGTTGGTCGAGATCTTGGGCAGCACCATGTCGCCGGATATCAGCACGCCCGATTCCCCGCAGTACAGCGCGGCGTGCTCCGGGGCGTGGCCGTAGCCGGTGATGACCTTCCAGTCCCGGCGGCCGATGCGCAGCGTGTTTCCGTCCATCAGGCGCCGGTAGTCCGAGGGAAACGCGGGCACGCGGATCCGGTAATTGCTGCGCCGCTGCTGCATCAGCTCCAGCCTCTCCCCGGCGAGCCCGTTGCGCTCGAACATCGCGACGACTCGGTCGAAAGCGAAGCCGGCGCTGCCCTCGCGCATCGCGTGCGCGGCGAAATACTCGGCTTGCGGCATCCACATCTGCGCGCCGGTGCGCTCCACCAGCCACGAGGCCAGGCCGGCGTGGTCGGGATGGTGGTGCGTGACGATGAGGCGCACCACCGGCCGGCCGGCGATGCGCTCGGCGAAGATCCTCTCCCAGAGCCCGCGGGTGACGTCGTCGCCGATGCCGCAGTCGACCAGCGTCCAGGCCGGCGCTCCGGCGGCCTCGTCCTCGAGCAGCCACAGGTTGATGTGGTCGAGCGCGAAGGGCAGCGGCATGCGCGCCCAGTGCACCCCCGGCCCGATCTCGAGCGTCGCGCCGCCCTCGGGCGGCGCGGCCCGCGGATATTCGAGGATGGATTCTGGCGTCACTCTGGGTAGGCGCTCCGGCGGTCTTCGCCGGCGGTAGAATTGCGTTTCTTCGAGCGAATTTTCTCAAATTATGGCGGCCGACGCCACCGAGTCGATCAGCGATCCATGCTCCATAGGCGACCTCGCCCGCGAGCTCGACGTCACTCCGCGAGCAATCCGCTTCTACGAGGACGAGGGGCTCCTCTCGCCCCGTCGCAGCGGCAGCCGCCGCGTCTACGGCAAGCGCGACTACGTGCGGCTGAAGCTCATCCTTCGCGGCAAGCGGCTGGGGTTTTCCCTCGCCGAAGTGCGCGAGATGCTCGAGCTCTACGACTCGGCCCCCGACGAGAGGCCGCAGCTGGAGAAGTTCGTCGCGGCGCTCGCGGCGCGCCGCGAGCAGCTCGAGCGGCAGCGCGAGGAGATCGACGAGGTGCTCGATGAGATCCGCGGCTTCGAGCGCCAGTCGAAGAAGCTCCTCAACGCCCGGACCGCGAGGCGTCGCTGACCCGGAGTCTGCCCGATGTTGACGTTAACGTAAACGTTAAGTAGAGTTGCCTTCCCACTCCGGAAGCGCGTCCATGGACCGCACCCCGAACCTCGCCGCAGGCCGGGCCGCAACGGCCGATCTGCCGGGGCTGCGCTTCGCCCTCGGGCAGGAGATCGACATGCTGCGCAGCTCGGTGCGCGCCTTCGCGGCGGCCGAGATCGCGCCCCGCGCCGCCGAGATCGACCGCTCCAACCAGTTCCCTCCCGACCTGTGGAGGAAGCTCGGCGGACTCGGGCTCCTCGGCGTCACCGTCGAGGAGATTTACGGGGGCACGGCGATGGGTTACCTCGCGCACATCGTCGCGATGGAGGAAATCAGCCGCGCGTCGGCCTCCGTGGGCCTTTCCTATGGCGCTCACTCGAATCTGTGCGTAAACCAGATTCGCAGAAACGGAAGCGAGGCTCAAAAACAAAAGTACCTGCCCAAGCTCGTCTCGGGCGAATGCGTGGGCGCGCTGGCCATGTCGGAGCCCGGCGCCGGGTCGGACGTCGTCGGAATGCGACTGCGCGCCGATCGCCGGGGCGACCGCTACGTTCTCAACGGCAACAAGATGTGGATCACCAACGGCCCCGACGCGGGCGTGCTCGTGGTCTACGGCAAGACTTCGGAATCGATCACCGCCTTCGTTGTCGAAAAGGGAATGAAAGGCTTCACCACGGCGCAGAAGCTGGACAAGCTCGGCATGCGCGGGTCCAACACCTGCGAGTTGGTGTTCCGCGATTGCGAGGTTCCCGCGGAGAACGTGCTCGGCGAGGAGTCCCAGGGCGTGAGGGTGCTGATGTCGGGCCTCGACTTCGAGCGCGCCGTGCTCGCGGGCGGTCCGCTGGGCATCATGGCGGCTTGCATGGACGTGGTGGTGCCCTACATCCACGAGCGCAAGCAGTTCGGCCAGCCGATAGGCGAGTTCCAGCTCATGCAGGGCAAGCTCGCCGACATGTACACGACGCTCTCCGCCTGCCGGGCCTACGTCTACGCGGTCGGCCAAGCGCTCGACCGGGGCGAAACCGCGCGCAAGGACGCGGCGGGCGCGATCCTCTACGCCGCCGAGAAGGCGACCTGGATGGCGGGCGAGGCGATCCAGTGCCTGGGCGGCATGGGCTACATCAACGAGACCCCGACCGGGCGGCTGTGGCGCGACGCCAAGCTCTACGAGATCGGCGCGGGGACCTCGGAGATCCGCCGTTGGCTGATCGGCCGCGAGCTCTTCTCCGAATCGGCATGAATATCAACCAAGGTTTCTCTGGAGGCCGTCATGATGAATGATCCGATCGTAGTCGTTTCCGCCGCGAGGACACCCATGGGGGCGTTCCAGGGCGAATTGAAGGATTTCTCGGCTCCGCTGCTCGGCGCGGCGGCGATCCGCGCCGCGGTCGAGCGCGCCGGCGTCAAGCCGGAGAGCGTGCAGGAGGTGGTGATGGGATGCGTGCTGCCCGCGGGCCAGGGCCAAGCGCCCGCGCGCCAGGCGAGCATAGCCGGAGGCCTTCCGCTTTCGACCGGTGCCACCACGATCAACAAGATGTGCGGCTCGGGCATGAAGGCGGCGATGTTCGCCCACGACATGCTCGCCGCGGGCGTCAACGAGATCATGGTCGCCGGCGGCATGGAGTCGATGACCAACGCGCCCTATCTGCTCCCCAAGGCGCGCTCGGGCTACCGCATGGGACACCAGCAGGTCATCGACCACATGTTCCTCGACGGGCTCGAGGACGCGTACGACCGGGGCAAGCTGATGGGCAACTTCGCCGAGGACTGCGCGTCGAAATATGCTTTCACCCGCGACGAGCAGGACAAGTTCGCGGTCAAATCGCTCGAGCGCGCGCAAGCCGCGAACAACAACGGCGCGTTCGCCTGGGAAACCACCCCGATCGCCATCAAGACGGGCAAGGCCGAGCGATTCATGGAGCACGACGAGCAGCCGTTCAAGGCCAATTTCGAGAAGATCCCGACGCTCAAGCCCGCCTTCAAGAAGGACGGAACCGTCACAGCGGCGAACTCGAGCTCGATCTCCGACGGCGCGGCGGCGCTCGTGATGATGCGGCGGTCCACGGCCGAGAAGCTCGGACTCAAGCCTCTCGCGGTGATCGTGGCACACAGCACCCACTCGCACGAGCCGAACTGGTTCACCACGGCGCCCGTGGGCGCCATCCGGAAGCTGTACGAGGCCACCGGGTGGAGCGCGTCGAAAGTCGACCTTTACGAGATCAACGAGGCTTTTGCGGTCGTCACCATGGCGGCGATGAAGGAGCACGGCCTGCCGCACGAGAAGGTCAACATCCACGGCGGCGCCTGCGCGCTGGGTCACCCGATAGGCGCTTCCGGCGCGCGCATCCTCGTCACCCTCATCGGCGCGCTGAAGAAGACCGGCGGCAAGCGCGGCGTCGCGAGCCTGTGCATCGGAGGGGGCGAAGCCACGGCGATGGCGATAGAGATCGCGTGATGGCGAACCCGATCGACTTCTACTTCGATTTCTCCTCGCCCTACGGGTACTTCGCGAGCCACAAGATCGACTCGCTCGCGGCAAGGCACGGCCGCGACGTAAGGTGGCGGCCGTTCCTCCTCGGGGTCGCGTTCAAGGCGACCGGCGGCGCGCCTCTGCCGTCGATCCCGGTGAAGGGCCCGTACCACCTGCGCGACATCCAGCGCACGGCCGGGTATCTCGGCGTCGCTTACCGCCATCCTTCGGTATTTCCTATCGCCTCGGTGTCCGCGTGCCGGGCCTTCTACTGGATGGACGCGACCGATCCCAAGCGCGCGGTGGAGCTGGCGAGGGCGCTCTATGCCGCCTACTTTCTCGACGACGTGGACATCTCGAGCGCCGACAACGTCGTCTCGGTGGCGGCCAAGTCCGGCCTCGCCGCCGAAGACGTGCGCGCCGGCATCGGTGACCCGGCGACCAAGGACCGCACCAGGGCGGAGGTGGACAAGGCGATCGCGATCGGCGCGTTCGGCTCGCCCTACATCGTCGTCGACGGCGAGCCCTTCTGGGGTTCGGACCGGCTCGAGCAGATCGACAAGTGGCTCGCGACGGGCGGCTGGTAGGCGATGACACGCGTATGAACGGGCGCCGGCACCTCGTCGGAGAGAAGCTCACGGTCGCCGACATCTCGGCCCGCGCCTATCTCATCTTCGAGGGCGACCTGGGCGCCGATTGGGGCGAGTATCCGGGCATCGACGAGCGGCTCGCGCGCATCCGCGCCGAACCCCGCAGGAAGCATCCCTACGACCTGCTGCCAGGCCATCCGCTCCCGGAACGCGCGCAGGCCGCGAGATGACCGCGATCAAGAGCAAGCTGAATCCCCAATCCGGGGAGTTTCAAGCGAACGCCCGGGCGATGGCGGCTCTGGTCGCCGACCTGCGCGCCAAGGTCGAGCGGGCCGCGCAGGGAGGCGGTGAAGCCGCACGCTCGAAGCACGTCGCGCGCGGCAAGCTGCTGCCGCGCGAGCGGCTGCGGCTGCTGCTCGATCCGGGATCGCCGCTCCTCGAGCTGTCCCAGCTGGCCGCCTTCGGCATGTACGACGACGAAGCGCCGGGCGCCGGCATCATCACCGGCATCGGACGGGTCTCGGGCAGGGAATGCGTGATCGTCGTCAACGACGCCACCGTCAAAGGCGGGACCTACTACCCGATGACGGTGAAGAAGCACCTGCGCGCCCAGGAAATTGCGGCGCAGAACCGGCTCCCCTGCATCTATCTGGTCGACTCCGGCGGCGCCTTCCTTCCCGAGCAGGACAGCGTCTTTCCGGATCGCGAGCACTTCGGCCGCATCTTCCACAACCAGGCGACGATGTCGGCCGAGGGCATTCCGCAGATCGCCGCGGTGATGGGCTCGTGCACCGCGGGTGGCGCCTACGTACCCGCCATGTCCGACGAGTGCATCATCGTGAAGGGATACGGGACGATCTTTCTCGGCGGCCCACCGCTCGTCAAGGCCGCGACCGGCGAGGAAGTCTCTCCGGACGAGCTCGGCGGAGCGGAGGTGCATGCGCGGCAATCGGGCGTCGCCGATCATCTCGCGCAGAGCGACGCCCACGCGCTCGCGATCGTGCGCGCCATAGTCGGCCATCTGGCCGGGGCCGGGGCCGCGGGGACGGACGTGCACGAGCCTGCCGAGCCGCTCTACCCAGCCGAGGAGCTTCACGGCGTCGTTCCCGCCGACAAGCGCAAGCCCTACGACGTGCGCGAGGTGATCGCCCGCGTCGTCGACGCGAGCGAGTTGGACGAGTTCAAGCAGAACTACGGCGCGACGCTCGTGACCGGATTTGCGCGCATCTGGGGCTACCCGGTCGGGATCGTCGCGAACAACGGCATCCTGTTCTCCGAGTCCGCGCTGAAAGGCGCGCATTTCGTCCAGCTGTGCAGCCAGAGGAAGATTCCGCTGGTGTTCCTGCAGAACATCACCGGCTTCATGGTCGGGAAGAAATACGAAGCCGGCGGCATAGCCAAGGACGGCGCGAAGATGGTGACCGCGGTCGCGTGCAGCCGGGTGCCGAAGTTCACGGTGATCATCGGCGGGTCTTTCGGGGCGGGAAATTACGGCATGTGCGGGCGCGCTTTCTCGCCGCGCTTTCTGTGGATGTGGCCGAACGCCCGCATCTCGGTGATGGGCGGCGATCAGGCCGCCTCCGTGCTCGCCACGGTGAAGCGCGAAGGCATCGAAGGGAAGGGCGGCAAATGGAGCCGGGAGGAGGAGGGGGAGTTCAAGCGTCCCATCCTCGAGCAATACGAGCGCCAGGGGCATCCCTACTATGCCAGCGCGCGCCTGTGGGACGACGGCGTCATCGCGCCCGAGGACACGCGGCGCGCCCTCGCTCTCGCGATTTCCGCGTCGCTCAACGCGCCGATCGAGGAAACCCGATTCGGCGTTTTCCGCATGTAACCCGGGGAGAGGGAACGGCATGGCCTACAGCACCATCGAAATCCACGTGGATCACGGCGTCGCCGTGCTCTGGCTCAACCGCCCGGAGGTCCGCAACGCCTTCAACGAGACCATGATCGCCGAGCTGACAGCGGCGTTCGGCGAGCTCGACGCGGATCCCGCGGTGCGCGCGGTGGTGCTCGCCGGCCGCGGCAAGGTGTTCTGCGCCGGCGCGGACCTCCACTGGATGAAGCGCATGGGCGAGATGAATTTCGAGGAGAACCGCAAGGACGCGGAGGCTTTCGGCGCCATGCTCAACCGGCTGTACACGCTGGGCAAGCCGACGATCGCGCGCGTGCACGGGGCCGCTCTCGCCGGGGGCATGGGCCTCATCGCCGCCTGCGACATCGCCGTCGCGTCCGTGGACGCGGAATTCGCGGTGTCCGAAGTACGCCTGGGGCTCACGCCGGCGACCATCAGCCCCTACGTAGTCGCGGCGATGGGCGAGCGAAACGCCCGCCGCTTCTTCCTCACCGCCGAGCGATTCCCGGCGGCAGAGGCCTACCGCATCGGTTTCGTGCAGGAGCTGGCGCAGCTCCAGGAACTCGACGCGACGGTAAATGTCGTCCTGGGCGAAATCGTCCAGGGCGCGCCCGGGGCCCAGGCGGTGACGAAGGAGCTGATTCGCGCGGTCGCCAGGCATCCGCTCGCGCCCGAGCTCGTGGCCGACATGGCGGTCCGCATCGCGGCCGCCCGGGCCTCCGCCGAAGGCAGGGAGGGCGTGCGCTCGTTCCTGGAGAAACGCCCGCCCGGGTGGCTCAAGGCAGCCAAGCAGGCCGCGCGCCCGAAGAAGAAATAGGACGCGGCCTTGTTCGACAAGATCCTCATCGCCAATCGCGGCGAGATCGCCTGCCGCGTGATGCGGACCGCGAAGCGCATGGGGATCGCGACCGTCGCGGTGTACTCGGACGTCGACGCCCGATCGCGCCACGTCGCGCTCGCCGGCGAGGCGTTCCGCATCGGCGGCGCTCCGGCAGCCGACAGCTACCTCCGGGGCGACCGCATCATCGAGGCCGCGAAGCGATCCGCCGCGCAGGCGATCCATCCCGGATACGGATTCCTGTCGGAGAATCCCGGGTTCGCGGAAGCCTGCGCGGATTCCGGCGTGACCTTCATCGGCCCCCCGGCGGCGGCGATCCGCGCGATGGGCGACAAGTCGGCGGCAAAGTCCATGATGGAAAGGGCCGGGGTCGCCACGGTGCCGGGCTACCACGGCGAAGACCAGGCGGACGGCGCGCTTCGCGCGCAGGCGGAGCGCATCGGCTATCCGGTGCTGATCAAGGCCTCCAGAGGCGGCGGCGGCAAGGGCATGCGCGCGGTCGGCGGGCCCGGCCAGTTCGACGCGGCCCTCGCGGCGTGCCGGCGCGAGGCGAAGTCGGCGTTCGGCGACGACCGTGTCCTGCTCGAGAGATACCTCGAGCGCCCGCGCCACATCGAGATCCAGATCTTCGCCGACCGCCACGGCGGATGCGTGCATCTCTTCGAGCGCGATTGCTCGGTCCAGCGCCGCCACCAGAAAGTGGTCGAGGAAGCCCCTGCCCCCGGAATGACCGAGGAACGGCGCCGCGAAATGGGCGGGGCGGCGATCGCGGCGGCCAAGGCCGTCGGCTACGTGGGCGCCGGAACGGTCGAATTCATCGTCGACCGCGCGGGAAAATTCTATTTCATGGAGATGAACGCCAGGCTACAGGTGGAGCACCCGGTCACGGAGATGATCACCGGCCTCGACCTCGTCGAATGGCAACTGCGCGTCGCCGCGGGCGAGCGCCTGCCGGCGAAGCAGGGAGATCTGCGCATCAGCGGCCATGCGTTCGAGGCCCGCGTCTGCGCGGAGGATCCGAGCCGGGATTTCCTCCCCGGCACCGGCAGGATCGTCCACCTCCGCGTTCCTGCGGACTCCGCGCGCGTTCGGGTCGACACCGGAGTGCGCGCGGGCGACTCGGTCACTTCCCACTACGACTCGATGATCGCGAAGCTCATCGTGCACGGCGGCGACCGCGAGCAGGCGCTCGAGCGCCTCGCCGCGGCGCTGGGCGAGTTCGAGGTGGCGGGGCCGGTCACCAACGTCGACTTCCTGAAGAAGCTCGTCCGTTGCCGCGAGTACGCGGAAGGACGGTCCGACACCGGATTGATCGAGGACCACCGTGACGAGTTGCTGGCGCTCCCAGGCCCGCCGAGCGCGGCGGCGCTCGCGCTAGCGACTGTTTCGGTGCAGCTCGCGCGCGCCGGAGAGAGCCCCTCGCCGTGGAGCCGCGGCGACGGATGGCGCCTGGGCCCGCGCAGTCCGGGCGTATGCGCCTTCGGCGATCGCGGCGTGGTCTACGAAGCGGAGCTCGGCCGGGCGCGCGAGGCCAGGCTCGAAACCGACGGCAGGCTGAGCGTCAAGGTCGGCGACGCGCGCGTCTCGGGGCGCGTGGTTCGAACGGGAAAACGGGTCGATGTGTTTCTTCCGGGCGAGCACCGCAGCTTCGAGCTGCTCGACCCGCTCGGACGGGAGTTCGAAGCCGGAGCGCACGGAGGAGGCCTCGCCGCGCCGCTCCCGGGCAGGATCGCTGCGGTGCTGGTCGCGGCGGGGGCGAAAGTCGAAAAAGACGCGCCGCTGCTCGTCCTCGAGGCGATGAAAATGGAGCACACCATCGCGGCGCCCGCCCGCGGAACCGTTGCGGCGGTCCGCTGCCGGGTGGGCGAACAGGTCGTGGAGGGCGCCGAGTTGATCGATTTCGAAGTGGAGGCTTCATGAATCTCCCGCGCAAGGTCCGCATCGTCGACGTCGCGCCGCGCGACGGCCTGCAGAACGAGCCGAAGACCGTTCCCGCATCGGTGAAAGTCGAGCTGATCGAAAGGCTGCAGGACGCCGGCCTCCGGGCGGTCGAGGCGACCGCGTTCGTTTCCCCGAAGTGGGTGCCGCAGATGGCCGACCACGCCGAGGTCATGGCCGGGATCAGGAAGCGCCCGGGAGTGGCCTATCCGGTGCTGGTACCCAACATGAAGGGCTTCGAGGCGGCGCGCGACGCGGGAGCGGAGGAAATCGCCGTGTTCGGCGCCGCGACCGAAACGTTCAGCATGAAGAACATCAACTGCTCCATCGCCGAGAGCCTGGAGCGCTTTGCTCCCGTCGTCGCCGCGGCCAGGAGGGAAGGAATCCGCGTGCGCGGCTACATTTCCTGCGCGGCGGGTTGCCCTTACGAGGGCGAGGTCAGCCCTCGCGCGGTCGCCGACCTCGCGGACAGGCTCTACCGCATGGGATGCTACGAGGTCTCGCTCGGCGATACGATCGGCGTGGGGACGCCGAAGACGATCCGGGCGGTCATCGAAGCAGTCGCGAGGAAGGTCCCGATGGCGAAGATCGGCGGGCACTACCACGACACCTACGGCCAGGCGCTGGCGAACATCTACGCGTCCCTTGAGCTGGGCGTGAAGAACTTCGACAGCTCGGTGGCGGGGCTGGGGGGCTGCCCCTACGCCAAGGGGGCGACGGGCAACGTCGCCACCGAGGACGTCGTCTACATGCTCGACGGGCTGGGGATAGCCACCGGCATCGACCTGGAGAAGCTGTTCCGCGCCGGCGAATTCATTTGCCGCGCGCTCGGGAGAGAGCCGGCTTCGCGCGTGGCGCGCGCGCTCGCCGCGAAGCTGAATTCATGACCGCAGAGCAGGCCGATGAAGTCGCCTCGCCCTGCATCAACGTGTGCAGGATGAATCCCGACACGGAACTGTGCGAGGGTTGCCTGCGAACGCTCGACGAGATCGCCGCCTGGTCCGCGATGAGCGCGGACGAGAAGCGCGCCGTGCTCGCCCGAATTCCGGCCAGGCGCCCGTGAACCTGCCCCGCGATATCCAGGTTCTCGAGCGGGGCTGGCTCTCCTCCAACAACGTCGTGCTGCACGCCAGGGACGGCGCGACGGTGATCGATTCCGGCTACGGCGCGCACGCGCCGCAGACCGTGGCCCTGATCGGGCACGCGCTGCGGGGAGGGCCGCTGGCGCGCCTCGTCAACACCCACTGCCATTCCGACCACATGGGAGGCAACGCAGCGGTCCAGAGGCGGTTCGGCTGCAGGACGAGCATTCCTGCCGGGGAAGCCCGGCTCATCGACCGATGGGACGAGCGCGAGCTGATACTTTCGGCCGCGGACCAGCGCGCCGAGCGCTTTGCGTACGACGACACGTTCGGCGGCGGCGATACCCTGCGAATGGGCGAGTACGACTGGCGGGTCCTGGCCGCCCCGGGCCACGACACCCACGCCGTCATGTTCTACTCTCCCGAGACGCGCGCGCTCGTTTCGGGCGACGCGCTTTGGGAAAATGGCTTCGGTGCCGTATTCGCCCAGCTCTTTGGCCGCGAGACGGCCCTCGCCGAAACGCGCGACACGCTGGAGCGGATCGCCGAGCTCGACTGCGACGTCGTGATCCCGGGCCACGGCCGGCCGTTCGGCAACGTGGGCGCCGCGCTCGAGCGCGCCTTCTCTCGCTTGCGGGGATACGAAGACGACGTCACGCGGCTCGCGCGGCATGTCGTCAGAGTGCTGTTCGCGTTCGCCCTGCTCGAGAAGCGGTCGATGCCCCTCGCCGGGGTGCAGGCCTACCTCGAGCGCGTCGCGATCCTCTCGGAGATCAACCGCAACTACCTGGGAATGGCGCCCGCGGACTTCGCGGAATGGCTGATCGCGGACCTCGAGCGCGCCGGCGCCGCTGAGCGGAAAGAAGGATTGCTGCTGGCGAAAGACGGGTGAGGCTCGCCTCAGGCGTCGATTCGCACCAGCTTCATGCGGCCCGCAGCGCCGCTTTTGATGGACACGGCGGACTTGCTGCAGTGGAAATGATCCGCGACGAGCGCAACGAGCTCCTTGTTCGCCTTGCCGTCGACCGGAGCCGCTTTGACCCGGGCGAGCCACGTGCCGTCTTCCTTCCGGGCGAGCCCGCTGACCCGGGAGTTGGGCTTGACCCTCACCTGGATCACGATCGGGTGCGTTGCCATGGATCGAAACCGCGACGCCCCGGCCCGGCTTCACTGCCTCGGCAGGCTCACTTCCGCACCGCGCTCCACGTCGCCACTTCGCGTCCGGCTCTTTGCAGCGTACCGGCGAGCGTATCCCCGTTCACGCGCCCGACCATCTCGACCGGTCCGCGGCCGACCGCGCCGGCCGGCAGCGTCAGGCGCAATTCGTCGCCGCTGACCCTGCCCCCGGACAAGCGCACATTGCCCTTCCCGGTCAGCTCGACCGTCCCGGCCACGTCCTGGAATTTCTGCTTGAGCACGAGGCGCGTGGTCCGCGACTTCGTTCCCGACGACAGGTCGAAGCTCCACTCGCCGTCGACCTTCGCCGGCACGGTCCACAGGAACACCTGGCTCTCCTTGCGCACCCCGACCTTCTTGTCCGGCGCCGGGATCGTTTCCTGGGCATCCGGCCGCCAGTCGCCCATGCCGTAGTCGTGCGACACGACACGCGCTCCGGGCCTGAGCTCGGCGAGGATCTTGGGACGCAGCGCGAGATTCACGTCGGGAAGAAGGTAGAGCGTGAGGACATTCGCCTCGTGAAAATCGGTCTTGAACAGATCCTGCTGCAGGAACTGCACCCGGTCTGCGACACCCGCCTGGGCCGCCCTTTCGTTGGAAAGCACGACCAGTTTCGGGTCGATCTCGACGCCGAAACCCCGCGCTCCGTACTTGCTCGCGGCCTCGATCATGATGCGTCCGTCTCCCGAGCCGAGATCGATGACCGTTTCTCCGGCCTTCAACCCCGCCATGTCGAGCATGCGGTCGACGACCACCTGGGGAGTCGGCACGTAGGGCGTGTCGAGCTCCTTCAATGCGTCCTGGGCGGAGACGTCGAGCGCAAGAAAAGCAAGCGCGAGCCACAGCAGCGGTTTCTTCACGATATCGTCACCTCAAATCACCCGTTCATTGCGCAGCGCCGCGATTTCCGCGTCGGGATAGCCCGCTTCGCGCAGAATCTCGTCGGTGTGCTCACCGGCGCGCGGCGCCTTGCGGTCCACCGCGAATTCGAACTCGCTCAGCTTCAGCGGAGGCGCGAGCTGCATCAACCCTCCCTCGTCCACGATCATACTCCGGGCGCGCAGCTGCTCGTTGGCGAGCGCCTCGTCGATGGCCAGGATCGGACTGACGCAGCAGTCCGCGCGGGCGAGCGCCTCGGTCCATTCACGCTGGGTGCGCGAGGCGAAGATCCCCGAAAGCCGCGCCTTGACGGGCTCGGCGTCCGCGCCGTAGACGAGATGGCTGTCCTTCAGCTCCGGGCAACCGAGCCTATCGCACAGCGTCGCCCAGAATTTATGCTCGAGCGCGCCCACCGCCATGAAGCGCCCGTCCCGGGTGCGGTAGACGTTGTAGCACGGGAGGCCGCCGTCGAGCATGCCCGCCGCGCGCGAAGGCGCCTTGCCCCGCTCCAGGTATTCCAGGAGCGGGAACACCGCGTGCGCGAAAGCCGCGTCGGTCATGGACACGTCGACGTAGCGCCCGCGGCCTGACGAGCGGGCATCGAGAAGCGCCGCGAGTATCCCCATCGCCGGAACGAGGGCGCCGCCGACGAGATCGGCGATCTGGAAATTCGGCACGACGGGACTCTCGCTCGTTCCGATCTGATCGCCGAGCCCCGCGTAACCGATGTAGTTGATGTCGTGTCCGGCGCGCATCGCGTACGGCCCGTCCTGCCCGTAGCCCGAGATCGAGCAATAGACGATGCCGGAGTTCACCGCCGAGACCGCGTCGTAGGCGACGCCGAGCTTGGCCACCACGCCGGGCCGGAATCCTTCGACCACCACGTCGGCGCGCGCGGCGAGCCTCAGGAAGGCCTCGCGACCGCGGGGATGCTTCAGGTCGAGGCGCATCGCCCGCTTGTTGCGGTTGAGGAGGCGGAAGGAGTCGGACATGCCGTCGCGCACGCGGCCCATCGCGCGCGAGTAGTCGCCGGCGCCGGTGTCCTCGATCTTGACCACGTCGGCGCCCAGGTCGGCGAGATGCAGGGTCGCCATCGCGCCGGGAAGGAGGCGCGTCAGATCGAGCACGCGGACGCCTGAAAGGGGTTTCGCGCGCAAGCTAGTCGATCGTCCTAGGGAACGGACGGCCCAGCATCCAGTTCTTGACCGCCATCACGGTTTCTTCCTCCTTGCCGTAGTAGCCGTGCGCGGCGAGCGGCTCGCAGGGGTCCGATTCCGCGGGCTTGCCGCCGCTGACGCTGATCAGCGCGAAGCTCCGGCCGAGGCTCTCGGCAGCGCCGTAGGGACAGGAGCCGCACCGGTCGTGAACGTGGTGGACGAAGAGGAGCGGCGCCTTGATCGCGGCGAAATCGAAGCCGGACAGGCCGATGCCGCGCCTGCCGCCGTAGAAGACCGAGGAGGTGAGGACCACTCCGTCGACCGCGTCGCCGAGCGAGCGGCCCGCGTAGGCCGCCGACAGCGTGCCCCGGCTCGTGCCGATGAGGAAGATCTTCGCCCCCGGAAACCGGGCTCTCAGATCCTTGATGACGGCGGCGATGTCCTCGACGTGGGCGCGCCCTGTCCGGAAGCCGTCGTCCATTCCGGCGCGCTGCTGGTCGGAGGGCGAATCGAGGATCGCCACCGCGACTTCGTTGTCGCGGAACATTCCGCGGGTGCGGACGAGGAAGTTCTTCCCCTGGAAGAATTTGACGGCACCCCCTTCGGTCCGCAGCCTCATCAGCCCCTCGCCCCCTGGAAACAGGACCGCGACTGCCTTCGGCCGGGGTGCGTTGTGCATCAGGAGAAAGGACTGCGTCTCCCCTTTGCGGCCCGACACCGTCACGATCTCCTCGGCGCTGACCGCGCACGCCGCCCCGAGCAGCACGGCGACCGCGATGCAGCGAAGCGAATTCACCCTAGCCGTATTGCTTCGCATCCTCGATCACCTTTCCGTCGTTGGGCAGCTCGCCCGGCCGCACGAGCACGACCTCGCCGCGCAGCTTGGTGACGCTGCGCAGGCTGTCCTCGATCGCCCGGGCCAGATCCGCGCCGGGCGCGCCCGGCACTTCGCAGCGCAGCGTCATGCGGTCGTCGCCGCCGGGATTGTCCACGACCAGGCGCGCCTTGGCGATCTCCGCGTGCCGCTTCACGATCTCCGCGATCTGCGCCGGATGCACGAACATTCCTTTCACCTTGGTCGCCTGATCGGCGCGTCCCATCCACCCCCGGATGCGGGTGTTGGTGCGCCCGCACGGGCTCGCTCCCGGCAGCACCGCCGAAAGATCGCCGGTGCCGAAGCGCACCAGGGGGTAGTCCGGATTGAAAGTGGTGACGACGACCTCGCCGATCTCGCCTTCCGGGACCGGCTCGCCGGTGCCGACGCGCACGATCTCCAGTATCAGCCCTTCGTCGAGAATCATGCCTTCGAGCGCCTCGGATTCGTAGGCGATCAGCCCCAGGTCGGCGGATCCGTACCATTGGAGTACGCGTATTCCGCGTCCGGCGCAGGCCGCGCGCAGCGCGGGAGGGAGATACTCCGCCCCGACCGAGGCCTTCTTCAGGCTGCCGATGTCCGCGCCGGATTCATCGGCCTTTTCGACGATGAGCTTCAGAAACGAAGGCGTCCCGATGTAACAGCTCGCGCGAAGGTCCGCGAGGGTCGAGACCTGCATCTCGGTCTGCCCGACTCCGGCGGGCACCACGACGCAGCCGAGCGCGAGCGCACCGGACTCGAGCATCGCGCCCGCCGGAGTGAAATGGTAGGCGAAGGTATTCAGGGCGATGTCGCCCGGCCGGAATCCCGCGGCGAAGAGAGCGCGCGCGGCGCGCCACCAGTCCCGGGCGCTGCCGCCGGGATCGTAGATCGGTCCGGGAGAAGCGAAGATCCTCCCCAGTTGCCCCGGGGGGACGGCGTTCAGTCCGCCGAAGGGGCGCTCGGCTCTCTGCAGGTCCGCGAGACCGGACTTGCGCGTCACCGGCAGCCTCGCGAGCGCCTTCCGGTCGCTCACCGACTCCGGGTCCACGCCCGCGAGGATGCGGGCCCATCCGGTCGCGTTTCGTTTGGCGTGGGCGATGTGGCCCGGAAGCGCGGCCATCAGGGATCGTTCGCGCTCGCCCGGGTCGCGAGTCTCGAGGCTGTCGTAGTACTCCGGCATTGATCGGTCGGCGGAAGCGGCCGGTGCGGCGCAGGCACCATAGCATACAAAATCAGATCGGGTTATAAGAAAGTAATCTTTGATTTGTTCCCGTTTCGCGCGCCCGGCGGTAAGTTTGCCGCTCGTCAGCGGGGGAACCCATGGACCAAAGCGCGCGGGGTCTGAGCGAAGATTGGCTGTCGGTCTGGATCGGGCTGCTCGTTTTCGCGCTGGCCCTCGGCGCGCTCGCAGGAACCGACCTCCTCGGCTGGGTCGTCGCCACGGCGGTGTGGAACGACGCTTCGAAGGCCCTGTCGCCGCTCTCGAAAGCGTACGCGGGTCTGGGCGGCGTCGGTGCCCTTCTCGCCACCTACCTCGCGCTGCTCGTCGTCATGAGCGCGGGGGCCGCCGCGCTCAAGGCCGACTTGAAGCGATTTGCCCTCGGATTCACCGCGGTGTTCTGGATCAGCTACCTCGCCTGGATCGCGGGGAGCTACGCCAACTTCGCCGTGAACACACCGGCCGACATGCAGAAGTTCGGCCTCTCCTGGTCTCTCAAGCTCACCAACGAAGGCGGCTACATCGTCGCGCTTCTCGCGGGCCTTTTCGTCGGCAACTTCACGCCCGGGTTCGCGCAATGGATGAAGGAGGCGGTGCGGCCCGAGTGGTACATCAAGACGGCCATCGTTATCCTCGGCGGGTTCCTCGGCGTGACCGCGGCGGCGCAGCCCATCCTCGCCAAGTCGGTCATGTTCCGCGGCTTCGCGGCGATCATCGAAGCCTATCTGATCTACTGGGCCGTGGTGTACTTCGTCGCACGCAAGTGGTTCGGCTTCAGCCGCGAGTGGGCTGCGCCGCTGGCCTCGGGCATCTCGATCTGCGGCGTGTCCGCGGCGATCGCCACGGGCGGGGCGATCCGCGCCAGGCCCATAGTCCCCGTCATGGTGGCCTCCCTCGTCGTGGTCTTCGCGGTGGTCGAGCTGCTGATCCTGCCGTTCGCGGCGAGGGCCTTTCTCGCGCACGAACCCATGGTGGCGGGCGCGTGGATGGGGCTCGCGGTGAAGACCGACGGTGCCGCGGTGGCGAGCGGTGCGATCGCCGAAGCGCAGATTCTCGCGGCCGCCTCGGCCGAGGGCGTCAACTACGCCAAGGGCTGGATACTCGGGGCGACCACCATGGTGAAGGTCTTCATCGACATCTTCATCGGCGTGTGGGCGTTCGTGCTCGCCTACATCTGGACCAACCACATCGAGGTGCGGCAGGACAAGGCACGGATCGGCGAGATCTGGGAGCGCTTCCCGAAATTCATCCTCGGCTACGTCGTGACCTTCGTCGCGGTGCTCGTCCTCGCGCTGGCCGCGGCCCCAGAGACGACGGCGAAGATCCGCTCGGCGATGGGCGAGGCGAACGTCTTCCGCGGCATTTTTTTCGTCATGACCTTCTTCACCATCGGGGTGATGTCCAATTTCCGCAAGCTCTGGGAAGAGGGCATCGGCAAGCTCGCCGCGGTGTACGTCGTGTGCCTGTTCGGGTTCGTGATCTGGGTGGGCCTGGCGATCTCCTGGGTGTTTTTCGGGGGCATCAAGCCGCCCCTCGCGGCCGGCTGACAAGGAGAGGGAACATGGAGCAACCGAAAATCGGAGAGGAGATCCGCAAGATGCCGGTCGAGCCCCTGCTCCCGGTCGAGAAGAAGCTGATCGCGTGGAGCCTGGGGCTGGGGATCGTGCTGCTGGTGATCCTGATCTTCCTGACGCGCGCCTTTCCCACGGCCGCGTCCTGATTCGCGCTACTCGAATTTCGCCCCGGATTCGCGGATCACGCGCGCGGTCACTTCCGCTTCCTCGCGCAGAAACGCCGCGAAGGCCTCGGGCGAGGCCGAACCCAGCGCCTCCGTGCCGTCGTGCGCCAGCACCTGCTTGAGCTTGGGGTCCTGAAGCGATTGAACCGCCGCCTGAAACAGGCGCATCACGATGTCGCGCGGCGTCCCCGCGGGGGCGAAGAACCCGTACCAGATCGAGACGTTGTAGCCGGGAAGCCCGGCTTCCTCCATTCCCGGGAGGCCGGCGATCAGGGCCGACCGCGCGCGGGTCGTGACCGCGATGCCGCGCAGCCGCCCGCTCTGCACCAGGGGCATGACCGAGGGCGCGGTGGCGAAGGTCACCTGCGTGTCGCCGGCGAGCACCGACTGCACCGACTGGCCTCCGCTCTTGTAGGGCACGTGCACCATCTGCACGCCGGCGAGCGCGCTGAAGATCGTCGTCGCGAGGTGCGGCAGCGAGCCGTTGCCCGAAGTGGCGTAGTTCAGCTTGCCGGGTGACTTCTTCGCCTCGGCGATGAGGTCAGCGATCGAGCGGACCTGGAGCGACGGATTCACTGCGACCACCAGCGGCGAGCTGGTGACCTGGGTCAGCGCGACGAAATCCCGCGCGGTGACGTAGCCGACGTTCTTGTTGATGATCGGATTGATGATCATGCCGCTCTGGCTCGCGATCATGATGGTGTAGCCGTCGGGAGCCGCCTTCGACACCAGCTCCGCGGCGACGCTCGACCCCGCGCCCGGCCTGTTGTCGACGATGATGCCCTGCCCGAGCGCGCGTGCCAGCGGATCGCTCATGGTGCGCGCGATGATGTCGGCGGCCCCGCCCGGGGCGAATCCGACCACCAGCCTGACCGGCTTGCTCGGATAGCCCTGCGCGGTCGCCGCCCCGCTTGCGCAGGCGAGCGCCACGAACACGAGTGCGTTTCTCATCCGTCTCCCTTCTTCATGCGAGCCACCGTTTCCGGCGGCGGTAGTGTTTGACGTCCTTGAAGCTCCTGCGCCTGCCCGACGAAATCCCGAGATAGAACTCCTTGACGTCTTCGTTCACAGCGAGATCGGCGGCGGCCCCGTCCATGACGACGCGCCCGTTCTCCAGGATGTAGCCGTAGTCCGCGTGGCGCAGCGCGACGTTCGTATTCTGTTCCGCCAGCAGGAAGCTCACTTTTTCCTTCCGGTTGAGGCCCGTCACGATCTCGAAGATCTCCTCGACGATCTGCGGCGCGAGCCCCATCGAAGGCTCGTCGAGCAGGATCATGCTCGGGCGCGCCATGAGCGCGCGGCCGAGGGCCGTCATCTGCTGCTCGCCGCCGGAAGTGTAACCGGCGAGCGAGTTGCGCCGCTCTTTGAGCCGGGGAAAATAGGAATAGACGAGCTCCCGATCGCGCGAGATCGCCGCCTTGCCGTCGCGACGGGTGAAGGCGCCCGTGAGCAGGTTCTCCTCCACGGTGAGATGACCGAAGCAATGGCGTCCCTCCATCACCTGAGTGCAGCCGCGGCGCACGAGCTCGTTCGGCGAAAGCGCCTGCACTTCGGCACCGTCGAAGACGATCGAGCCCTTGGTGACTTCGCCACGCTCGGAGTGCAGCAGGTTGGAGATCGCCTTGAGCGTCGTCGTTTTCCCGGCGCCGTTCGCTCCGAGCAGTGCGACGACCGCACCGCGCGGAACGCCGAGCGAAACGCCCTTGAGCACGAGAATGACGCGGTCGTAGACGACCTCGATGTTGTTGACCGAGAGAATCGCCTCGGCCGCGCCTGCGCGTGAGGGACGCGAGCCGGTCGGTGCCACCGCGCTCATTGCTCGTTCCAGGATTGTGCCTCCCGTGCCGGTCTCCCGGCACGGGAGGATGGATCGCCTAGATCACAACGTCTTGTCGTCGCAAACCTCGGTGCGCTTCGGCCAGGGTTGATTCTTGCTCACGTAGTCGTTGGCCGCGCTGTAGAGCAGCGGCAGCACCTTGTCCTCCATCGGCGTGATCCAATCCGAGACCTTGACCCACTTCCTGCCGTCCCACTGCTGCACGTAGGCGGCGTGGTGGCCGTTGTGATCCTGGCAGGTCACGTGAATCGCCGCCGCGAATCCGGGCAGGCCCAGTTGTTTCCAGCGCTCATCCGAGATCGTCAGCGTTTCCAGTCCGCGGCGCACGTCGGCGCTGTCGACCACCTTCTTGTGCGTGATCTTCTGCGCGTTGCGGATCGCCTCGGCGATGATCACC
>DATEGT010000034.1:0-24577 GCA_035280025.1 Burkholderiales bacterium | reverse complement strand
GAAGCGAACCTCCTGAACTGAAACATCTCAGTAGGGAGAGGAACAGAAATCAACCGAGATTCCGAAAGTAGTGGCGAGCGAAATCGGACCAGCCATCGCGATTTAGCCATTTCTCTAGCAGAACGCTCTGGAAAGTGCGGCCATAGCGGGTGACAGCCCCGTACGCGAAAGAGAGGTGGTGGAACTAGGCGCGAGACAAGTAGGGCGGGACACGTGAAATCCTGTCCGAAGATGGGGGGACCATCCTCCAAGGCTAAATACTCGTTGTCGACCGATAGTGAACCAGTACCGTGAGGGAAAGGCGAAAAGAACCCCGGGAGGGGAGTGAAATAGATCCTGAAACCGCATGCATACAGACAGTGGGAGCCCGCAAGGGTGACCGCGTACCTTTTGTATAATGGGTCAGCGACTTACGTTCTGTAGCAAGCTTAACCGTCTAGGGAAAGCGCAGCGAAAGCGAGTCTTAATAGGGCGCCTTAGTTGCAGGACGTAGACCCGAAACCAGATGATCTACCCATGGCCAGGCTGAAGGTTGGGTAACACCAGCTGGAGGGCCGAACGAACCACTGTTGCAAAAGTGCGTCGATGAGCTGTGGGTAGGGGTGAAAGGCCAAACAAATCTGGAAATAGCTGGTTCTCCCCGAAAACTATTGAGGTAGTGCCTCGTGATACACCGTCGGGGGTAGAGCACTGTTATGGCTAGGGGGGCATGGCGCCCTACCAACCCATGGCAAACTCCGAATACCGACGAGTGCTTTCACGGGAGACAGTGCACCGGGTGCTAACGTCCGGACACGAGAGGGAAACAACCCAGACCGCCAGCTAAGGCCCCCAAGCGATAGCTAAGTGGGAAACGAGGTGGGAAGGCATAAACAGTCAGGAGGTTGGCTTAGAAGCAGCCATCCTTTAAAGAAAGCGTAATAGCTCACTGATCGAGTCGTCCTGCGCGGAAGATGTAACGGGGCTCAAGCTATCTGCCGAAGCTGCGGATCCGTGGCGCAAGCCATGCGATGGTAGGGGAGCGTTCTGTAAGTCTGCGAAGGGGAATCGTGAGGTTCCCTGGAGATATCAGAAGTGCGAATGCTGACATGAGTAGCGTTAATGCGGGTGAAAAGCCCGCACGCCGCAAGCCCAAGGTTTCCTGCGCCACGTTCATCGGCGCAGGGTGAGTCGGCCCCTAAGACGAGGCGGAAACGCGTAGTCGATGGGAAACAGGTCAATATTCCTGTACCTCGCTGTGATGCGATGAGGGGACGGAGAAAGTTATGCAGGCCGGGTGTTGGTTGTCCCGGTTTAAGCGAGTAGGCGTGCCGCGTTGGCAAATCCGCGTGGCTTAGCCGAGACGCGACGACGACTGCCCTTCGGGGCGGGAAGCTGCTGATACCCTGCTCCCAGGAAAAGCCTCTAAGCTCCAGTCATGGCGGGACCGTACCGCAAACCGACACTGGTGGGCGAGATGAGTATTCTCAGGCGCTTGAGAGAACTCGGGAGAAGGAACTCGGCAAATTGACACCGTAACTTCGGAAGAAGGTGTGCCTCTAGTAGGTGAAGTCGTACAGATGGAGCCCAATGAGGCCGCAGAGAATCGGTGGCTGCGACTGTTTATTAAAAACACAGCACTCTGCTAACACGAAAGTGGATGTATAGGGTGTGACGCCTGCCCGGTGCCGGAAGGTTAAATGATGGGGTGCAAGCTCCTGATTGAAGCCCCGGTAAACGGCGGCCGTAACTATAACGGTCCTAAGGTAGCGAAATTCCTTGTCGGGTAAGTTCCGACCTGCACGAATGGCGTAACGCTGGCCACACTGTCTCCTCCCGAGACTCAGCGAAGTTGAAATGGTTGTGATGATGCAATCTACCCGCGGCTAGACGGAAAGACCCCGTGCACCTTTACTGTAACTTTGCATTGGACTGTGAACCGATCTGTGTAGGATAGCTGGGAGACTTTGAAGCGGTGGCGCTAGCCATCGTGGAGTCGTCGTTGAAATACCAGCCTGATTATTTCGCGGTTCTAACCTTGGCTCGTCATCCGGGCCGGGGATCGTGCATGGTAGGCAGTTTGACTGGGGCGGTCTCCTCCCAAAGAGTAACGGAGGAGTACGAAGGTACGCTTACCACGGTCGGAAATCGTGGCTCAATGTGCATTGGCAAAAGCGTGCTTGACTGCGAGACTGACAAGTCGAGCAGGTGCGAAAGCAGGTCAAAGTGATCCGGTGGTTCTGTATGGAAGGGCCATCGCTCAACGGATAAAAGGTACGCCGGGGATAACAGGCTGATCTCCCCCAAGAGTTCATATCGACGGGGAGGTTTGGCACCTCGATGTCGGCTCATCACATCCTGGGGCTGTAGCCGGTCCCAAGGGTATGGCTGTTCGCCATTTAAAGTGGTACGTGAGCTGGGTTTAAAACGTCGTGAGACAGTTTGGTCCCTATCTGCCGTGGGCGTTGGACGTTTGAGGGGGGCTGCTCCTAGTACGAGAGGACCGGAGTGGACGAACCTCTGGTGTACCGGTTGTCACGCCAGTGGCATCGCCGGGTAGCTATGTTCGGAAGAGATAACCGCTGAAAGCATCTAAGCGGGAAACTCGCCTCAAGATGAGACGTCCCGGAGGGTTAACCTCCCTGAAGGGTCGTGGAAGACCACCACGTTGATAGGCCGGGTGTGCAAGAGGAGTAATCCTTTCAGCTAACCGGTACTAATTGCCCGTGCGGCTTGACCCTATAACCTTGAGAAAATCTCGAGGTCACGCTTTGAAAGCGATCTCAACCTGCTTCTTTCGAATTGGTTTCGTTGTGAATGCAACGAGACGACAAGCTATGTCTGGTGCCCAAAGCGCTCTGGAACCACGCCTTCCCATCCCGAACAGGACCGTGAAACGGGGCAGCGCCGATGATAGTGCGAGGTATACCGCGCGAAAGTAGGTCAGTGCCAGACTCCCTTTGAAACAAGAAAGCCCTCCTCGCGAGGGCTTTTTTGTGTGCGCCCGCGCTACACCCCCATGTACGCCTGCCGGATCCGGTCGTCGCGCAGCAGCGCTTCGCCCGGGCCGCTCATCACGACGCGGCCGTTCTCCAGGACGTAGGCGCGGTTCGAGAGCTTCAGCGACAGCGCCACGTTCTGCTCGACCAGCACGACGGTGAGCCCGCGGCCGTTGAGGACGCGGATGCTGTGCAGCACTTCGCGCACGAGCAGCGGCGAGAGGCCCAACGAGGGCTCGTCGAACATGACGAGCTCGGGCGCGCCCATCAGGCAGCGGCCGATCGCGAGCATCTGCTGCTCGCCTCCCGAGAGCGTGCCTGCGGGCTGCGCGCGCCGCTCGGCGAGCCTGGGAAACATCGCGAACACCTCGTCGAGAGCCCGCTTCGCGCCGCGGCGCGCCCTCGGAAGCATCGCGCCGACCTCCAGGTTCTCGAGCACGCTCAGGCTCGCGAACACCTGCCGGCCCTCGGCGACCTGGCCGATGCCGAGGTTGCAGATCGCGTGGGGCGCGAGGCCGAGGATCTCCCGGCCCGAGAAGGTGATGCTGCCCGAATGGGCCGCCTCGATGCCGGCGACCGCGCGGATCAGGGACGTCTTGCCTGCGCCGTTGGCGCCGACGATGGCGACGATCTCGCCTTTCGCCACCTCGACGCTGACGCCGGAGAGCGCCTGCGCGTCGCCGTAGCGCAGGTCGAGGCCATCGATCCGCAGCATCGCGCTCATACCTCGGTCTCCTCGCCCAGGTAGGACTCCAGCACCGCCGGGTTGCGCACGATTTCCTGCGGCGCGCCGCGCGCGATGACCTCGCCGTGGTGCAGGACTCCGATGTGCTGCGCGAGCGCCATGACGGCGCGCATCACGTGCTCGATGAGCAGGATCGCGAGCCCCTCCCGGTTCAAACCGCGGAACACCTCGACCATCTGGTCGCACTCGGTGGGACGCAGGCCGGCCATTGCCTCGTCGAGCAGCAGCAGCTTCGGCCGAGTGGCGAGCGCGCGCGCCACCTCCAGGCGCTTGCGGTCGGGGAGCGTGAGCGAGGAGGCGAGGGAGTCGCGCCTGTCGGCGAGCTGCAGCCGCTCCAGGATCGCCGTCGAGACCGCCCTTGCGCCCGCCGCGGAGGATTCCCGCAGGAACGCGCCGACCATCACGTTCTCGAGCACCGTGAGACCCGCGAAGGGCTTCACGATCTGGAAAGTGCGGCCGATGCCCGCGGCGCACACCTGGTGCGGGCGCAGGCCGTGGATGGGCCGGTCCTGGAAGATTATCGAGCCGGAGTCGGGCGGGAGCACGCCGGCGACCATGTTGAAGATCGTCGTCTTCCCGGCGCCGTTCGGACCGATGAGCGCGTTGATGCTGCCCTCCGCTATCTCGAACGAGGCGTCGGCGACCGCCTTCAGCCCGCGGAAGGACTTGCTGATGTTTCGCACGGCGAGCAGGGTCACAGCTTGAGTTTCCTGGCGAGATAGGGCCACACGCCGCCCGGCCGGTACACGATCACGGCGAGCAGCACGACGCCGTAGAACACCTGCTTGATCCCGGGGATCTCCCAGCCGAGCGCCGCGAGCCCGTCGGTGATGGCCTCGGAGACCATGGTCAGCAGCGCGGCGCCGAGGATGGGACCGAAGAGCGTGCCGATGCCGCCGATGACGGGGCCGAGGATGATCTCGATCGAGCGGCTGACGTGGAAGATCTGCTCGGGGAAGAGATTGTTGTAGTAGAAGGCGAAGAAGACGCCCGACACCGCGGTCATCGCCGAGCTGATCGCCACCGCCAGCATCTTCCAGCGGAACGTGTCGATGCCGAGCGCCTGCGCGGCTTCCTCGTTCTCGCGGATCGCCTGCCAGTAGTACCCCGCCTTGGTCTTGAGGAGCCGCGAGCAAAGCAGCAGGGCGAGCGCGCACAGGACGAGCATCGCGTAGTAGTACATCAGCGGGGGGCCGCGGAAATTCAGCAGGTCCCAGGTATCGCGCTGCGCCACCTTGAGGAACAGGCCGCCCGGGCCGCCGAGCCAGTCGAGGTGGTCGAAGCCGATGCGCGTGAATTCGGCGAAGGCGATCGTCAGCAGCGCGAAGTAGACGCCGGAGATGCCGAAGCGGAATGCGAGGAAGCCGACGAGCAGGCCGAGCGCGACGCACAGCACGATCGCGATCCAGAGCCCGGCCCACGGCCCGATCCCGTAGTGGAAGAACAGCGCCGCCGCGGCGTACGCGCCGACCCCGACGTAGAGCGCGTGCCCGAGCGACAGCTGCCCGGCGAAGCCCATCATCACGTTCCACGCCTGCCCGGTATAGGCGAAGTACAGGATCAGCGTTGCGACCGAGAGCGCGTAGTTGCCGGCGACGAAAGGAAGGGCGGCCAGGGCGGCGCCTAGCGCCGCGAGAGCGAGACGGGCCCTGCTCACGGCTTCCTCCCCAGGAGCCCCTGCGGGCGGAAGAGCAGGACCAGGATCAGAAGGCCGAAGCTGAACATGCCCTTCGCCGAAGGCGCGACGAGAAGCCCTGCGAGCGCCTCGGAAACGCCGATCAGCACGCCGCCGAGGAGCGCGCCGGGCATGGAGCCCAGGCCTCCGACGATGACGATGACGAACGCGAGCAGCGTGTACGCCGGGCCGAGCGAAGGGGTGACGTCGACCAGCAGCACCATCGCGCAGCCCGCCACGGCGACGCACATCGAGCCGAGGCCGAAGGTGAGGGCGTAGAGCTTCTTCACGTCGAGACCGACGACGAGGGCGCCGAGGTGGTTGTCGGCGCAGGCGCGGATCGCCTTTCCGGTCAGGGTAGTCCTGAAGAAGGCGAACAGCGCGGCCGCCGCGGCCATGGCGGCGAGCGCGCCGTACAGGCGGGCCTTGTCGACGAGGACCCCGCCGATCTCGAAGGACTCCAGCTGATAGTCGACCTGCACGTTGCGCGCTGAAGGGCCGAAGATCATCAGCAGCCCGTTGGTCAGGATGATCGCCACGGCGACGAGCAGCATGAACTGCGAATGCTCGGGGCGGGTGACGAACGGATTGACGAGCACGCGCTGCAGCGCGTAGCCGAAGACGAAGAAGGCGAGCGCCGCCGGCAGGATGCACAGGAACGGATCGAGGCCGAGCGCCGCGAAGAGGACCGTGGCCGCGTACATGGCGACGGTCATCATCTCGCCGTGCGCGAAGTTCACCACGCGCACCACGCCGAAGATCACCGACAGCCCGAGGGCCATCAGGCCGTAGACCAGACCCGTGAGGACTCCGGAGACGGCGACGTTCGCTACGAGGTCAAGAGACACGCTTTGGAGCGGTCCGTTTCCCTCGCATCAAGCCTTCTTGTAGTAGGGCGCAGGGAAGACGGGCTTGGCTCTCGCGGCGTTCGCGGGCAGCACGACGGTCGGCAGCAGGTTCAGGTTCTGCACGCACGCCGACGCGATGCCTTCGACCTGGCCCTTCGCGTTGAACTTGATCGGTCCGCCGAGCGTCATCTTCTCGGTGATGTTGGTCTGGCGTATGGCGTCGGCGAGCGCCTTCGGATCGGTGGTGCCGGCGCGCTTGAACGCGTCGGCGGCGACCAGGATCGCCTCGAAGGTGAATCCGACGTTGAGCCCGTGGAAGTCGAGCCGGTCCTTGGGATTCTGCTTGTGGAAGGCCCTCTCGACGACCTTCGTCAGCTTCGCGTTGGGGTTGTACCAGGGCACGTTGGAGATCGAGTACTCGGAGAGCTTTCCGAGCGTCTTGAAGTACTGCTCCTCGTACATGCCGGGGGATCCCGGGCTGATGATGCCCATCGGGTTCCAGCGCTGCTTGACCATCTCGCGGCGCAGGAGGATCGCGTCGTTCAGGCGGCCCACCAGCAGCAGGAAGTCGGCGTTGGCGGCCTTTGCCTTGGAGACTTCGACGCTCAGGTCCCTGGCCGCAGGGTCGTAGGAGACGGCGTCGACGATCTTGAACGGCAGCTGCGTGCGCGCCGGCAGTATGGCCTGTATTCCGCGGGTCATCGCCTGGCCGAAGGTGTCGTTGACGTGCATGTAGACCGCGGTGCGCGGCACCGTGTTGGTCGCCTGGAACAGCGCGCCGATCAGGTCGAGGCCTTCCCTGAGGAGGTCGCCCGCGGTCTGGAAGTTGCGGAACACGAACTTGTATCCCTGCTCGGTGATCTGCGGAGCGGCCGCGATATTGATGACGAAGGGGACGCCGCGCTGCTCCGCGACCTGCGCGATGGCGGTGCTGGCGCCCGAGTCGAACGCGCCGACGAGGACGTTGGCGCCTTCCTCGATCAGGCGCTCGGCGCGCGTGCGAGCGATGTCGACGCTGGACTCGAAGTCCGCGTTCATCAGCTCGATATCCACGCCGAGCATCTCCCGGATCACGCCGGGCGCGAGATCCGCGCCCTTCTGGCAGGACTGGCCGATGAAGCCCTGCACGCCTGAGCGCGGCAGGATCACGCCGACCTTCAGCTTCCGCGCCTGCGCGCGTGCGATGCCGAACGGTGAAAGCGCTGCAGCGGCGCCCGCCAGCGCGATGTTCTTGCCGAATGTTCTACGGTCCATGGATCCCTCCTCCTGAGGCGCGGTTATAGACGATCCGTTCGCAACGGTCAACGGCGGTCTTGACAGGCCCCGCGCGTGGAGAGTACCGTAGACCGGCCTAATGACCGTTAGATTGGACCGGGGAGGAGGGTGCAATGCAACGATCGCTTCGCTACCTGCTGCTCGCCGGCGTCGCTTTTTCCTGCAGCGTGCTGGCCCACCACGAGGACGGCGCCGACGACGGCTACGCCATCCAGAGCCTCAATACTCCAGATCCCATCTTCACCGCCGCGGACAGCATCGCGGTGCGGGTTACCACAGGGTCCAGCGCGGCCGCGCGGCGCGTCGCAGTGCGCCTGAACGGGCACGACGTCACGGCGGCGCTCGCGGAGACGGAGCCCGGCGTGCTGACCGGCACCGTGGTCGGGCTGTTTCCGGGCATCAACTCGATGGAGGTCTTCAAGGACCGGCGCGAGGGACACGCCGTCGCCGGCCTCAAGGTCGCCCGCGCGAGGGTCCCGGCCGCCGCATGCAGCCTCTCGTCCTTCCCCGCGTCCGCACTGCCGGTTCCGAATACCGTCGTAACTTCGGCTACGCCGGTGGCGGCGACCGCCACAGTGCCGGCGCACTGCTTCGTCGTCGGCACCATTAACGCCGGCCGCGTCGGCGTCGAGACCAGCCCGGGCGCCCCGGTCGGCCGCTACACCTACGCGATCAACTGGCAGGCGCGGCTGCCCGACGCCTGGAACAGCAAGTTTCACATGCCTGGCGGCGGCGGTACCGATGGCTCCGTCCCGAATACCACCGCGCGCCTGGGTCAGGGCTACGCGGCCGCCGCCAACGACTCCGGGCACAGCAACGGGGTGAACAACGATCCGCTCGCGGGCGGCGCCGCCTCGTTCGGCACGGACTATCCGGCGCGGGTCGACTTCGCATACAACGCGATCGATGTGACGACGCGCACGGCCAAGAAGCTGGTCGAGCTGTACTACGCCGGTCGCCCGGAGTATTCCTACTTCGAAGGCTGCTCGATGGGCGGGCGCGAGGCGATGATGGTCACGCAGCGCTTTCCGTCCTACTTCAACGGTGTCGTCTCAGGCGACCCTGCCTTCCGCATCACAAAAGTGGGCGTCTGGGCCAGCTACGAGGCGCACCAGCTTGCCGCGCTGGCGCGCACGCGAGACCTGATCTCCGGCTTCGATGTTCCGTTCGCCAACAACACCTTCACCAACCAGGACCTGCAGCTGATCTCAAACGCCGTGTTGGGGGCCTGCGACGCGCTCGATGGCGTTGCCGACGGGATGGTGAGCAACCCGCGCGCCTGCACGACGCGGCGCGTCAAGCCGCTGCTCGACGCGCTGCGCTGCACCGCCGCCAAGACGCCGGCGTGCCTGGCCTCCGACCAGGTCGACGCTATCCTCAACATCTACACTTCGGGCGCGCCGAATTCGCAGGGCAAGCCGCAGTACGCACCCTGGATGTGGGACGCCGGCATTGCAGGATGCACGAGCGCCGTCGATTGCAACACGCCGACGGCGACGAACATCAACGGCGGCTGGCGCGCGTGGAACGTCGGTGCGTTCAACGCCTCCTTCGTGCCGCACGTGACCAACTCGGCAAACGGCGCGCTCAACTTCGCCAGCCTCGGCGGCGGGGCGATTCCGCTTCTCTTCGCCACGCCGCCCATCCTGCCGGCGCCTACCGCGAACGACGGACTGGCGAACATCACCATGAACGTCGATTTCGATACCCTCGCGGCGAGCATCTTCGGCACGAGCACGGCGTTCCCCGTGTCCGACACGGAACTGCTCAACGTCGACGACACCGACCTGTCGCCGTTCAAGCGCCGCGGCGGCAAGCTGATCATCTGGCAAGGGCAGACCGGCGGTCCGTTCTCTCCGCAAGACATGGTGAACTGGTACACCGACGTGAACCGCGAGATGGGCCGCGGGCACGGCCGCGGCGAGCGGGACTTCGACGCGGCACAGAGCTTCGCCAGGCTGTTCCTGCTCCCGGGCGTCAACCACTGCGGCGGCGGTCCGGGCACCAGCACGATCGACGCGTTCTCGCCCGTGGTCGATTGGGTGGAGAACGGCAACGCGCCGGATGCCATCCTCGGCACCGCGCCGGCGACGGGAAATCCTTTCCCCGGCCGCACGCGCCCGCTCTGCCCGTATCCCGCCTACGCGAAGTACAAGGGGGCGGGCAGCATCGAGCTCGCGGAGAGCTTCCAGTGCCATGTCGATCCGGATCACGATCGCGGGCACGAGCGAGACGAGGATCGCGACGGACACCGCTAGCCGGCCTTAGGGCCGCCGAACGATATGGTATCGTTCGGCGCGCCATGACGAGCGCCGCTCGCAACGCGAGGAAGGCCGCCGCGCTGGCGCTCGCCAGGGAGCGCCCCGAGATGGGAAAGGTGCGCGCCGCGCGTGAATTGCGCGGCCGGGGCGTTCACCTGTCGGCTTCCGCGGTACACGCGATCTGGACGGAGCATGGCCTGGCGACCAGCTATGACCGTCTCAAGGTGCTCGCCGGCCGCCGCCCCGCGCTTTCGGATTCACTGCAGGCCCGCCTGCGGCGGGCGACGATCAGCCGGCGGGTCGCGGCGCGCGCCGGCGCCAACGGCTCCACCCACCATCCGCGGCGCGGGCAGCTGCTCGCCGCGGCTGCGACGATATTCAGCGCCCGGGGCTATGAAGGGGCTTCCCTGCGCGAGATCTGCGCTGCGGCCGGCATCCTTGCGGGGTCGATGTACCACCACTTCCGCTCGAAGGAAGACCTGTTTGTCAGCGTGCACGCCGAGGCCTTCCGCCACCTGAACGATGTGGTCGACCGGGCGCTCCAGCACGAGACTGGGCCGTGGGCGCGCCTCGAGGCCGCCATCGCGGCGCACCTCGGCGAGCTTGTCGAGCGCAACGACCTGGTCGCGGTCACCTCTGCCAGCCTGTTCCATATGGAGCGCAAGCACCTCCAGCGCCGTCTCAACCGACCGAGGCAGGCCTACGAGAACCGTTTCCGCAAGCTGATCCAGGCGCTGCCGTTGTCGGCCGAGGTGGACCGCAGCCTCCTGCGGCTCACTCTGCTCGGTGCGGTCAACTGGACGCGTGTGTGGTACCGCCCCGGCAAGCGCACGCCCGCGCAGATCGCGCATCATCTGGTTCAGAAGATTCTTCGGAAGAGCTTGGGTTGAACCGTCAGAGGTCCGCCCAGTTCTTGCCGATCGTGGTCTCGAAAGTGCCGTCGCCGTCCGCGTCGACTCCGATCGTCACCTGCGACGCGGCGAACGACTCGTCGCCGTTCACGGTCACCTGGACCTTGCTTCCGCCGGCGCCGGCCAGGCTGAGCACTCCGGAATTCGGGAAGTTCATGGCCGCGGCCGTGACGCAGGGGGTGAGGGTCGCCACGCTGACCGAGCCGCCGATTTCCGTGCTCGCGTAGTTGAACGTGACGCTGTCGGTCTCGGAGGCGGTGTCGATCGTCGCCGTGAGGGTGAAGTTGCCCAGCCGCTCGGTCACCGGTCCGGTCGCGACGAACAGCTCGGTCCCCGACAGGGTGACGGTGTTGACCGCGACGTTCACCGTCTCGAGGACGCTCACGTTGCTGCCGGTGATGTTGACGTCGGCGAATCCCGCCTGGCTGAACGTCAGGTTGAGGCCGGCGAGGCCGCTGAAGCTCACGCCGGGGTCCAGGGCCATGTCGTCGATGGTGATCGTGCCGGTGACCGACGAGCCCGCGGTCTCGGAGCAGGCGCTGAACGTCTCCGTCGCGGACAGGGTCCCTTGATCGAGGCTGACCGACCCGCTGACGGTGCACGGAGTCGTGATCACCGCTGCGCCGGTCACGACCGCGGGGCTGTCCTGCAGTCCCCGGGTCAGCCCGTCGATCTGCTTCCGGATGAACCGCGTGAGGACGTGGGTGCGCGGAAGCGGCGCCCGGGTGCTCACGCTCGCGCTCTGGAACTGCGTTCCGAGGCTGGAGGCGCCCAGGCCGGTCAGGGTCGCGCCCGCCGCGGCGCTCTGCGCGTTGCCCGCGTCGAGCGCGAGGAGCGCGGTCGGCACCGCCGGATTTCCGCCGCCCCGCGGCGCCGGGGTCGGCATTCCGCCTCCGCCGCCGCACGAAGCCACGGCGAGCGCCGCGGCGCCTGCTGCAAGAGACCTTCGGATCATGGAGCCTCCCGGAAATCGAAGCCCGCGCCGGCCTTCACCGGCGCGGGCCGCGTCGCTCTTACAGGGAGCGCAGGAAGTTGAGCAGGTCCTGCTTGTCGCCCTCGCCGAGGTTGTTGAAGTTGCCGATCACCCCGTTCGCTTCCGACGCGTTGTTCTGCAGAGCGCTTCCGCTCCTGTGCTGCTCGATCGCCTGCACGAGGTCGGTGGTCCTACCGTCATGCAGGAAGAAGATGCGCTGCCCGAGGCCCCACAGGGGCGCGCTGCGGAACTCGGTCGGGCCCGCCTGTCCCTGGCTCACGCCGTCGGCCAGACCCGGGCCCATGTCGTGCACCAAGAGGTCCGAGAACAGGTTCACCGGCTTCTTGCTCAGCGCGGCGACGCTCGACTCGCTGGTGGTGAAGGAGGGCGTATGGCAGAGCGCGCATCCGACGTTGCTGAAGAGCTGCCTGCCCCGGGTGATCGAGGTCGCGCCTCCGGGCACCGTCGTCGAGGGCATGGGAGGCGCGAGGAAGCGCATGAAGTTGGAGAAGTTCTGGATCGCCGTGGTCGCCTCGAGGGGAGTGGCGGCATCCATGTTCTGGACGTCGTTCGGCACGGGCGCGAACTGGCACGCGGGGTTCTCCTCGCGCTCGGTCTGGAAGATGTCGTTGGAGATGCCCATCTCGACGTTGTAGGCCTCGCCGGAGAAGAGCAGCGCCGACTTGTTCTGGGCCTTCCATCCGAACCTCGCCACGGTGCCGTCGTTTCCGTTGTTGTTCGTCTGGCCGGAGATCGTGCGGCCCTGGACCTGGAAATTCACCCGGCCGTTGATGCCGAGGGAGGCCTTCTGGGTCGAGTTGGCCGACTGGTTCGCGATGATCGCGGAATCCGGGATCATCTCCATCAGGCCGATGCCGAAGGTCGGCGTGGGGGTGCGGAAGATCACGTTGTTGCTCGAGAGCTGCGCCGCGAAGTTCGGCTGCGCGAGCGTGCATCCGGTCGCGCCCGTCCTGCCGGTGATCGTGAAGATGGCGTGCACGCCGCCGTCGGGTGTTCCGTCCGAATTCCTGACGAAGCGTGCTTCGCGCACCGGGCCGCTCCTCCGGATGAACGACGGAAGCGCGTCGGTTCCCCCGTCCCGGCTGGCGAAAGCGACCTGCGGATTCACCGCGGGACTCGAGCCGCCGACGGCGGGCTGGGCGTGGCAGCCGCCGCAGCTGTCGAGGTTCATGCGAGGCCCGAGCCCGTCGGCGACGTCCTCGGTGGCCGCGAAGTCCGTCTTGCCGGCGTTGAAGAACGCGAGCTGGTTCGGCGTGAGCCCGGCGATCGGATTGCCGGAATCGGCTCCGGCGCGCACGCCGGGATCCTTGGCGACGAAGCCCGAAGGGCTCGGGCTCGGCTGGGGACTGGGATTGCTCGGGGAGCTGTGGAACCCGCCGCTGGGATCGAAGCGCCGGAACCCGAACGAGGAGGCCAGATCGATCTGGGCGAGGAACAGCCCGATGACCGCCAGCGAGAAGAGGAGCGAAGAAGCGATCTTTCGCATGACCGTTTTCCCTTTGTGTAGGTGCAAAGGTGAACCCGCATGGACACGCTCCTCCCGCGTCCCCACGTTGACGGATACGGACAGCAACGCGCGTGCCACCCGCGGCCGTTCGCGGAACATCAGGCAGTTACAGGGTGAAACTGAAGTGCGGAACGCTGCGAATCGTCGTTCTGCAGCGACGCGAAGTCGCGTGCGGCCGACTAAGAAACTGATTTTCGGAAGCTTCGCGCGTCTCCGACCGGCGACAGCGCAGCGAGGCGTCGCTTCAAGCCGCTGTTAACTTGCCGATCTGCGACGCAGGGCGCGCGGGAGCGCGACGCACGGGCGATTATCGCGATAACAGGATCGTTGACTGCCCGGAGAAGTGGTGGGCGGTACTGGGATCGAACCAGTGGCCCCTCCCGTGTGAGGGGAGTGCTCTACCGCTGAGCTAACCGCCCGCGCGGCGAATTTTATCAAATCCGGCCGGGAGCGCCCCCCGCGGGCCGGCCTGCGCCCTCGCGTACAATGCGCGCGACGATGATCCGCACCCGCTTCGCACCCAGCCCCACGGGCTACCTCCACATCGGCGGGGCCAGGACGGCGCTGTTCTCCTGGGCCTACGCTCGCCGGCATTCGGGGAAATTCATCCTGCGGATCGAGGATACCGACCTCGAGCGATCGACCGAGGCCTCGGTGCGGGCGATTCTCGACGGCATGAGCTGGCTCGGCCTCGACTGGGACGAGGGCCCCTTCTTCCAGATGCAGCGCCTCGCGCGCTACCGCGAGGCGGCCGAGCAGCTTCTTCGCGAAGGCAAGGCCTACCGCTGCTATTGCACCCGGGAAGAGCTGGAGCAGATGCGCGCGGCGCAGCGCGCGCGCGGCGAGAAGCCGCGCTACGACGGGCGCTGGCGCGACTCGAAGGCCGCGCCCCCGCCGGGGGTGACGCCCGTCATCCGCTTCAAGAACCCGCTCGACGGCGAGGTCACCTTTCACGACCTCGTCAAGGGTGCGATCACCATCGCGAACGCCGAGCTCGACGACCTCGTGCTGCTGCGCGAGGACGGTGTGCCGACCTACAACTTCGGCGTGGTGGTGGACGACCTCGACATGGCGATCACGCACGTCATCCGCGGCGACGACCACGTCAACAACACGCCGCGCCAGATCAACATCTTCAGGGCGCTGGGGGCGGACCTTCCGCAGTTCGCGCACGTGCCGATGATCCTCGGCGCGGACGGCGAGCGCCTGTCGAAGCGCCACGGCGCGGTGAGCGTGATGCAGTACCCGGAGGACGGATACCTTCCGGAGGCGTTGCTCAATTATCTGGCGCGTCTGGGCTGGTCGCATGGCGACGCCGAGGTGTTTTCGCGGGAACAGTTCGTCGAATGGTTCGACCTCGCGCACGTCAGCCGCTCTCCGGCGCAATTCGATCCGGAGAAGCTGCGCTGGCTGAACCACCAGTACGTGAAGATGCTGTCCGACGCGGAGTTCGCGCGCCTGATGAGGCCGGGCATCGAGAGGCAGGCCGAGCTGGCCGGCGGCCCCGAGCTCGAGTTGGTGGCCGCCTTGGTGAAGTCGCGCAGCGAAACGGTGCTGGCGGGCGTTGCCGCCGCGATGCTCTTCTACGGCGACGCCCAGCCGCTGGCGGAGGAGCTCGAAAAAAGTCTCACCGGGCAGGTCAGACCGGCGCTCGCGGACGTGGCGAATCGTTTCTCCTCGATCGGCGATTGGAGCGACCAGTCGGTCATGGGGGCGGTGAACGCCGTGCTCGAGGAACGCGGCCTCAAGCTTCCCCAGCTCGCGGTGCCGCTGCGTCTCATCGTCTTCGGCCGCGCGCAGACGCCGAACCTTGGCCCGACGCTCGCGGTCGCCGGGAAGAAACGCGTGCTCGAGCGTCTCCGGAGGCACGTGGGCGCATGATATAATCCGCCCCCTTGCGTGGGGGTATAGCTCAGCTGGGAGAGCGCTTGCATGGCATGCAAGAGGTCACCGGTTCGATCCCGGTTACCTCCACCAGACCGGCCTCCGGCGGCGGTAAAAAAGTCTCGAGGTCCCCATCGTCTAGAGGCCTAGGACATCGCCCTTTCACGGCGGTAACGGGGGTTCGAATCCCCCTGGGGACGCCACAATCAGCGCAATAGGTGCGGTGGCTCATGTTCAAGACCATCAATTGCACTTGCGACGTATGCGTGGCCATGTGCGAGGAGAAGCCTTGCCACGGCACACCGGAGGAGATACAGCGCCTGATCGACGCCGGATACGGCGATCGCCTGGCCCTGTTCTTCTGCCAGAACTACTCCCTGGAACCCAAGCTCGAGTACGTGGAATACATCGCGCCGTCGCCTCTGGTCAGGCAGCACGGGTGCACCTTCCTCAAGGACAAACGCTGCGAGTTGCACGCCTTGGGGATGAAGCCGCTGGAAGGGCGCGTCGTCTGGCACGGCAACACCGGCATCAGCGGATTTCCCATTCCTGATGGGTACAGCTTGCGGGAGTACATCGCCTCCCTGTGGGCCAACGAATCGGCGCAGCGCCTGGTCGACTCGTGGAAGCGCCTGCACTTGACGAGCAGCGAATACGATGCGGTAAAAGGCGGGATGCTGCGCAGGGCCCTGCCGTTTCCCAAGTCGGCCGCCTGCTATAAATGACATCCGGCCGGGCGCCGCGCCTTCGCCGGCTATTCACGTTGGGAACGCCGGCAGTCTGGTAGGCTCTCGTCCCAGCCGTTTTCAGAATTCCGGAGGCACCATGAGGGCATCGGCAGAAAGTCCGTGGATCGTCGTGAGCGACGACGGGGGCGAAGATCCCCGGAAATTCATCGACTGCCACATCGACTACGGCAAGCAGCGCGCGGCGTTCCGCATCAGCGTGAACGACCCGGCACTGAAGACCCAGGACGAGCTGCGGCGGCTCGTTTCCGTGCTCGCGGACGCGGTGCGCGAGAACCGCATCAGGATAGGAGGCCGCTGAGCTCCGGTCTACAATACGCGCCGGGAAATCCCGTCCGCCGATGCTCAAGATAACGCGACCGCGGCTCAGCGACTTCTGGAGCATGCTCCTGCCGGGGCTCGCGATCGTGGCGGCGGCGTTCTGGATCGCGTTCCAGTTCGTCCAGCCCGCGCCGCCGAAGAAGGTCGTGATGACGAGCGGCGCCGAGGGCGGCGCCTACGACGGCTACGCCGCGCTCTACCGCGACCGGCTGAAGGCCGACGGCGTCGAGCTCGAGGTGCACCGCTCCGCGGGCTCGGTGGAAAACCTCAAGCGGCTCACGGACGAGAATTCGGGCGTGACCGTCGGGCTCGTCCAGGGCGGCGTCGCCCGCGCGGGCGACGACGACAGCCTGATGAGCCTGGCCGGGCTGTACTACGAGCCGCTGTGGGTGTTCTACCGCGGCGGCGCGGCGCTCGACAACGTCTCGCGGCTGCGCGGCCGGCGCATCGCGATCGGGCCCGAGGGCAGCGGCACGCGCCCGCTCGCGCTCCAGGTGCTGAGGCTCGCGGGCATGGACGCGGGCAATACCCGCCTGCTCGACCTGGACGCCAGGCGCGCCGCGGAGGCGCTGGAGCGCGGCGAGATCGACGCGGCGATGATCGTCGCCGATTCCGGCACGCCGCTCGTCGCCCGCCTGCTTCGCGACGGCGGCGTGCGCCTGATGAGCTTCGCCCAGGCGGAGGCGTTGAGCCGGCATCTGCCTTTCCTGTCGCACGTGGTGCTCCCGGAAGGCGGAATCGATTTCGCGGCCAACCTCCCGCGGCACGACGTGCACCTGGTCGCCCCGACCGCGAACCTGGTGGTGCGCGACGACATCCATCCGGCGCTGATCACCCTGCTGCTCCAGGCGGCGACCGAGATACACGGCGGCGCGGGGCTGCTGCGCCGCGCCGGCGAGTTTCCCTCGGCCAAGGGCGTCGACTTCGCGATGAGCGCCGACGCCGAGCGCTATCTCAAGTCCGGTCCTCCCTTCCTGCAGCGCCACCTGCCGTTCTGGGCCGCCGTTTTCATCGACCGCATGGTGGTGATGATCGTGCCCATCCTCGCGGTCCTGATCCCCCTGGTGCGCTTCGCGCCGGCGATCTATGCCTGGCGGATCAAGTCGCGCATCTACCGCTGGTACGGCAAGCTGAAGGTGCTGGAGATCGACACCGAGGGCGCGAAGACCGAGGCCGAGGTGCGAGCGCTCGTCGAGCGCCTCGACGCCATCGAGCGGAGCGTCAGCCACCTGCCGACGCCGCTCGCGTTCTCCGAGTACCTCTACAACCTGCGCTCGCACATCGTCCTGGTGCGGGCGCGGCTCGACAAGCTGGCGCGGTCGGCGGGCTGAGCCGTGAACCGATTCCTCGATGCTTGCGCCGGGCTGTGGCAGTTCCAGCGCGACCTCGTCACCGTCGTCCGCCCCTGCAGATTCAGCGCGCTGGTCGTGGCGGCCGGAGCCGCGCTGCTGCTCTCGGCTCAAGGCCTCGAGTTCACGGTGCGGCTGCCCTCCGAAGGCCTCGCAAAGACGCTGTGGTTCGACGCGGGCGTGTTCCTGTGGGCTTTCCAGAGCTGGTACTGGGCGCGCCTGCTGCTCGATCTGACCTTCGGGGACCGCAACGCTCCGCTCGCGCATCCGCGCGCCGGCCGCCTGAAGACGATCATCGTCCACACTCCCCGCGTGCTCGCTGCGGGGAGCTATCTCGTCGCCGTGGCAGCGTGCGCGCTCGCGGGACCCTGGCTGATCGGCGCCGCGCTCGCCGTCGAGGGCGCGCTCTTTTACTTGCTCTTGGTGCTGCGGAAGAGGCTGGTGCAGGCCTTCGCGGGGGACCGCGCCGGCTGGAAGCGGGCGCTGCTCACGCGCCGCGAAGGCGCGAGCGGCCTCCGCTCGCTACCTCCGCTCTCGAGCGCGATCCTCGCGCTGACCCTCGTCTGCGCCGCAGTGCTCACCGCCTGGGTGTGCGCCGACCCCGTGGGCTTCGGCTGGACCTTCGGATCTCCCGCGGTGCCTTTCCTCGGCTTCTCGATGCTCGTTCCCGTGGGGAGCCTCCTGGTGCTGTGGTCGGGCGGCGGCGGCAGGGCCCGGACCGGGGAAGCCGCGGCCGGCCCCGTCGACACCCGCGGCGGCTACCCGGTGATCAGCCTGCTCCTGCTCCTCGCGGTGGTCTTGAGCTTCTTCCCGGCGCTCGACAATCACGCGCTGCGGACGCTGCCGCAGGGCGCCCCCGCCGGCACCCCGGTGGCGCTCGACGAGGCGCTTGCGCGCTGGCAGGCCCAGGCGCCCCGGACCTCCGACGGGCGGTCGAACTTCGTCGTGGTCGCCACGGCGGGCGGCGGACTGCGCGCGGCGTTCTGGACGGCGACCGTCCTGGGCGCGGTCCAGGACCGCATGAGCACCTTCAACCGCCAGCTCTTCGCCGTCAGCGGCGTATCGGGCGGGAGCCTGGGCGCCGCGGTGTTCGTGACGCTGATGAGCGGGCAGGTCTCGCTCACGGATCGCACCGGCGGCTGCGGCGAGGCCGGCAAGGCGGGGCGGCTGGAATGCGCCGGGCAGGCGGTGCTCTCGGAGGATTTCCTCGCTCCGCCGGTGGCGGCGCTGCTCTTCCCGGATCTGATGCAGCGCTTCTTCCCGTTCGGCTTTCCCGACCGCGCCCGGGCGCTCGAGCGGAGCTGGGAAGCGGCGTGGCCGCGCGCCGGTTTCGGCGAGGATGTGTGGGCGGACCGCGGCTTCCGCTCGCTGTGGACGACGGAGCGCTACGTCCCGTCGCTGCTGCTGAACAGCACCCACGTCGAAACCGGCAAGCGCGTGATCGCGAGCAACCTCGACATCGCCGGCGAGGCGAAGGTCTTCCGCGACGCCTACGATCTGTACGAGCTGCTGCCCCCGCGCTCGGAGATCCGGGCGAGCACCGCGGCGCACAGCAGCGCGCGCTTCACCTACGTCTCGCCCGCGGGCACGCTCGCGGACGGGACGCACCTGGTCGACGGCGGGTACTTCGAGAATTTCGGGGCCGTGACCGCGCGCGAGGCGCTCAAGGCCGCGATCGACCGGCTGGGACGGAAGATCCGGCCGATCGCGGTGCTGATCAGCAACGATCCGGACCTGGGCGAATCCGACCTTCCGCGCGGCGATCCCGGGCGCCCGCGCCGCGCCGGGCGCGAGACCTGGGCGGGCGAGGCGCTCAGCCCGCTGCGCGCGCTGCTGCACACGCGCGACGCGCGCGGCCTTCTCGCGGCGTCGGAGCTGCGCGCGCTCGCCGAGCAGAACGACGGGGACTACTTCCAGTTCCGCCTCTGCCGCGAGGCCGGACCGGCGCCGGCGCTGGGCTGGGTGCTGTCCGGGGAATCCGAGGAGCTGATGCGGAAGACGCTGCGCTCGAGCGCCTGCGGCAACGTCGAGCAGCTGAGAGCGCTGCTGGACGCGCTGCGCGGCTAGCCCGGCTTCGCCCCCGTCGCGCGCACGACCTTCGCCCACTTCGCGATCTCGGCCTTCACGTACTCGGCGAATTCCTGCTGCGTGCCGCCGACAGGATCGAAGGCGTTGGCCGCGAGACGCTCGCGCACGTCGGCGCTCTCGATGGCGCGGTTCACGCCCGCGTTGAGCTTCTGCACGATCGCCGCCGGGGTTCCGGCGGGAACGAACATCCCGATCCAGGTGTAATCCTCGAAGCCGGGGAAGCCGGCCTCGGCCAGGGTCGGGCAGTCGGGCAGGGTCGGGACGCGCTTCGCGCTCGACACCGCGAGCGCGCGCAGCTTGCCCGCCTTGATCTGCGGCAGCGGCCCGGAGATCGCCATCGAGCCGATCGGCGGCTCGCCCGAGACCACCGCGAGGACCGCGGGCCCGGCGCCGCGGAAATGGATGGGCGTCATGTTGAGCTTGCCCTGGACGTTGAACAGGTTCTCGCCGGTGAGGTGCGGCGTGGTGCCGCTGCCCGGCGACGCGTAGGCGAGCTTCGAGGACTTCGCGAGGGCGAACAGCTCGGCGAGCGTCTTCACCGGCAGGCTCGCGCTCACGAAGATCAGGTTCGGCTGCGAGGCCGCCACCGCGGTCGGGATGAAGTCGTGCTCCGCGTCGTAGCCCGCGTTGGGGAAGAGGCTCACGTTGACGGCGAAGGCCGAGGAGGTCACGAGCACCGTGTAGCCGTCGGCGGGCGATTTCGCGACCGCGGCGGTGCCGATGTTCCCTCCCGCGCCGGCGCGATTGTCGACGATGACCTGGTGGCCGAGATACTCGCTGAGCTTCTGGCTCAGCAGGCGCGCGATGATGTCGGTCGGCCCCGCCGGCGCGAACGGGACGATCATGCGTACCGGCCGGCTCGGCCAGTCCTCGGCGAAGCAGGCTCCCGCGAGCGACCAGGCGGCCGCGACGGTCAGCGCGCAAAAGAAGATTTTTCTCATGACCACCCTCCTTCCGGCAATCTTATCACCGCGCGCGGCTCGACCGCGCGCCCGGGCGTGGGATAAAGTACGAGCCCGCCCTTCTTTTTCACGATCCGGACGAGGACCCCTCATGCCCGCGCGCAAGCTCACCCGGCAGGACCTCCGCGACGCCGCGGAGAAATACAAGAACTGGGGCAAATGGGGGCCGGCGGACGAGATCGGCACGCTGAACTACACGCAGCCCGAGGACATCATCGCCGCTGCGCGGCTCGTGAGGAAGGGCAAGGTGATCTCGCTCGCGCTGAACTTCGACCATACCGGGCCGCAGGGCGCGAAGAGCAAGTATCCGTCGATGGGGCGCATCAACCCGGTGCACACGATGCTGCGCACGGGCACCGACGCCTACTCGGGCGTGCTCGACCACCGCGGCATCCGCGCCGCCGACGACATGGTGGTCATGCCTCTGCAGTGCGGCACGCAGTGGGACGGGCTGGGCCACGTGTTCTACGAGAATTCGATGTGGAACGGCTACGACTGCCGCGAGGTCACCTCGAACGGCGCGCAGAAATGCGGCATCGAGAAGACCAAGAGCCGCATGGTCGGCCGCGGGGTGTTCCTCGACGTGCCGCGCGCCCTGGGGACGGATGTGCTTCCCGACGGGCACGCCATCACGGGCGCCGAGCTCGATCTGACCGCGAAGAAGCAGAACGTCCAGATCAAGCGGGGCGATTTCATCGTCGTGCGCACCGGCCAGATGGAGGCGAAGCTCGCCGCGGGCAGCTGGGACGGCTATCCGGGCGGCGACGCGCCGGGTTTCTCCTTCGAGACGCTCGAGTGGATCCAGCGCACCCAGCTCGCCGCGCTCGCCTCCGACACCTGGGGCTGCGAGGTGCGCCCCAACGAGACCGAGCCCGGCATCAACCAGCCCTGGCACTGGATCACCATCCCCATCATGGGGATGACCATGGGAGAGATCTTCTACGTGAAGGATCTCGCCGAGGACTGCGCCGCGGACAAGGTATACGAATTCCTGTTCGTCGCGCCGGCGATCCCGATCACCGGCGCGGTGGGGTCGCCGACCAACCCGCTCGCCATCAAGTGACCGCCACGCCGCGGTCGTCCTGAGCGAAAGGCCCGAGCGCTACTCGCAGCGCTGGTCGGGTAAGGGTATCTTGCAGACCATCCATGGTCCTGCATCGTTCGAATCGCGCGGCACTGGTCCTTTGCGCGGCATGCGCTCTCGCTGCGCCACTCGCGCGCGCGCAGCTGATCGACGGAGACCTGCAGAAGCGCGTCAACGGCGTGCTCGCGATGATGGGCTACATGCTGACCCCGGACGTCACCACCGGCGCGCTCGCCATCTCCAACGCAGCGACAGGGAATCCCGACTTCCGCATGACCACAATGGGCGGCGGGTTCACGTGGAGCAGGGAACTGCCGCTCTACCTCGAAGGCACGCTCGGCTACGCCCGCTACGATCCTACCTTTGCCGCGACCAACGGCCCCGCCACGGGCACGGTCGCGGCGAAATGGGAGGCGTACTCGGCGAGCGGCGGCCTCGGATGGGACTTTCCGGTCCGGGAGGGGCTGGCCGTGCGTCCGATCTTCAACGTCTCGTACGGCCGCGTCAACAGCGACATCGCAGCATCCAGTCAGGCCGCGACGGGCGATGAAGTCGAATTCCTCCGGAACGGAAGGCTGGAGGCGTACGGGATAGGAGGCTCGCTGATGCTCGACTACGAGCGCTACCGGCCGGAGAACGAGATCGACGTGGAGTTGCGCTACACCAACATAGTCCTGCGGAGCTTCGGGGCCAGCTCGGACGCCGTGAAGGGCAGCGCCGATGCGCAGAGCGTGAGCCTGTGGTCGCGCTGGCGCGCGCCGACGGGCTTCACGCTGCTGCAGCGGCCGCTTCGCTACGTGCTCGAATTCGCCCACACGACCTACCTCGGCGACCTGGACGGTGTGCTCGGGTTCAACTACCTGAGCTCGTTCGGCACGGGCCTCGAGCTCGACTCGAGCGCCTACGACGCCACGGTGACGCGCACGCGGCTGATGGCGCGCTACCACGTCGGCGAGCACGTGAAGGGATGGTCGGTCGGGCTTGCGGTCAGTTTCTAGCTCGCGGCCGCGAGTTTCCGGGCGCCCTGTATCATGCAGCGGAATTTGCTTCCACGTAGAGGATCGAGAACGTCATGGCCAAAATCACCGGTGCCCAATGCCTCGCCGACATGCTGAAGGGCTACGGGGTGTCGCACGTCTTCATGGTGCCGGCGGTCCTGCGCCGCACCTTCGCCGAGATGGAGCATCGCACGAAGATAAGGCGCATCCATACTCACGGGGAGAAGTCCGCCGCCTATATGGCCGACGGCTACGCGCGCGCCTCGGGCCGGCCCGGGATCTGCATGGCGCAGGTGATCGGCGCGCTGAACCTGGCCGCCGGGCTGCGCGACGCGCACCTCGCGCACTCGCCGGTGATCGCCTTCACCGGCGGGCGCGATCCGAAGACCAAGTTCCGCAAGGTCTACCAGGAGGTCGACGACGTGCCGGCGTTCGAGCCGGTGACCAAGTGGAACGCGACGGTCGACGACGTCTCGCGCTTTCCCGACATGGTTCGCCAGGCGTTCCGCGTTGCGGTATCGGGCGCGCCCGGCCCGGTGCATCTGCAGTTCCGCGGCAACGAGGGGCAGGTGGACGCCGAGGAAGCGGACATGGACCCGCTGGTCGAGGGGCAGTTCGCGCGCGTGCCGCCGTTCCGCCCCGAGCCCGACTCGGGGAGCGTGGCCGCCGCCGTCGACGTCCTGGAGCGCGCGGCGAAGCCGGTGATCGTCGCGGGCGGCGGCGTGCGCGCTTCCGGGGCGGGGAGGGAGCTCGTCGCGCTCGCCGAGAAGCTCGCGATTCCGGTCGCCACCTCGCTCAACGGCAAGGACTCGATTCCCGGCGTGCACGCGCTCTCGGTGGGCGTGTGCGGAACGTATTCGCGGGAAAGCGCGAACCGGGTGATCGGCCAGGCGGATCTGGTGTGTTTCGTCGGCAGCGAGACGGGCGGCATGACGACGCATTTCTGGGCGGTGCCGAAGATCGGCACGCCGGCGATCCAGATCGACAGCGATCCGGAATCGCTCGGGCGCAACTATCCGCTGAAGGCTTCCGTGCTCGGCGACGCGAAGGTGGTGCTCTCGAGGATGCTCGAGCGCGCCGACGCGAGGACCGCGGCGAAGAGAAAGCCCTGGGTCGAGCAGGCGCAAGGCATGTGCCGCGAGTGGTATGCGAAATACCGGCCGGCGCTCGAGTCGGACGCCGTGCCGATCCGGCCCGAGCGCATGTGCGCGGAGCTGACCCGGCACGTTCCGGACGACGGCATCGTGCTGGTCGACACCGGCCACGCGGGCATGTGGATGGGCGGGATGTACGATCTGCGCGCTCCGACGCAGAGCTACCTGCGCTCGGCCGGACACCTCGGCTGGGCCTTCCCGGCGGGCCTGGGCGCCAAGTGCGCCAGCCCCGGGCGGCCGGTGGTGGTGTTCACCGGCGACGCCGGCTTCTGGTACCACCTGGCCGAGATCGAGACCGCGGTGCGCTGGGGGATCAACTCGGTGACGGTGGTGAACAACAACGCGAGCGGCAACCAGAGCAAGCGCGGCTTCGACCGGGTCTACGGCGGCGAGCAGACGCAGCAGGCGAGGGAGCTGTGGACCTACCGCATGGTGAACTTCGCGAGGATCGCCGAGGACATCGGCGCGCTGGGAATCCGCGTCGAGAAGCCCGCCGAGCTCGGGCCCGCGATCCAGCGCGCGCTCAAGGCCGACCGGCCGGCGATCGTCGACGTCGTCACCGACATCGAGGCGCTCGCGCCGGTCGCGGTCACCTGAGCGGGCGTGCTAAAATTCGCCGGCTTCAGTCGCATTCACGCAGCAAATCCGGCGCAAAGGGGCGTTAGCTCAGCTGGTAGAGCAGCGGACTCTTAATCCGTTGGTCGTAGGTTCGATCCCTACACGCCCTACCAACCCACTCAAGCACTTACGGGCAACCCTGCCGCGTTGCAGGCCCGCAAAGCTTCAACCGCTTGATC
>DATEGT010000033.1:0-4051 GCA_035280025.1 Burkholderiales bacterium | reverse complement strand
CGCCGCCAAGAAGGACTACGAGGCGGCGCGGGACTCCGGCAGGCGCGCCGCCCTCCTCGAGCAGGAACGGCCCAACATGTTCACCTCGAGCGTCGCCAACATCGGCCCGCGCGAGGACATCGTCGTCGAGATCGAGTACCAGCAGACCCTGCGCTACGACTCGGGGGCGTTCTCGCTGCGCTTCCCCATGACCGTGGGCGCGCGCTACATCCCGGGCGCGCATCTCGCCGGCCGCTCGGGAAGCGGCGGGTCTCCCGACACCTTCCGCGTCTCCGACGCGTCGCGGATCACGCCTCCCGTTCTTCATCCCTCCGTGGGCCCGATCAACCCGGTGTCGATCCGCGTCGAGCTCGACGCCGGCGTCCCGCTCGCCCGCATCGAAAGCCTCTACCACCGCGTGCGGCTGGAGAAGGACGGCCCCCGCAGGGACATCGTCGAGCTGGAGGACGGCGTCACGCCCGCGGACCGCGACTTCGAGCTCGTATGGACGCCCGCAGTGCAATCGGCGCCGCGCGCCGCCTGGTTCGCGGAGAAGCGCGGCGACAGGACCTACGGCCTGCTCATGATTCTGCCTCCGCCGGACGCCGCCCGCGCCGGCAGGCGCATCCCGCGCGAATCGATCTACGTGATCGACACCTCGGGCTCGATGAGCGGCACTTCGATCGCGCAGGCGAAGGAGGCGCTCGAGTACGCGATCGACGGCCTTGCGCCCGAGGACCGCTTCAACATCATCGAGTTCAACTCCTCTGCCGAGGCGCTGTTCCGCGAAGCCCGCGCCGCGACGCGCGAGAACCGCGCCGAGGCCCGCGGCTGGGTGAAAGGGCTCCAGGCGCAGGGCGGAACCGAGATGGCGCTCGCCCTCGACCTCGCGTTGAACGGGAGCGAGAGCGGCGAGCGTGTCCGGCAGGTCGTTTTCCTCACCGACGGACAGGTCGGCAACGAGGAGGAGCTCTTCCGGCTCATCCGCGCGAAGCTCGGCGACACGCGGCTGTTCACGGTAGGCATCGGCTCGGCGCCGAACAGCCATTTCATGACGAAGGCCGCCGCGATCGGCCGCGGCACCTTCACCTATATCGGCAAGGTGGACGAGGTGCGCGAGAAGATGGGGGCGCTGTTCGCGAAGCTCGAGTCGCCCGTGCTCAAGGGCGTGAAGATCGACTGGCCGCAGGGCGCGTCGGTGGAGGCCTGGCCGGCGCGCGTCCCGGATCTCTACGCGGGCGAGCCGGTCGTCGTCACCGCCTCGATCGACCGGGCCGAAGGTCACGCGATCGTGACCGGCATGCGGGGCGGCACGCCCTGGGCGGAGACGCTCGCGCTCGGCGCGGCGGCGCAAGGGTCCGGTCTGGGAGCGCTCTGGGCGCGCGACAAGATCGGCTCGCTCATGGATGCGCTGCGCGACGGCGCGCCCGCCGACGAGACGAAGGCCAAGGTCATCGAGCTCGCCCTCGCCCACCGGCTCGTGACCCAGTACACCAGCCTCGTCGCGGCCGACCGCACGCCCGCGCGGCCCGCGGGTGCCGACCTGAAGACGGCGGCGATGCCGACGAACCTCCCGGAAGGCTGGAACTACGAGGCGGTGTTCGGCGCGCAGCCGGGCGATCTCGCGATCGCCGGGCAGCTGCCGCAAGGCGCGACCGGGAGCGGGTTCAAGCTCCTTACCGGTTGGATCTTCCTCCTGCTCGCCGCCCTTCTATGGACGATCCATGTACGCCGCCGCGAGCGCCTTGCCGCGGCTTGAGCGGCGCAAGCTCGCCTCGGCCTGCATCCTGCTCCTCCTCGCGGGCGTGTGGCAGCTCGGCTCGGGCCTCTACATCCACGCGAAAGCCGCGCTCGCCCAGATACTCGTCCGCGGCGCGTGGCAGCGCACGCTCGCCGGGGAGCGCCAGGCCAAGCCCTGGCCCTGGGCCGACACCTGGCCGGTGGCGCGCCTCGCAGCGCCCGGGCAGCACGTCGACCTCTTCGTCCTCGCCGGCGCCAACGGGCGCACGATCGCCTTCGGTCCGGGGCACCTTTTCGGCACCGCGCTGCCGGGGGAAGAAGGCAACAGCGTGATCGGCGGACACCGCGACACGCACCTCCGCTTCCTTCGCGACACGAAGGTCGGAACCGAGCTTCGCGTGCAGCGCCCGGACGGCGTGTGGCGCCGCTACCGCGTCGAAGCGGCCGCGATCCTGGACGCGAAGGACCTGTGGGTCACGCGCCAGGACGGCCCGACGCGCCTCACGCTCGTCACCTGCTACCCGTTCGACGCGCTGCGGCCGGGCGGGCCGCTGCGCTACGTCGTCTTCGCCGAGGCGATCTAGCCTCCGGCTCCCGCGCTCGCGCGACGATCGGCGCCGGAGGCAAGCGCGGGGCGCGCAGCCCGGTCACAATCGCTTCCTCGCAAACTTCGCCTGGACGACCTATGCAGGGAACCCTGAGGGCCATCGACGCGGCGCGCCTGGGAGCGCTCGCCGCGATCTGGGGCGGATCGTTCATCTTCATCCGCGTCGTGGCGCCGGTTCTCGGGCCGGTGTGGACGACCGAAGGCCGCGTGCTGATCGGCGGCCTCGCGCTCGCCGCCTGGTTCGCCTGGACGGGTTTCGACGCGCAGTGGCGCCGCCACTGGCGGTTTTACGCGCTCATCGGCGTCCTCAACTCGGCGCTTCCTTTCTGGCTCTTCAGCTTCGCGGGCCTGCATCTCGCGGCGTGGCTCATGGCAATCCTCAACGCGACCACGCCCATGTTCGGCCTGATGCTCGGCGCGCTCTTCGCCGGCGAGCGCCTCACGTGGTCGCGCATCGCGGGTCTCGCGGCCGGCGCGGGCGGCGTGGCCCTGCTCGCGATGCCGGCCCGGGCCAGCGTCGGCACGGGCGGCGCCGAGCTCTGGTCGGTCGCGGCCTGCCTCGTCGCGAGCCTCTCGTACGCCGTCGGCGGCGTGGCGGTCAAGCGCTATGGAAGCGGCGTCCCTCCGCGGGGAGTCGCGCTCGGCGCCCAGCTGTGCGCCGCGCTGGCGTTGGCGCCGTTCCTCGCCTTTACGCCGCCCGCCGCCGCGCCCACTCCGCTCATCCTCGCCAATCTGCTCGCGTTTGGAATCCTCGCGAGCGGCGTCGCGTTCATTCTCTACTTCCGCTTGATGGCCGATATCGGGCCGGCGCGCGCCCTCACCGTCACCTTTCTCATTCCGCTCTTCGCGGCGCTGTGGGGGCTGATCTTCCTCGGCGAGGCGCTGGGCGCCGGCGCGATCGCCGGCGGCGTCCTGGTGCTCGCGGGGACCCTGCTGGTGACGCGCGGCTAGCCGCCGTCGGGTTGACTTTGGCGGAGATATGAGTCTAGAGCTAACCCGTCTCTGATCTCACATTCCCCGATAACAGGGAAGATTACAGCGAATTTCTCGTGCATTGTCCACCCTTCCAGGCCCAATCCCCTGGCGGAATGCCAATCTTGGGCGAATTTGCAGTCCCGAGACTTAATTTTGGAACAGGGAATTGAAATGGCCGGATCAGGGAATCTCAAGCAAGTCCAAAGCACTGTCGCGAGGCGGTTTGCATTAATTGCGCTTGCGCACGTGGCGCGCTCCCATCTCCAGATACGAGCGGATCTCGTTGTCGAGGTAGGGGTAATCGCGTTGGAAGGCGGTCGTGCTGCACAGGATCGCGTACACCTGCACGAGCAGCCCCTCGCTCTCGTCACGCGCGACACGCATGCGGTCGAGGTGCTCTAGTCTGAAAGGGTTGTTCATCGACCGATTCCCTGCCAGACGAACCAGCCGAGGATGGCGTAGCCGAGGATGTTCTCAACGATCACGAAGACCGCGACGTACCTGCTGACCTTCCTCGCGAGCTTCTTCATGGCCGACTCCGCGCGTACAGGTCGTACCCCACAGGAACGACGACGCCGATCCCCACGCCGATCGAGCCGCCGATCCTGTTTCCGGTGGCGGTCAACACAACCAACAACAACACAGTTACTCACCTTGTCTTTGAAAAAGTCCATAAGTCTCTCAGACGAGAATCGCGGCAGCGCAGGCGTTGCCGACGATCAGGTAGACGATCGCCCACTTGCCGAACTT
>DATEGT010000032.1:0-12010 GCA_035280025.1 Burkholderiales bacterium | reverse complement strand
GGCACTGGAGCGCTTCGCCGTCGTGACGGCAAGCGCGCGCAGCTTGCCGGCCTTGATGTTGGCCGATGCCGCCGCGAGATTGTCGAAGTTCAGGTCGACCTGACCCGAGAGCAGCGCGAGCTGCGCCGGGTTGCCGCCGGCGTAGGGGATGTGGACCATGAACACGCCGGCCTGCGCCTTGAACATCTCGCCGGCGAGGTGGCCGGCGCTGCCGTTGCCCGCCGAGCCGTAGTTGAGCTTGCCCGGCTCTTTCTTCGCGAGGGCGATGAACTCGCGCAAGTCTTTTGCGGGGACGCCCGACGGCACGACGTAGATCTGCGGCACCTTGGAGAACAGCGACACCGCACGGAAATCGCGGTTGGTGTCGAAGGGCAGCTTGGCGAACATGAACGGATTCACCGCGAACGTGCCGATGTGGCCGATGATGAGCGTGTAGCCGTCCGGGTCGGCCTTCGCGACGTCCTCCATTGCGATGTTGCCGCCGCCGCCGGGCTTGTTCTCGATCACGAACTGCTGGCCGAGGCCTTTCGACATCTCCGTCGAGAAGGCGCGGGCGATGATCGACGAGCTGCCCCCGGGGGCGAAGGGAACGACCAGCCGGATGGGCTTGGTCGGGTACTGCGCCTGTGCGCCGGCGGGCGCAGTTACGATGAGAACGGCGAGCAGGGCCGCCGCGAGCGCTCCCGCGCTACGCCGCACGGGCGGACGCCTTCGCCGTGGCGAGGAGGTCGCGAAGAACGAACGGCAGGATGCCGCCGTGCTGGTAGTAGTCGACCTCGATCGGCGTGTCGATCTTCAGCAGCAGCTTGATCTCCTTCGTCGTGCCGTCCTTGCGGTGGATCACCGCGGTGACCTCCTGGCGCGGCTGCACGCCTTTCTCGATACCGAGGATGTCGACGGTCTCGTCGCCCTTGATGCCCAGCGACGCGACCGAGTCGCTCCCCGTGAACTGGAGGGGCAGCACGCCCATCATCACCAGGTTCGCGCGATGGATGCGCTCGAAGGTCTTCACTATCACCGCGCGCGCGCCGAGCAGCAGCGTGCCTTTCGCCGCCCAGTCGCGCGAGCTGCCGGTGCCGTACTCTTCGCCGCCGAACACCACGGTCGGCACGCCCTCGGCGACGTACTTCATCGCCGCTTCGTAGATGGGCATCTGCTCGCCCGAGGGCTGGTGGTAAGTGAGCCCGCCCTCGGTGCGCGAGCCGTCGGCCTTGACCGGAAGCATCAGGTTCTTGATGCGCACGTTGCCGAAAGTGCCGCGCATCATCACCTCGTGGTTGCCGCGGCGCGCGCCGAAGCTGTTGAAGTCGGACACCGCGACGTCGTGCTCGAGCAGGTAGGTCCCGGCGGGCGAAGTCGGCTTGATCGACCCGGCCGGGCTGATGTGATCGGTCGTGAGCGAGTCGCCGAAGATGCCGAGGACCCTGGCGTTGCGGATCGCGCCCTGCGCCTTCGGCTGCATCGAGAAGTCCTTGAAGAAGGGCGGCTCGGCGATGTAGGTCGACTCCGGCCAGCTGTACACCTGGCCGGTGGCCGCCTGGACCGTCTTCCACATCGGGTTGGCGTTGGCGACGTCGCCGTAGAGCGAGCGGTAGGTTTTCGGATCCATGGCGTGCTTCATCCCGGCCTGGATTTCCGCGGCGGTCGGCCAGATGTCGCCGATCCACACGTCCTCGCCGCTTTTGCCACGCCCGATCGGCTCGCTCATCAGGTCCTTCAGCACCGTGCCCGCGAGCGCGTAGGCGACGACCAGGGGCGGGGAGGCGAGGAAATTCGCGCGCAGGCTCGCGTGGATGCGCGCCTCGAAATTTCGGTTGCCGGACAGCACCGCCGCGCCCACCAGGTCGTTCTTGGAGATCGCCTCGTCGATGGTCTCGGCGAGCGGGCCGGAATTGCCGATGCAGGTGGTGCAGCCGTACGCGGCGAGGTTGAAGCCGAGCTTCTCGAGGTAGGGCAGCAGCCCGGTCTTCTTGAGGTACTCGGTGACCACGCGCGATCCGGGCGCGAGCGAGGTCTTGACGTGCTTCTTCACCGTGAGGCCGCGCTCGACCGCCTTCTTGGCGAGCAGTCCCGCGGCGAGCAGGACGCCGGGGTTGGACGTGTTGGTGCACGAGGTGATCGCCGCGATCATGACGTCGCCCGAGCCGACCTCGAGGCCGTCGCGCGTCCTGAAGCGCCTGCCGAGGTCCTCCGGCTTCTTGGAGAAGCCGTTCTCGGCGGCGGGCTTGGCGAAGAGCTCGGTGAACTTCGCCTTCACCTTCCCGAGCTCGATCCGGTCGTTCGGCCGCTTCGGCCCGGCGAGCGAGGGCGTCACCGTGCCCAGGTCGAGCTCGATCGTCTCGCTGTAGTCGATGTCGCCCTTCATCGGCGTGCCGTACATGCCCTGCGCCTTGAAGTAGGACTGGAACGCGTCGATCTCCTCCCGGGTGCGCCCGGTGCCCTCGAAGTAGGCGACGGTGGCGTCGTCCACCGGGAAGAAGCCCATGGTCGCGCCGTAGTCGGGCGCCATGTTGCCTATGGTCGCGCGGTCGGGAACCGTGAGGCTCGCCGTACCCTCGCCGAAGAACTCGACGAACTTGTTGACCACCTTCGCCTTGCGCAGTATCTCGGTGATCGTCAGCACGAGGTCGGTGGCGGTGACGCCGCCGCGCAGGCGCCCCTTCAGGTGAAAGCCGACGACGTCCGGCGTCAGCATGTAGGTCGGCTGGCCGAGCATGCCGGCCTCGGCCTCGATGCCGCCCACGCCCCAGCCGACCACGCCGATGCCGTTGATCATGGTGGTATGGCTGTCGGTGCCGACGAGCGAGTCCGGATAGGTGATCCCGTCCTTCCTGTGGACGCCGCGCGCGAGGTATTCGAGGTTGACCTGGTGCACGATGCCGATGCCGGGCGGCACGACGCGGAAGGTGTCGAAAGCCTGCGTCGCCCATTTCATGAAGGTGTAGCGCTCCTGGTTGCGCTTGAACTCGAGCTTCATGTTGAGGTCGAGCGCGTTCTTCACGCCGTAGTGGTCGATCTGGATCGAGTGGTCGACCACCAGGTCGACCGGCACCAGCGGCTCGACCACCTTGGGGTCCTTGCCGATGCGGTCGGCGACGCTGCGCATCGCCGCGAGGTCGGCGAGGGCGGGAATGCCGGTGAGGTCCTGGAGCAGGATGCGCGACACGACGAACGGGACCTCCTCGGTGCGCGGCGCGTTCGGCTTCCAGTGCGCGAGCTCGCGGACGTGGGCCTCGGTGACCTTCTTGCCGTCGCAGTTGCGCAGGATCGACTCGAGCACGATGCGGATCGATACCGGCAGTCGCGATGTGTCGGCGCCGAGCGCCTTTCCGAGCGCGGGGAGGGAATAGAACCTGCCGGACTTGCCGGATTTGAGCTTGAATTCCCGGAGGGTGTTGAAGAGGTTGTGTGACATCTCTGGCTTTCGGATCGCGAAGGGATCAGCGCGTATTCTACCGCCACCTTTGCATGCCGATGGCCCGGCGTTTCGCCCTCATCCGGGCCGATGCGCCGCGCCGAGGAGGAAATCCTCCAGCGCGCGAATGACTGCGACGTCGTCGAACAGCGCGGACAGGGAGGCCTGGATGCGCTCCCTGACTCGCTTGCGGTGCGCGGCGTCCCGGGCCAGCTCGACCGCGAGCGAGACGTAGTCGTCCTCCGTCCGGGCAACGAGATCCGGCAGGCCCATGCGCTTCAGGATGCCGCTCGCCAGCCGCCCGCGCATGAAGCGGCCCTCCCGGGTCACGACCGGCAGCCCGCATTCCAGCGCGAGCATCGCGGTGTTGAAGCCGGAAAAACCGATGGTGTCCAGGAAGACATCCGCGCGCCGCAGCCATCCGCAGAATTGCGGCCGCTTCTGCCACGGAACGAAGGTCGCGAAATCCCCGAAATCGAGCCCGTTCCGCGCAAACACGGTTTCGAGCCGCCGCCGCAGCTTGTCCGACAAGCCGGGATTGAAGTGCGTGAAGAAAACGAACCGGCACTCGCCCAGCCTGCGGGCGATTTCGACGAGCACCCGGTCGTGCCCGGGCGCGTACTTGAAGGGAGCTCCGGGACAGAGCAGCAGCGGGGTTCCGGCGTCCGTTTCCGGGCCGGCGAGCGCGGGCTCGGCGGCCGCGATCCGCGAGGGCTGGGTAAAGCATCCGAGGTGGGGCAGGGCGACGAGCCGCTCGGTGTAGTTTTCCTGCGCGCCGGCCGGCTCCAGATCCTCGGCGGACAGGTAGTAGTCCATGGTCGGCAGCCCGGTCGTCTCGGGATGTCCCCAAGTCGCGACCTGAACCGGCGCGAGCCGCAGGCTGGCGAGCTTCACGGTCGGGGCGTCCATCCCGATCTCCGGATAGATCAGGACGTCGGGCCGCTGCCGCGTGATCGCCTCCACCCACTCCCGCAATCCCCTCGCCCCTTGCTCGAAATGCGATGCCCGGGCCTTTGCGAGCTGCGTCTCGTCGTCTTCGCCGGTTCCGAGGTTGAACGCAAGGAGCTCGAAGCGCTCCCGGTCGAGCCCCTGAAACCAGCCCTTGACTATGGCGTTCCACACCGAGTGCTCGCGGAAGAACCGGGAAACGACGCCGACGCGGACGGCACCGGCCGAGCCTCGGCTTCCGGCGCGGGGAACGGCTTGCCGATCGAACCAGCCGGCCATCAACCGGGTGCAGAGCCTGCCGTAGCGTTCCAGCAGGTCCCGGTTGTTCTCTTCCTGGTACGCCAGGAAGAACGGCGTTTGATTGCCGACGATCTTGTAGCCTTCGGCCGATCGCGCCGCGTCGAACCAGCGCTCCAGAACGCCCAGCTCGGAGGAGAACGCGGCCCTGCAGCGCAGGGGGTCGGCGTCCGCCGGAAAGACCGCCGGCACCTGGGCCATGGCCAGCGACCAGCGCGCGGCGGCGTATTCCGGATCGAGCGATACCGCCGTCTCGAAGGAGCCGACAGCCTCGTCGCAGCGGTCCTCGTCGCAGAGGACGTGCCCCCGGCCGTGGTGCGCCTCGGCAAGCCCGGGCTTAAGCTTGAGAGCCTCGTCGAAGCAGGCAAGGGCTTCTCCGCGCCGGGCCTGGTCGCGGTAGATGACTCCGAGATAGTAGTGCGCTTCGGCGAAGTCGGGTCTGAGTCTGAGCGCTTCCCGGCAGGAGGCGCTGGCCTCGTCCAGCCGGCCCAGCTCCTTCAGGGCGCATCCCATGTTCGCGTGCGCCTCCGCGAAATCGGGCCTGAGCCCGGTGGCACGCCGGTAATGAGCAAGGGCATCGGCGAGCCGGCCCTGCTCGACGAGGATATTGCCCAGGAGAAAATGCGCCGGCACGAAACCCGGATCGATCTCCGTCACGCGACGCAGGGCGGTCTCCGCTTCGGCGAGCCGGCCCAGCTTGGAGAGGACGACCCCGTAGTTGTTCCAGGCGCCCGCATAGTCCGGCCGCATTTTCAGCGCGGCTTCCAGCGCGCCGATCGCGGCCGGAAGGTCTCCCCGGCCGTCGTGCACGTTGGAGAGCGCGACTTGCGCTTCCGGGAAGTCGGGTCTGCTCTCCAGGGCGGCTTTGAGCAGCGGCTCCGCGCGCGCCAAGTCCCCGCGCGCGTAGAGCAGGTTGGCGAGATTGTAGTTGGCGTAGGCATCCGCGGCGTCGATCCCGAGCGCCGCCTCGTATTGCGCCATGGCGCCGTGGATGTCGCCCAAGGCCTCCAGTCCTATGCCGAGGTTGAGGTGCGCCTTCGCATGACCGGGAGCGGCCTGCACCGCCTTGCGGTAGAGCTCGCACGCCTCGCTCAGCCTGCCGCCTTTCTCCGCCTGGTTGCCGCTCGCAATCAGGCTGTCGGCGGCCTCATCGGCGGAAGCCGCAGCCGGCGCGCGCGCCGACGCGGGCGCGCGCATGCCGGCCGAGCGCAGCAACCGATTGAGCAGCTCTCGCATGGTGGCTCCAAGGCTCGGTCCGCCCGGAAAACCGGGTTCCGACGGTTCTCCCGCCGTCCTTCAGACCACGAACAGATCGACGAACTGGCTGACCGGCGTCGCTTCCAGGCGCCCCTGGTCCAGGCACAATTCGAGAATCGCTTTGCGCCGCTCCTCGGGAAATCGCCGTGCGAGGTTGGTGCGGAACTTGGCCTCGAGCAGGGGAATGCCTTCGCGCCGGCGGCGGCGATGGCCGACGGGGTATTCTACCGCCACCTTGCGCGTCGCGGTCCCGTCGCGGAAGAAGACCTGGAGCTGGTTGGCGATCGAACGCTTCTTGGGATCGAGATAGTCGCGGGAATAGCGCTTGTTCTCGATGCAGCTCATCTTCGCACGCAGCGCGTCGACGCGCGGGTCGCGGGCGGCGCCGTCCTCGTAGTCGGCGGCGGCGAGGCCGCCCTTGATCAGCGCGATCGCGGCCATGTACTGGATGCAGTGGTCGCGGTCGGCCGGGTTGTTCAGCGGCCCTTTCTTGTCGATGATGCGGATCGCCGATTCGTGCGTGACGATCTCGACCTTCCTGATCTCGGCGAGCCGGTCCTTCACCTCGGGGTGGAGCTGGACCGCCGCCTCGACCGCGGTCTGGGCGTGGAACTCGGCGGGGAAGGAGATCTTGAAGAGCACGTTCTCCATCACGTAGGAGCCGTAGCGCCGCGGGAAACTGAACGGCCTGCCCTTGAACGACACGTCGTAGAAGCCCCAGCCCTTCGCCGAGAGCACCGACGGGTAGCCCATCTCGCCCGTCTTCGCGATGAGTGCGAGGCGCACGCCGCGCGCGGTGGCGTCGCCCGCGGCCCAGGACTTGCGCGAGCCGGTGTTGGGCGCGTGCCGGTAGGTGCGCAGCGCCTGCCCGTCGACCCACGCGAGCGACACGGCGTTGATCACCGCGTCGCGTGGGAGGCCCAGCATCTGCGCCACCACCGCGGTGGTGGCGACCTTCACCAGCACCACATGGTCGAGCCCGACGCGGTTGAAGCTGTTCGCGAGCGCGATCACGCCCTGAATCTCGTGCGCCTTGATCATCGCTGTCAGCACGTCGCGCATCGAGAGCGCCGTGCCGTTGCGCGACAGCCAGTCGCCGGTTGCGAGGATGCCGCCGAGATTGTCCGAAGGGTGTCCCCACTCGGCGGCGAGCCAGGTGTCGTTGAAGTCGAGCCAGCGGATCGCCGCGCCGATGTTGAACGCCGCCTGGACCGGGTCGAGCTCGAAGCGCGTGCCGGGGACGCGCGCGCCCCGGGACATGGACATGCCGGGAACGACCGGACCGAGCAGCTTGGTGCAGGCCGGATATTCGAGCGCTTCCAGGCCGCAGCCCAGCGTGTCCATCAGGCACAGCCGCGCGGTGTTGTAGGCTTCGGCGCTTGTTATCTCGTGCTTGGCGACGTAGTCGGCGATGTCGACGAGAACCCTGTCCGGCCTGGGGCGGACATTGGAAACGGGAGCGGACATCAATAGTCTTTTTTGACCGCTCCTCCGGCCGGCATTTCCGGCTGAGCCGCGGGCGCTTCGCCCGCGGGAGCGGCCGCGGGGGCAGGCTCGGCGGCCGCCGGCGGAGCACCCTCCGCGGCGGGAGCGCCGGCCGCTGCGGCGGGGGCCGCGGCCGGGGTCCCGGTCGGGGGCAGCCGCAGGCAGCGGTAGTCGCCCTTCGCGTCGGAGAAGCGCAGGCCCATCGACGCGGTCTTCTGCTTCTGTGCGCCCTCGGGCCGGATCTGGAATTCCTGTCCCTGCGCGGGCTTCACCTTGAACCACCCGTCGGCGTCGGCGAGGACCGCGGAACGGCCGTAGATCTCGCGCGAGAAACCGTCGACCTCGATCGTGACCTGGTCGCTGCCCGAATCGGCGACGTACAGGATAGGCGGCTTGTTGTGGTACTGGACTCCCGGCAGCCGGCACTCCCAGGTCCCGGAGATGTCGCCGGCGGGAGACGCCACGGCCGGACCGGCGCAGAGCAGCGCTGCGAGGAATGCGGGCCTGAGGTCCTTCATGTCGGTCTCCTGTTTCGCCTCACCGGCGCTCGGCGGGCGGCACCCATTTCCGGTTCTCGGGGCCGGTGTAGACGGCGGCCGGGCGGATGATTTTACCGTCGATCCGCTGCTCGATGATATGCGCCGACCAGCCCGAGGTGCGCGAGACGACGAAAATCGGTGTGAACATCGCGGTCGGCACGCCCATCATGTGATAGGAGACCGCACTATACCAGTCCAGGTTCGCGAACATCTTCTTCTCGCGCCACATCACCTGCTCGAGGCGCTCGGCGATGTCGTAGAGCTTCATGTCCCTGTTCGACGCGGAGAGCCGCCGCGCGACCTCCTTGATCACCCGGTTGCGCGGGTCGCCGGTGGTGTAGACCGGGTGGCCGAAGCCGATGACGATCTCCTTCGCCGCCAGGCGCCGCATCGCGTCGCGCTCGGCCTCGTCGGCGCTCGCGTAGCGCGACTGCACCTCGAAGGCGAACTCGTTCGCGCCGCCGTGCTTGGGCCCGCGCAGCGCGCCGATGCCGCCGCAGATCGCCGAGTGGATGTCCGAGCCCGTGCCCGCGATCACCCGGCAGGTGAAGGTCGAAGCGTTGAACTCGTGCTCGGCGTAGAGGATGAGCGAAGTGTGCATCGCGCGCACCCACTCGGCGCAGGGGGGCTTGCCGTGCAGCAGATGCAGGAAGTGCCCGCCGATGGAATCATCGTCGGTTTCCGTTTCGATTCGCTTGCGCCCGCGGCTGAAGTGGTGCCAGTAGAGCAGCATCGAGCCGAGCGAGGCCATCAGCCGGTCGGCGATGGCGCGCGCGCGCTCGGTGCCGTGATCGTCGCGCTCGGGCTCGACCGTTCCCAGCACCGAGACGCCGGTGCGCATCACGTCCATCGGGTGAGCCGAGGCCGGCACCTGCTCGAGCGCGGCCCTGACCGGAGCGGGGAGCCCGCGCAGGCTCTTGAGCCTCGCCTTGTAGCGCGCCAGCTCGGCCGGGGCGGGCAGCTTCTCGTGGACCAGCAGGTAGGCGACGTCCTCGAACTCGGCCTGGTCGGCGAAGTCGAGGATGTCGTAGCCGCGGTAGTGCAGGTCGTTGCCGCTGCGGCCCACCGTGCACAGCGCGGTGTTGCCGGCCGGCACGCCCGAGAGCGCCACCGATTTCTTGGGCTTCGGAACGGCCGCCAGATCGCTCATTTGCGCTTCTCCCTCGCGAACAGCTCGTCGAGCTTGCGCTCGTAGGCGTGGTAGTCGAGAGTGTCGTAGAGCTCGGCGCGGGTTTGCATCGCGTCGACCACGCTCTTCTGCGTCCCCTCCTTGCGGATGGCATTGTAGACCTTGATCGCCGCCGCGTTCATGGCGCGGAACGCCGAGACCGGGTAGAGCGCGATCGCGACCCCGGCCGAGCGGAGCTCCTCGAGCGTGAACAGCGGCGTCGCCCCGAACTCGGTGAGGTTGGCGAGCACCGGCACGCGGACGGCGTCCGCGAACTTGCGGTACATCGAGAGCTCGGTCATCGCCTCGGGAAAGATCGCGTCGGCTCCCGCGTCGACGCAGGCGCGGGCCCGCTCGATCGCGCGGTCCAGGCCCTCGACCGCGAGCGCGTCGGTGCGCGCCATCACGACGAAGCCCGGGTCGGTCTTGGCGTCGACCGCGGCCTTCACGCGATCGACCATCTCGTCCCGCGACACCAGCTCCTTGCCGGGGCGGTGGCCGCAGCGCTTGGCGCCGACCTGGTCCTCGATGTGCATGCCCGCGGCGCCCGCCTTGATGAGCGAGGTCACCGTGCGCGCGATGTTGAAGGCGCTGGCGCCGAAGCCGGTGTCGACGTCGACCAGGAGCGGCAGAGCGCACACGTCGCTGATGCGGCGCACGTCGGTGAGGATGTCCTCCAGGTTGCTGATTCCGAGGTCGGGAAGCCCGAGCGATCCGGCGGCGACGCCCGCGCCGGAGAGGTAGATCGACTTGTAGCCGGCGCGCTCGGCGAGGCGCGCCGCGTAGGCGTTGACCGTGCCCACGCATTGCAGCGGCTTCTCCGCCGCCATCGCGGCGCGGAGTTTCGCTCCGGCCGAGGAAGGGGTCACGCGATCAGATTTCCGATGCCGTCGCGCTCTTCGTGCAGCTCCTTGAGCGTCGCGTCCATGCGCGCGCGGCTGAATTCGCTGATCTGCAGGCCCTTCACGATCTTGTACTTGCCGGCCTCGCAGGTCACGGGGAAGCCGTAGACGACGCCCTCGGGAATGCCGTAGCTGCCGTCCGAGGGGACGCCCATGCTGACCCAGTTGCCCGGGCGCGTGCCGTCGATCCAGTCGCGCACGTGGTCCATGGCGGCGTTCGCCGCGCTCGCGGCCGACGACAGCCCGCGCGCCTCGATGATCGCCGCGCCGCGCTTCTGCACGGTCGGGATGAAGGTCTTCTCGAGCCAGTCGCGGTCGTCGATCATCGGCCAGACCTTCTTGCCTTCGCACTCCGCCTGGAACACGTCGGGGTACTGCGTCGCCGAGTGATTGCCCCAGATCGTGATCTTGCGCACCGACGAGAGCGGCTTGCCGATCTTCTGCGCGATCTGGCTGACGGCGCGGTTGTGGTCGAGGCGCATCATCGCGGTGAACTGCGCCGGCTTCAGGCTCGGCGCGTTCTTCATCGCGATGAGGCAGTTGGTGTTGGCGGGATTCCCGACGACCAGGACCTTGACCTTGCGGCTCGCCACCGCGTCGAGCGCCCTGCCCTGCGGGGCGAAGATCTTGCCGTTCGCCTCGAGCAGGTCCTTGCGCTCCATGCCCGGCCCGCGCGGGCGCGCGCCCACGAGCAGCGCGACCTCCACGTCCTTGAACGCGACCATGGGGTCGGAGGCCGGGATCATGCCGTGCAGCAGTGGAAAGGCGCAGTCGTCGAGCTCCATCATCACGCCCTTCAGCGCCTTCTGCGCGCGCTCGTCGGGAATCTCGAGCATCTGCAGGATCACCGGCTGGCTCTTGCCGAGCATTTCGCCGCTGGCGATGCGGAAGAGGAGCGAATAGCCGATCTGGCCGGCGGCGCCGGTGACGGCGACGCGAATGGGTTTGTTTGCCATGGCGAGAGCTTCCCTGAAGAAGTCGGAATATATCCGGCTTGGCGCTTTTGCGCAGCACAAACGGAAATCGAAGCCTGCTATAATCTTGACTCCCGTCAAGATTCCAAACAAGCCCAAGCGCCGCGGAAGGACTGCCTTACATGCCTGATCTGACGGTGAAAAAAAGGCGGCCGCTATGGTTCAACCTCAGTCCGCTCAACCTTCCCGTCCCCGCTCTGGTTTCGATTCTCCACCGCGTCAGCGGCGCGCTGCTCTTCCTCGGGCTGATCGGGTTTCTGCTCCTCCTCGACATGAGCCTCGCCTCGGAGAGCGGATACGCGCGGGTCGGCGAGTGGATGCGCGCGCCGGTCGTCAAGCTCCTCGCCATCGCGTCGATCTGGGCGCTGCTGCATCACTTGTGCGCCGGCGTCAGGCACCTGCTTCTGGACGTCGACGTCGGCACCGGCCTTCGCGCGGCGCGGCGGAGCGCGGTCGCGGTGCTGATCGTCAGCCTCGCGCTGACCGCATCGATCGCGGTGCGCCTGTGGTGAAGCGCGTCATCGTCGGCGCGCACTACGGGCTGAAGGACTGGCTCGCCCAGCGCGTCACCGCGCTGGTCATGCTCGCCTACACGGTGCTGTTCCTGGTGGTGTGGCCGCGGCCGATGAGCTTCGTGTCGTGGAAGGCGCTGTTCGCGCAAGGGTGGATGCGCTTCGCGACCTTCATCCTGGTCGCGAGCGTGCTGATCCATGCGTGGGTCGGCCTGCGCAACATCTGGATGGACTACGTGAAGCACACCGGGCTGCGGCTCGCGCTCGAGGCGGGGACGGTCGTGTGGCTCGTCGGCTGCGCCGGCTGGGCGATGCAGATTCTCTGGAGAGCGTAACCGTGGCGCTCGCGAAGCGGAGTTTCGATGTGGTCGTGGTCGGGGCCGGGGGCGCCGGCCTGCGCGCCGCGCTGCAGCTCTCCGAGGCCGGCCTCGCGGTGGCGGTGCTCTCCAAGGTGTTCCCGACGCGCTCGCACACGGTCGCGGCGCAGGGCGGCATCGGCGCGGCGCTCGGCAA
>DATEGT010000031.1:0-2877 GCA_035280025.1 Burkholderiales bacterium | reverse complement strand
CCGCGCATCGTCAACCGCATCGTCAAGCTGTGGAAGGCGCCGCTGCAGATGGACCGCTACTTCGACGACCTGCTCACCGACAACCGCGGACACCGGCAGGGCTTCCCCCTGGGCGTCCTCACCGAGCTGTCCTCGCTCAAGGACTACTACCAGACCAAGGTGTTTCCCAGCCGCCGCGGGATCTGGGATTCCTAGCGGAGCCGGGCGCAGGCCCTCCTGCCTGCCCCCGCCGCCCGGCCGCGCGGCGGTCCGCGCGGAACGCGGCCGCTTAACCCCGGATCGCGCGGCCCTCCGTTTACCGCTCCGTGCCCCGCCCTGGGGAAACCATTCGGAGACCGGAACATGAATTCACGCATGCAACTCGCCGTCGGCGCGGCGCTCGCGGTTCTTGCAGGAGCGGCCGGCGCGCAGGACGCCTCCCGCATCACCGCGGTCACGCTCTACCCGGGAAGCGCGACCGTCGAGCGCAGCGCCAGAGTCGCGCCCGGCGCGACGCTGCTGCAGATCACCGGCCTGCCCGCGAACTTCGACCCGCAGTCGGTGCGCGTCGAGGCCGACGCGGGCGTCGCGATCGGGGAGGTCTCGACGCAGGACGTCGCGCGCGTCCAGTCGCCCGATTCGCGCGAGGCGCGCCTCGAGGAGAGGATCCAGGCGCTGCGCGACCGCCAGGCCGAGCTCGACGCCGAGACGAAATCGGCGCAGATGGTGACCGAGTTCCTGTCGCGGCTGGGCGCGCCGGGCGAGAAGCCGGCGCCGCTGCCCGACGCGAGATCGCTGACTGCGATCGTCGACCTCATCGGCCGCGGCGGCGGCGAGTCGCTCGCGCGCGCGCGCCGCGCGCAGGTGCAGAAGCGCGAGATCGGCAGGCAGGTCGCCGCGCTCGAGCGCGATCTCGCGCGCCTGAAGAGCGGCTCGCGCGACACGCGCACCATCCTCGTCGGAGTATCCAGCGAGCGCGGCGGCAGCGCGCGCGTGTCCTACCAGGTGAACGGCGCCGGCTGGCGGCCCGCGTACCGCGCGAGCCTCGACTCGCAGGACTCCAAGGTCGAGCTGCTGCGCCAGGGCGTCGTGCAGCAATCCACGGGCGAGGACTGGACCGGCGTGAAGCTCAGGCTCTCCACCGGCCAGCCGCGGCTGTCGCCCGCGGGTCCCGATCCGCGCACATGGTGGGTGTCGCTGCCGGTCCCGCGGCCGTACGCGAACGCTGCCGGCGCGCTGGCCGAAGCGCCGGCCTCCTTCGCGAAGCGCGAGGCGCGCGCGCGCGCGGACATGCTCGCGCAGGCGCCGGCGCCGCTCGAGCAGCAGACCACGTTCAGCACCGAGTTCGAGGTGCCGGGCGTCGTGAGCCTGCCTTCGGACGGAAGGAAGGTCACCGTGTCGCTCGCCAGGCTCACCCTGCCCGCCAGGATGCGGCTGCGCGTGGTGCCGCGGCTGGATCCGGCGGCGATCGTCACCGCGGAGGCGAAGCGCCCCGAGGGCGTGTGGCTGCCGGGCGAAATACAGCTCGCGCGCGACGGCAGCGTGGTCGGCTCGACCGTCTGGAATCCGCAGGCCTCGGAGAACCTGCTCCTGCCCTTCGGCCGCGACAGCCTGGTGCGGGTCAAGCTCAGCCGGGTCCTGGACCGGAACGGCTCGGCCGGCCTCATCGACCGCAAGAACGAGCGCGAGGTCACCGACGTGCTCACGCTCTCGAGCGCGCACAAGACGCCGCTCGACCTGCTCGTGCTCGAGTCCTCGCCGGTCTCGACCTCGGACCAGATCAAGGTGCAGGCGAGCTTCGACCCCAAGCCCCAGGTCGAGAACTGGGACGAGCGCCAGGGCGTTGTCGCCTGGGAGCGACCGATCGCCCCGAACGAGACCCTCAAGATCACGCTCAGCTACACCGTGAGCTATCCGCGGCAGGGAGCGGTAGTCGGCCTGCCCTGACAAGGGCTAAACTAGGCCCGCATGGGGAGCGGGCCGGCCGACGAAGAGCTGATGCTGAGCTACGGCGGCGGCGACGCGGGCGCGTTCGAGACGCTGTACCGCCGGCACCGCGGCCCCCTGTACCGGTTCCTGCTGCGGCAGGTCGGCGACACGGCGACGGCCGAGGAGCTTTTTCAGGACGTGTGGATGCGCGTGATCGATGCCCGCGGGCGCTATGAGGCCCGCGCCAAATTCAGCTCCTGGGTGTACGCGATCGCGCACAACCGCCTCATGGATTTCTACCGCGCGAGCGGCAAGGCGAAATTCCTCGCGCAGGAGGAAAGCGAGGAGGCTCTCGAGCGGCTGGCCGCGGACGACGTCCCCGCCGAAGCGCTGGTCGACCGCAAGCGCGCGGCCGAGCGCCTGCTCGCGGCGCTCGCGGTGCTGCCCGAGGCGCAGCGCGAAGCCTTTCTCCTGCAGCAGGAAGGCGATCTGTCGGTCGAGGAGATCGGCGCGGCGACCGGAGTCAGCCGCGAGACCGCGAAGAGCCGCCTGCGCTATGCGATCGTGAAGCTGCGCGCCTGCCTGAGCGAGAAACCATGAACGACTCGAACGGACACCGCGACCACCGGCTCTCGAGCATCTACCGCGAAGGCGCGTGGCCCGAGCCGGGCCGCCAGATCGACCAGGCGATCCTCGCGGCGTCGCGCCGCGCCTGGCGCGAGCAGCATTCCTACCTCAAGCGCTGGGCGCCGGCGTTCGCGATCGCCGCCACGGTGCTTCTCACCTCGAGCCTCGTGCTCAAGGTGTACCTGGCGCAGCCGGACTCGGTCTCGCCTTCGATGCCCGAGGCCGAGACGCGCGCGAGGCAGGCGCCCGCCGAGACGGGCGGGGCCGCCGCCGCGGGGACGCCGGCGGGCGAAAGACCGGCTCCGCCGCCCGTCACGGTCCCGCGCGGATTCTCCGAGACCA
>DATEGT010000030.1:0-4734 GCA_035280025.1 Burkholderiales bacterium | reverse complement strand
GGCTTCGCTGAGCGCGGCCGAGGCGCGGCGCGCCTACCGCGAGGGGCGCCTCGCGCTCGCCCCGCCCGCGGTCGCCGTGGCGGAGGCGCGCGATTTCGCGTTTTCCGGGCCGGGCGGAGACGTCAAGGCGCGCTGCTACCGGCCGCAGGGAGAAAAGCCTGGCGAGCCGCTGCCGGTGGTCGTGTACTTCCACGGCGGCGGCTGGGTGTGCGGCGACCTCGACACGCACGACAGCGTCTGCCGCGGGATCGCGGTGCACGGGCGGTGCGCCGTCGTCGCCGTCGACTACCGCAAGGGGCCCGAGCAGAAATTTCCCGCCGCGGTGGACGACGCGATCGCGGCGGTGAAGTGGGTCAGCGGCAACGCGGCTTCGCTCGGCGCCGACGCGTCGCAGCTCGCGGTCGCGGGGGAAAGCGCGGGCGGCAACCTGGCGGCCGTCGCGTCGATCGCGCTCCGCGAGTCGGGGCCGGCGATCGCCATGCAGGTGCTCGTCTATCCCGTGGTCGATCAGACGGCCGACACGGAATCGCTGCGGCGCTTCGCGACCGGGTACTCGCTCACCCGCGAGCTGCTGCGGTGGTACCAGAAGCAGTATCTCCGCGACGTGCGGGACTACGCCGACTGGCGGGCCTCGCCGCTGCTCGCGAGCGACCATTCTCGGCTTCCGGATGCCTACGTCGTCACCGCCGGATTCGATCCGCTGCGCGACGAAGGCAAGGCCTACGCCGACCGGCTCAGGGGCGCGGGCGTTCCCGTCGTCTACGAGTGCTTCGAGGGCATGATCCACGGATTCCTCCCCATGGGCGGCGCGCTCGCCGCGGCGCGCCACGCGCATTACCGCATCGGGCAGATGCTGCGGACTCGCTTCGGGACCCTTCCGCGCCTGCGCCCCTGAACGGCGTAGAATCGAACGACTTCCATGCTCGTGCCCGTCAAGAAAGCTCCCGTCGAACGCAGGATCGTGCGCGCCGCCTGCCCGCACGATTGCCCGGACACCTGCGCGCTCGCCGTGACGGTCGAGGACGGCGTGGCGGTGAAGGTGGAGGGCGCGAAAGACCATCCGTTCACGTCGGGCACGCTGTGCACCAAGGTGTCGCGGTACCTCGAGCGCACCTACAGCAAGGACCGCGTGCTCTTCCCGCAGAGGAGAACCGGGCCGAAGGGCAAGGGCGAGTTCGAGCGCATTTCCTGGGACGAGGCGCTCGATACGATCGCAGCCCGGTTCAAGGCCGTCGAGCGGGAGGATCCGCAGGGGATACTTCCCTACGACTATGCCGGCACGATGGGCTACGTGCAGTGGCATTCGATGGGCCGCCGCTTCTTCAACCGCCTGGGCGCGTCGCGCCTCGACCGCACCATCTGCTCCTCGGCGGGCAAGGCAGGCGCGCAGATCACCGTGGGCGGATCGCTCGGCATGGACCCCGAGCGCTTCGACGAGGCGAAGCTGATCCTCGTCTGGGGGTCGAACCCCGTCGTCTCGAACCTGCACATGTGGTCGCGAGCGCAGGAGGCGAAGCGCCGCGGCGCGAAGCTGATCGCGATCGATCCCTACCGCAGCCTGACCGCGGAGAAATGCCACGAGCATCTCGCGCCGCTGCCCGGGACCGACGCCGCGCTCGCGCTCGCGATGATGCACGTCGTCATCGGCGAAAATCTGTACGACGCGGATTACGTCGAGCGGTACACGCTCGGCTTCGAAGCCCTGCGCGAGCGGGTGAAAGCGTATCCGCCGCAAGCCGTCGCCGGGATCACGGGACTTCCGGCCGGGCGCATCGTCGCGCTCGCCCGCGAATACGCGGGCACGAAGCCGGCGGCGATCCGCCTCAACTACGGCCTGCAAAGGCACTCCGGTGGCGGCATGGCGGTGAGGACCATCTTCTGCCTGCCTGCGCTCACCGGGGACTGGCGGCATCCGGCGGGCGGCGCGGTGCTGGGCACCTCGGGATTCTTCGGCATGAACGACGCGAAGCTCGAGCGGCCGGACCTGCTCGAGCGCTCGCGATGCCCGAGCCCGCGCACGATCAACATGGTCGAGATAGGCGACGCGCTGCTGGGCGCCCGGCCCCCGATCCGCGCGCTCTACGTGTACAACTCGAATCCCGTCGCGGTCGCGCCCGAATCGGGCAAGGTGGTGCAGGGATTCTCGCGCGAGGACCTCTTCACCGTGGTGCACGAGCAGTTCTTCACCGACACCTGCGACTACGCGGACATCGTGCTGCCGGCCACGACGCAGCTCGAGCACTACGACGTGCACACCGCCTACGGGCACCTGAACGTGATGGCGAACAACCCGGCGATCGCGCCGCTCGGTGAATCGCTGCCGAACAGCGAGGCGTTTAGGCGCCTCGCGGCGAGAATGGGGTTCACCGAGGAATGCTTCGGCGATTCGGACGAGGACATCTGCCGCCAGGCCCTCGAATCCCCGAAGCCCTCGATGCGTGGCATCGAGTGGGACTCGCTGAAGAGGAAGGGCTGGCAGCGGCTCAACCTGCCCGAGCGCTTCGCGCCCTTCGCGCAAGGCGGGTTCGCCACGCCCTCCGGAAAATGCGAGTTCTACAGCGAGACCGCGAAAGCCATGGGAATGGATCCCCTGCCGGCCTTCGTGCCGCCGCGCGAGTCGGCGCGGTCGAATCCTGCGCTCGCCGCGAGGTATCCGCTCGCGATGATCTCCCCGCCGAACCGGCACTTCCTCAACTCGTCCTTCGCCAACATGGACTTCGCGATCGCCGAGGCGAAGGAGCCCGGCGTGGACATGCACGCCGCGGACGCGGCGGCGCGGGGCATCGGGGACGGAGACCCCGTGCGCGTATTCAACGATCGCGGCTCCTTCCGCGCCCGCGCGCGCGTCGGCGACAAGGCGCGCGAAGGCGTGGTCGTGGCGCTCTCGGTATGGTGGAAGAAACTGGCCGGCGACGGCCGCAACGCCAACGAGGTCACGTCGCAATCGATCACCGACATCGGCCGCGGTGCGACCTTCTACGACTGCCTGGTCGAAGTCGAACGCGTCGCTGCGCGCGCGGATGGGTGAGCCCTCCAAGCTGAAGCCCGGCGCGACCGACGCCCTCATCGTGGTGGACGTGCAGAACGACTTCTGCCCCGGGGGGAGGCTCGCGGTGCAGAAGGGGGACGAGGTGGTGCCGCTGGTGAACGAGCTCGCGAAGCGCTTCGAGAACGTCGTGCTCACGCAGGACTGGCACCCGGGGGGCCACAAGTCCTTCGCGACCTCCCATCCGGGCACTAAGCCCTTCGACTCGATCAAGCTCCCCTACGGCGAGCAGGTGCTCTGGCCCGACCACTGCGTTCAGGGCAGCGACGGCGCGGCGCTGCACAAGGATCTCGCCGTGTGCCATGCGCAGCTGGTCGTGCGCAAGGGCTGGCGCAGGGAGGTGGACAGCTATTCCGCGTTCCTCGAGGCCGACCGCAGGAGCCGCACCGGGCTCGAGGGCTATCTCGACGAGCGCGGAATCAAGCGGCTATTCCTGTGCGGCCTGGCGACCGATTTCTGCGTCGCCTGGACCGCGCTCGACGCGCGCAGGCTCAAGTTCGAATGCGCGGTGGTGGAGGACGCGTGCCGCGCGATCGACATGCAGGGATCGCTCGCCGCGGCCTGGGACAAGATGGAGAAGGCCGGAGTGGAGCGCGTCCGGTCCGGAGATTTCGCCTGAGGGGGCCTATGGCAATCCACGGAATGAACCATTTCAACGTGCTCACCGACAGGCTCGAGGAGTCGCGCGCGTTCTACGCCGGCGTGCTCGGCTTCACCGAGGGCCCGCGGCCGCCGCTGAGCTTCGGCGGCGCCTGGATGTACGCGGGCGGCGAGCCGATCCTTCACATCTCCGAGGCCAAGCTTCCCGCGGACCCGGCCGGCGTGCTCGACCACCTCGCGTTTACCGCGAGCGATCTCAAGGGGACGGTGGCGCGGCTCAAGTCGCACGGCATCGAGTTCACGCTGCGCCAGCAGGTGGGCACGCGCATCTGGCAGATCTTCTGCAACGATCCCTGCGGGGCGAAGGTCGAGCTCGATTTCGCGCCCGACGAGCAAGCACCTGCCGGGACCTGAGCACCGAGGTAGTATCCGTTCTGACCCAAGGAGGAGCATATGAAGAAATCAATCGTCGTCGCAGGTTTCGCCGTGTCCGCGCTCGCCGCCGGAGCACTCTACGCACAGAAACCGGGCTTCACCCGCACATTGTTGCAGGACCAGGACCTGAGCGCCCAGGGGCGCCACGCGGTGGTCGCGCGCGCCGAGTTCGTGCCGGGAGGCGTGGCGGGCAAGCACACGCATCCGGGCGAGGAGCTCGGCTACGTCGTCGAAGGGACGCTCGAGCTCCTGATCGAGGGCCAGCCCCCGAAGAAGGTGAAGAAAGGCGAGGTGTTCTTCGTGCCGGCGGGCGTGGTGCACGACGGCAGGAATGTCGGCAAGGGCAAGGCGGTGGTGCTTGCGACCTACGTCGTCGAGAAGGGCAAGCCCGTCGCCACTCCGGTAAAGTAGACCGTCAAAGCTTCGATCGGCAGCGCGCCGGCGCGCTGCCGATTTTCGTTGGATGCGACCCATGAGCCGCCTGCGCAACTGGTTGTCCGCCGGCAAGGCGATCGAGATCGTCGAGGAGGACGGCGTGCGCGTGCTCCAGATCGGCGGCGACGCCATCCAGAGCGCGATGCGCCTTTCCGCGCCCGACGCGATCGAGCTCGACTACGTGCGCGCGATGATGGCGTTCCTCCTCTTCCGTCCCG
>DATEGT010000029.1:0-22312 GCA_035280025.1 Burkholderiales bacterium | reverse complement strand
GCGCGCATCTCCTCGCACTGCCAGCGCACGAGCTGCGCCACCGCCGAGCAGATGCTCGGCATGCGCTTCAGCTCGCCGTGCGGCGGGAAGGGCATGTCGAAGGCGTCGTCCGACGCGGTCTTGGCGAGCGTGTCGAGCTTGAGGCGCAGCCAGGCCGGGTCGCTGGCGCGCATGTCCATGGAGAGCGTCTTCGCCACGGCGCCCAGGCCGCGCGGCTGCTCGGCGCCGTTCACCCACACCTCGAAGGGATGCGCCCGCTCGGGCGTCTCGACGTGGCCGACGAAGATCGCGAACTCTCCGTCCGGGTGCTCGATCATGTAGGTCCACGCCGGGTTGCCGCCGGCGAGCTTGGGCCGCCCGGGCCAGCGCAGGGACGCGAGCACCGGCTCGGGGAGGGTCCTAATCTCGATGCGGCGGTTGCGGTCGCTGGCGACGAAATCCTGCGGGGCGGAGATGACGTGGCGGGGCCCCTCCACCCCGCCTTGCGGCGCGACCGACAGCACCGAGCCGATCACGCTGTTCGGACGGTAGGTCGCGAGGCCCTTCAGTCCCGACTTCCAGGCCTCGAAATAGAGGTCCTGGAATTCCGGGTAGGGATAGTCCTCGGGCACGTTCACGGTCTTGGAAATGCTGGTGTCGATGTGGGGCGCGACCGCGGCGACCATCTTCTCGTGCGCCGAGGCGGAAAGCTCCAGCGCGGTGACGAAGTAGGGCGGGAGCGCGTCGACGTTCCCGCCGCCGCGCTTGAACAGGCGCCAGGCGTAGTCCTCCACCGGGAATTCCTTCAGGGTGCCGTCGGCCATGCGCTTCCTGCGCGTATACGTCCAGGAGAAGGGAGGCTCGATGCCGTTCGACGCGTTGTCGGCGAACGCTAGGCTGATCGTGCCTGTCGGGGCGATCGAGAGCAGGTGCGAGTTGCGCACGCCGTTCGCGCGGATCAGCGCTTTCAGCTCGGCGGGCAGGCGCGCGGCGAACCCCGTTCCGGTGAGGTACATGTCGGCGTTGAACAGCGGGAAGGCGCCGCGCTCCTTCGCGAGCTCGCTCGACGCGCGGTAGGCGCGATCGCGCATGACCTCCGAGATCCTCGCCGCCGTCTCGCGCGCGGCCTCGGTGTCGTAGCGCAGGCGCAGCATGATGAGCGCGTCGCCGAGGCCGGTGAATCCGAGCCCGACGCGGCGCTTCGCCATCGCCTCCTCGTGCTGCGCCTTGAGCGGCCATGCGGTCACGTCGAGCACGTTGTCGAGCATGCGCACCGAGACTTCCACGACCTCGGCGAAGCGCTCGAAGTCGAAGCACGCGGCCTCGCCGAAGGGCTTCGCGACGAAGCGGGTGAGGTTGATCGAGCCCAGGCAGCAGCAGCCGTAGGGCGGCAGCGGCTGCTCGGCGCAGGGGTTGGTCGCCTCGATCGCCTCGCAATACGAAAGGTTGTTGTCGCGGTTGATGCGGTCGAGGAAGAGGATGCCCGGCTCGGCGTGGTCGTAGGTCGAGCGCATGATCTGGTCCCAGAGTTCGCGCGCGCGCAGCTTGCGGTAGACCCAGAGGCCGTCGTCCCTCTGGAACGCGCCGGCGGCGATCGCGTCCGGGTGCGGTTTCGCCTTGTGCACCAGAGGCGCCTCGGTGTCGTTCTCGACCGCCTGCATGAAGGCGTCGGTGACGCCCACGGAGATGTTGAAGTTGGCGAGGTCGCCCTCGTCCTTGGCGTGGATGAACTCCTCGACGTCGGGGTGGTCGCAGCGCAGCACTCCCATCTGGGCGCCGCGCCGCGCGCCCGCGGACTCGACCGTCTCGCACGAGCGGTCGAACACGCGCATGTAAGACACCGGGCCCGAGGCGCGCGAGTGCGTGCCCTTCACCTCGGCGCCTTTCGGGCGGATCGAGGAGAAATCGTAGCCGACGCCGCCGCCGCGGCGCATGGTCTCCGCCGCCTCCTGGAGCGCGGTGTAGATGCCGGGGCGGCCGTCGACCACCTCCGAGATCGAGTCCCCCACCGGCTGCACGAAGCAGTTGATGAGCGTCGCCTGCATGGCGATGCCCGCCGCGGAGTTGATGCGGCCGGCGGGGATGAAGCCCGCTTCCAGCGCCTCGACGAAGCGCCGCTCCCAGTGGGCGCGCCGCTCAGGCGCCTCCGCGGCGGCGAGCGCGCGGGCCACGCGCGCGCGTACCTCGGCGACCGTGCGCTCCTTGCCCTTCGCGTACTTCTCGAGCAGGGCCTCGCGGCAGATCTCCTGCTCGGGGAGCGCTTCGGCTACGGGGGCGACGGGCTCTTGCATTCAGGATGCTCGGGTTCGCTGGGGACGGCCGGCAGCGTCGGTGACACTGGTATTTTATACAGCCTTCCGGGGAATGCCAACCGCTTCTGGAGAAGGGTGCAACGCCTTGATTCCCGGCAAGTATGAAAGAAACCCGGAAATCGATGGAATAAGGGGCTCCATTCAAGGGTTTAGGTCACCGAGTGTTCTACACTGTAAGCGGCTCGGACGGTAGAGGGAGACCATGGAAGGCGGCGTGCATGCCTTGAATCAGCAGCTCGGGAAGCTCCACGAGCAGATGAGACAACACTTCCCGTTCGTCGTGCGCGTCTCGGTCGCGCTTTACGACGCGAGCACCGATGACATCAAGACCTTTCTGTACAGTCCCGCCGACGACTCGCCACTCAAGCACTACCGGATAAAGCTGGCCGCGGCGACCTGGTTGGATGACCTGCGCCGCCAGCGCCGCGCGCGCGTAATCGACCAGCTCGGCCCCTCGGTTCTGGGCCGACAGCCTCACTCTGTGGGTATCGCGGGAGCCGACTACAAGTCGAGCTACACGGTGCCGATCTTCGACCAGGACAGCTTTCTCGGCTTCGTCTTTTTCAATGCCGACCGCAGTCACGCGTTCGACGACGGCGCGATCCGGCAGCTCGATCTGTTCGTCAGGATCATCTCGCTCATGATCGAAAACGCGCTGAGGACCGTGGGCATTCTCACGGGCGGCCTGCAGCTGCTGCGCGAGATCTCGCGCTTCCGGGACGACGAGACCAACAATCATTTGAGCCGCATGTCCTACTACTCGGAGTTGATCGCTCGGAGCATCGCCAGCACGATCGGACGTGACGACGAGTGGGTGCAGCAGGTTCGCCTGTTCGCGCCGTTGCACGACATCGGCAAGATTACGACGCCCGACTCGATCCTTTTCAAGCCGGGGCGGCTGACCGACGACGAGTTCGCCATCATGAAGCGGCACGCGTCCAAGGGAGCCGAGATCCTCATGACGCTGATCGACAGCCTGTCTTTGGAGCAGATTCCGTACATCGAAGGCCTCATTCACATCGCCCGCCACCACCACGAGCGCTGGGACGGAAAGGGCTATCCCGACGGGCTCGCGGGCAAGGCCATTCCGCCCGAGGCCTGCGTCGTCAAGGTCGCGGACGTCTTCGACGCCCTCACCTCGAAGCGCTGCTACAAGGAAGCTTGGCCCTTGGAGAAGGCCGCGGAGTACCTGCGAGGGGGCGCGGGCACGCAGTTCGATCCGGCTTGCGTGGAGTCGCTGCTCGCGCAGCCGGACCTGATAGCGCGGGTGATGCAGCGCTTTTCGGACGAATCGACCGAAGCCGCGAGCTGACCTCCGTCGCCGCCGCGTCTGGTAGGATGGATCGCCCCGCGCAGGCTTGTCCGCGCGACCGCCCGGCCCCATATTCACGGATTCGAGGAGTACATCATGACCGATATCACCATCCGCGAAGCCGCCCGAGTCGTGACCGCCCACCGCCAGCGCGAAGGCGCCGGCTTCATCGTGCGGCGCCCCTTTCCCACGCAGGGCCTCGAGCTGGTCGATCCTTTCCTGCTGCTCGACGAGATGGGCCCCGTCGATTACGGCCCGGGCGAGGCGGTCGGCGCGCCCGACCACCCGCACCGGGGTTTCGAGACCATCACCTACATGCTCGAAGGCCAGTTCGAGCACGAGGACTCGGCGGGCCACAAGGGCGTGCTGCGTCCCGGCGACGTGCAGTGGATGACCGCCGGCGCGGGCATCGTGCATTCCGAGGTGCCTTCGCGCGAGATCCGCGACAAGGGCGGGCGCGTGCACGGCTTCCAGATCTGGGTGAACCTGCCGGCGAAGCTCAAGATGACCCGGCCGCGCTACCAGGAGGTTTCGGGGGGCAGGATCCCCGAGGCGAAGAGCGGCGACGGGCGTGCGCGCGTGCGCGTGGTCGCGGGCGAGGCGCTGGGCGTCCGCGCCGTGATCGACACCTACATTCCCATCGTGTACCAGGACTGGATGCTGGACGCGGGCGCCGATGTGACCGTCGCGCTCGCCCCGGAGCAGAAGGCCATGGCCTACGTGTTCCGGGGCTCGGCGCTCGTCGGCGACGAGGGCAGCGAGATCAAGGACGGGCAGCTCGCGATCTTCGCGCCGGGCGACGCGGTGCGCCTCCGCGGAAGCGAAGGCGGCGGGCGGCTGCTGCTCCTCGCCGGCGTGCCGCTCGAGGAGCCGGTCGCGCGCTACGGTCCGTTCGTGATGAACACGCAGGAGGAGATCGTCCAGGCGGTGCGCGATTACCAGAGCGGCCGCATGGGCGAGATCACCCGGACGGCCGAAGTGGTCTGACCGGGCGGCGCCGCCGCACGATGGAGCTTCTCTCCGATCCGCGCGCCTGGATCGCGTTCGTCACGCTGACGGTGCTCGAGCTGGTGCTCGGCATCGACAACGTGATCTTCATCTCGATCCTGGTGGACAAGCTCGAGCAGTCGAAGCGCGAGCTGGCGCGCAAGCTCGGCCTGTTCCTCGCCATGTTCATGCGCATCGGGCTGCTGTTCGTCCTCGCGTGGGTCGCCGGGCTCACCGCGCCGCTGTTCGCGCTGCCGCTCTTCGGGCAGGAGATCTCGGGCCGCGACCTGATCCTGATCGCGGGCGGCCTGTTCCTGCTGTGGAAGAGCACGGCCGAGATCCACCAGCTGCTCGAAGGCGAGAAGGGAGAGGCCTCGGCGGCGGCGCGCGCCACCTTCTCCGCGGTGATCGTCCAGATCATCCTCATCGACATGGTGTTCTCGCTCGACTCGATCGTCACCGCGGTCGGGATGGTCGATCACCTGGCGGTCATGGTCGCCGCCGTGGTCGCGTCCGTCGCGCTGATGATGGCGTTCGCCGGCGCGATCGGGCGCTTCGTCTCCGCGCACCCGACCGTGAAGATGCTCGCGCTCGCGTTCCTGTTCGTCATCGGCGTGGTGCTGATCGCCGACGGCTTCGACCACCACATTCCCAAGGGCTACGTGTACTTCGCCATGGCGTTCTCGGTGGCGGTCGAGGCGCTCAACATCCGCATGCGGAAGAAGCGCGCGGCGCCGGTCGAGCTGCGCGCGCCGTACGCCCGCGACGGGGAGTGACGCGTGGATCCCGGCAAGCTGATCGACGAGCTCACGCGGGACTGGCAGTGGCTTTCCTTCCTCGCGAAATACTGCGCCGGAAGGAACATCGGGGGCGCCTTCTGCGAGGACGTGAAATGGTGGGCGCTGGGAATCGCCGGGCTGCTCGCCGCCGCCGTCGTTTGGATGATCTTCGTCCGGATCGCGAAGGCTTACGAAAACTGGAACCTCCGCAGGCTCTCGGCCAGGATCGCCGACCGCGACACCATGAAGGAGCACGTCTGGGCGGGACACGACGCCCACCTGACCGCGTCCGACCAGCGCGCCCGGAAAAAGGATCAGCGCCCGCGGTAGGCGATGCGGTAGATCGCTCCGGCCTCGTCGTCCGACACCAGCAGCGATCCGTCGGGCATGACCTCCAGATCGACCGGCCGTCCCCAGGCGGACTCGCCCTGCAGCCAGCCCTCGGCGAACACCTCGTGCTTCACCGCGCGGCCGCCTTCGACCACGACGCGAGCGATGCGGTAGCCGATCTTTCTCGAGCGGTTCCACGAGCCGTGCTCCGCGACGAAGATGCTGCCGCGGTACTCGGGCGGGAACTGCGTGCCGGTATAGAAGCGCATGCCGAGCGAGGCGACGTGCGGCCCGAGCTTCACCGCGGGCGGCGCGAACTCCGCGCAGGCGTGCTTGCGCCCGTACTCCGGGTCGGCGGTGTCGCCCTGATGGCAGTACGGATACCCGAAATTCATGCCGGCCCTGGGGGCATGGTTGAGCTCGTCGGAAGGCAGGTCGTCCCCCAGCAGGTCGCGGCCGTTGTCGGTGAACCACAACTCTCTGCTGCGCGGATCCCAGTCGAATCCGACCGAGTTGCGTATCCCGCTCGCGAAGACCTCGTAGCCCGAGCCGTCGGGCCTGATGCGGGAGATGAGCGCGTAGCGCGCCGCATCCGGCTCGCAGACGTTGCAGGGGGCGCCGACGGGCACGTACAGCCAGCCGTCGGGCCCGAAGCGGATGAATTTCAAGCCGTGATGCGTCTCGCGGGGATAGTGGTCGGTGACGACCACGGGGCGCGCGGCCGAAGGGTCGGCGAGCAGCCTGCCGATGTCGTCGTAGCGCAGGATCCGGTTGACTTCGGCGACGTACAGGGAGCCGTTCCGCACGGCCACTCCGTTGGGCATGCGCAAATCCGAGGCGATCGTGATCACCCGCGCCGCCTTGCCGCCCGAGTAGCGCACCGCGTAGACGCTGCTGGCGCGCGTGCCGACGAAGACGATCCGGTTCGAACCCAGCGCGAGCGAGCGTGCGCTCGGCAGCTTGTCCGCGAACACGCTGATCTCGAACCCCGGCGGCAGCTTGATACGCTCGAGCGGCAGGCGCTGGGCGCACGCCGCCTGCGCGAGCAGGATCGCGGAAGCGAGCGCGACCGGAACGGCGTTCTTCACGAAGCGGATTCTTGCAAACTGCGGGCCGGATTCCAAGCGCCGGCCGCCGGAGTGTCGCCATCCGGCGACGCCCGAAGACGGCTCCGCCTGAGATCGCGCGGCGTTGGAATAGCCCCGGGTCCTTTCCTGTTAGCGGCGACGAGGGGAGTTCCATCGAGGAGACCGCTATGGATACCGCAATCGTACGTCCGTACGGCGCGCTTCGCGCCGGTCTCACAGCGCTCGTCGCAGCGGTGCTCGCCGCGGCGTGCGGCGGCGGCAGCGACATGGCTCCGCAGGGACGGGCTTTCACGCAGGGCACGATCACCGGCTTCGGCTCGGTCATCGTCAACGGCGTGCGCTTCGACGACAGCGCCGCGCAGGTGGTGGACGACGACGGGCAGGCGCACGACAGGAACGACCTCAAGCTCGGCATGAACGTCGAGATCGAGAGCTCGGATATCGACCGCGGGTCGAACTCGGCCATGGCGAGCCGGGTCCGCTTCGGCGCGGCTATCGTAGGTCCCGTGTCGGCCATCGGCGGCGGCACCACGCCGAAGACCCTGACGGTGCTCGACGAGACGGTCGAGATCGGCGACAACACCGTGTTCGACTCGAGCCTGCCTAACGGTTTCGCCTCGATCCAGGTCAACGACGTGCTCGAGGTGCACGCGCTGTTCAACGCAGCGACCGGTCACTACCTCGCCAGGCGGATCGCGCCCGACCCGGCGGCCACCGTGTTCAAGGTGCGCGGCATCGTCGGCAACCTCGATTCCGCGGCGAAAACGCTCATGATCGGCGGGGCGCTCATCGACTTCTCGGGCGTCGCCGCGGCCGGCCTTCCCGCCGGCCTCGCGAACGGCCTGAGGGTGCGCGTGCGCCTGCAGACGGCCAGGAACGGGGCCGGCGCGTGGGTCGCGATCTCGGTCCGCGCCGAAGAGCGCGAGATGGAAGACCATGACGAGGCGGAGGTGCGCGGCACGATCACCGACTTCACCTCGACTGCGAGCTTCAGCGTCAACGGGCTTCCGGTCGACGCGAGCAAGGCCGACTTCCCCGACGGTACCGCCGGCATCGTGCTGGGCGCGATGGTCGAGATCGAGGGCGCCGTGGTCAACGGGGTTCTGGTCGCGACGAAGGTCGCGCTGGAGAACGAAGACGAGGACCGCGACGTCAACGAGCTGCACGGAACCATCTCCGGGCTGAACACGCAGGCGCAGACCTTCGTGGTGCGCGGGGTCACGGTGCACTACGGCCCGGCGACTGTTTTCGAGGACGGCACCCAGGCCGGCCTGGCCAACGGCGAGATGGTGGAAGTCAAAGGCGCGCTCAGCGCCGACGGCACGACCGTGGAGGCGTCGCGCATCGAGCTCGACACGGGCTCGATGGGCATGGGCACCATGTAGCGCGGTACAGGCGGGGCGCCGTGGCCGCGAGCGGCCTCGGCGCCTCCGCGCAGGAAGTCTCCGCGTGGCCCGTGGTGGTGTATAGTCCGCCCGGGAGACGTGGCAAGGCCTTCGGAAGAAAAGGCCGGATGTTCTGAAGCTGCGTGGCGCTGCCCGACGGCATCGCCCTCGTAGAGCCTCGTGTCTTTGTCGATGAACCAATAACTCGGGCTCTGCGTGAACCTGATTTCCTGGAACGTCCAGTGGTGCCGCGGCTGCGACGGCCGCGTCAATCCCGCGCGCATCAGCAAGGTGGTCAAGGAAATGGCCGACGTCGACATCCTGTGCCTGCAGGAGGTCGCGCGCAACTTTCCCTGCCTGCCCGGCAGCGCCGGCGAGAACCAGTACGAGACGCTCGCGAGCCTCTTCCCGGATTACACGGTGATCAAGGGCGTCGCGATCGACGTGCTCGCGCCGCACGGCGACTCTCGCGAGTTCGGCAACGCGCTGATCACCCGGCTCCCGGTCCTGCAGGTCTACCGGCGCCTGCTGCCCTGGCCCGCCGACGCCTCGGTGCCGAGCATGCAGCGCTCGGCGATCGAGGTGGTGCTGGAGACGCCCTCGGGCCCCTTGCGCGTCACGACCACGCACCTGGAGTACTACTCCGCGAAGCAGCGCGCCGCCCAGGTCGAGGCGCTGCGCGACCTGCAGGAGGAAGCGGCGGGCCACGCCGCGGCGCCCCAGCCCGGAAAGGACGGCGGACCCTTTCAGCCGGTGCCGCGCCCGGCGTCGGGGATCCTCACCGCCGATTTCAATTTCCGCGCCGGCGATCCGGAGCATGCGCGCATCCAGGCCCCCTTCGGCGCGGGCGTGCCGGCGTATCAGGACGCGTGGCAGCTGCGCAATCCGGGCAAGGCGCAGCCGCCGACCCTGGGCGTGCACGACAAGACGCAATGGCCGGGGCCGCCGTTTGCGTGCGACTTCATTTTCGTCACCGAGGACATCGCCGGCCGCGTCGACGACGTGATCGTGAACCTGGAGTCCGACGCTTCCGACCACCAGCCGGTGCTGCTCGTGCTCCGCGACTAGTACCACCGGTACGCGAGGCTCGCGCTCGCGTACCGGCTCGTGGAACGCTCGACCAGCGGGCTGCCGGCGGCGGCGCCATGGAGCCGCCGCGCCTCGAGGCTGCCGATCACGATCCAGGTCTTGCCCAGGTCGATTTCCCACAGCAGCCCCCCGGTCGTATACAGGAGCCCGCCGCCGGGAGCGTAGGCCGGCAAGCCCGTGCTCGCCGACACGTCGGAGCCGACGCCGTAGAACGACCGGTTCGACTTTGCGCTCGCCCAGGTGCCCTGAAAGAACAGCGCGGCGCTGAACGCGCTGCCGCCGAACACGCCCGCGGTGTAGCGCAGGTCGGCCTGCGCGCCGCGGTCGCCGTCGACGAACTGGCGCAGCCGCGCGAGCAGCGTGGTGGGCGCCGGCCCGAGGCGGGAATCCCATTCGGCGTGCACGCCCGCCGACGCCCCCGGATCGATATCGGGCACGTTGCGGCTCGCGAGAAACTCGGCTTCGCTGGACTTGCGCCCGGCCTCGTAGGCGATCTGCGCTCCGAGGTGGAGATCGGGCGTGATCGCGAGGCGCGCGCCGCCCTCGAGCATCCCCTGGGTGGTGCGCGCGAACCAGGGCTTGCCGAAATACCTGACCGACGGGATCCACTCGGTCTCGTGCGCTGCCGAGCCGTCGTACGCCGGCCGGGTGCGCACTCCCGCGCCGAGCCAGTTGTAGTCGGGCGCCTGCATCTGCGCCTGGGCGGCGAGCGGCGCGAGCGAAGCGAGCAGCAGGAATTTACGCACGAAGGAACTCCACCAGGGCGTCGAGGATCTCGTCGGGCTTCTCGCCCATGAGGTTGTGGCCGCCGTCGGCGAGGATCTTCACCAATGCGCTCGGAACCGCGCGCGCGAGATCGCGCCCGGCGCGGGCGGGCGTCATGGCATCGAGCCGTCCGAGAAGGAAAAGGGCGTCGCACTTCAGCTGCGCCGCGCGCTCCAGGCCGTCCTCGTAGCCGTGGCACGCGGCGAAATCGGCGTGCAGCACGCCGGGCTTCTGCCGCTGCATCAGGCGCAGGCTTCCGCCCGGCACCCAAGAGCCCGGACCGGGATTGCCCGGGTAGTGCGCGTACGAGGCGTGCGACCAGAGGTTGATCATGCGCTGCGCCTCGGGCTCCCTCGTCCTCGCCGCCTCGAGGAGCTCCGCCGACACGCTCATGGGAAACGCCGTGCCGACGAGGGCGATGCGGCTCACGCGCCCGGGATGGCGGGCGGCGCAATCGAGCGCGACCAGCGATCCCATGCTGTGCCCGACCAGCGCCGCCGCCATCGCCCCGGCGGCGTCCAGCAGGTCGACCATCCAGTCGGCCATCGCCGCGATGCTCGCGAGCGGCGCGCCGCCGCTCCTGCCGTGCCCGGGAAGGTCGACGGCCAGCGCGGCGCGGCCGTGGTGCGCGAAGTAGCGCGACTGCAGCGTCCAGGCGCTGTGGTCCTGCTCGCCGCCGTGGATGAAGGCGACGACGGGAAGGCTCGGGTCGAACGCCTTGCCGCCGGTGTAGGCGTAGGCGCGCTCGCCGCCGACGCGGAGCTCCACCGCTAGCCTTTCGCCGCGCGCAGGCCGCGCGACAGGTCTTCGACGAGGTCCTCGGGATCCTCCAGGCCGATCGAAAGCCGGATCGTCCCCGGGCCGATGCCGGCCTCGGCGAGCGCGGCGTCGCTCATGCGGAAATGCGTGGTGCTGGCCGGATGGATGACGAGCGATTTGGCGTCCCCGACGTTGGCGAGGTGCGAGAAGATCCTCATCGCCTCGATGAAGCGCCGCCCGGCATCGCGGCCGCCGCGGAGGCTGAAGCTGAACACCGCGCCGCAGCCGCGCGGCAGCAGCCGCTCCGCGAGCGCGCGGTCGGGATGCGATTCGAGCTCCGGATACGCGATCGACTCGACCGCGGGCTGCCCTGCGAGGAACGCGACCACCTTGCGCGTGTTGGCGACGTGCCGCTCCATCCGCAGCGGCAGCGTCTCCACGCCCTGCAGGATCTGGAAAGCGGTCGCCGGGCTCATGCAGGCGCCGAAATCGCGCAGGCCCTCGCGCCGCGCGCGCAGGAGGAACGCGGCGACGGTCGACTCCTCCTGGAAGTCCATCCCGTGGAATCCGGCGTAGGGCTCGGTCAGCTCCGGGAATTTCCCCGAGGCCTCCCAGTCGAAGGTGCCGCCGTCGACCAGCACTCCGCCGATCGCGACGCCGTGGCCGCCGAGGAATTTGGTCGCGGAGTGGTAGACGAGGTCGGCGCCGTGGTCGAAGGGCTTGAGCAGGTACGGGGTGGTGAAGGTCGAATCGACGAGCAGCGGCAGCCTTGCCTCGTGCGCGATCGCCGCGACCGAGGGGATGTCCAGCACGTCCAGCCCCGGATTGCCGAGCGTCTCGCCGAAGAGCAGCTTCGTGTTCGGCCGGATCGCTTTTTTCCAGGCGCCGAGGTCGCGCGGGTCGACGAAGCTGGTCTCGACGCCGAAGCGAGGCAGCGTGTACGAAAGCAGGTTGTGCGAGCCGCCGTAGAGCGCGCGCGAGGCGACGACGTGCGCGCCCGCGCCGGCGATCGTCGCGATAGCGAGGTGCAGCGCGGCCTGGCCGCTCGCCGTCGCGATCGCGCCTACGCCCCCTTCGAGCGCGGCGATGCGCTCCTCCAGCACCGCGTTGGTCGGATTGGAGATGCGCGAGTAGACGTGGCCGCCGCGCTCCATGTTGAACAGCGCGGCGGCGTGATCGGCGTCGCGGAACACGAAGGACGTCGTGAAGTAGATCGGCGTCGCGCGCGCGCCGGTCACCGGGTCGGGCCGCTGGCCCGCGTGCAGGCTGAGCGTGTCGAACTGCAGGGATCGGGGTGCGGCCATGGCGTCCTCCTCGGAGTCCGGCCGATTCTAACAGCAGGCGGGGACGCTCCGACGGCCGAAAAAAAACCGCGCCGGAAGGGCGCGGTCTCTTCGGGAGCGGGAGCGCTCAGCCGATCCTGACCGGGACGTAGATCTTGTTGCCCTCGCGCTGGATGAGCAGCGCGACGCTGCCGCGCGACTTGTCCACCAGGCGGCGGAGCTGGTCCACGCTCTTCAGCGGCTGATTGTTGAAGGCGAGGATCACGTCGCCCGCCTGCACGCCGGCGCGCGCCGCGGCGCCCTCGGCCTGCTCGACCAGCAGGCCGCCCTCGGCCTCGATCTGCTTGCGCTCCTCGTCGGTGAGAGGGCGCACCGCCACGCCGAGCTTGCTCTTCTTCAATTGGCCGCCGCCGGTGTCGGCCCTCGCCAGCTTCTCGGCGGGCATTTCGCCCAGCGACGCCGAGAGATCCCGGGTCTCGCCCTGGCGCCATATCTTGAGCTTCACCTGCGTTCCCGGGCGGGACTCGCCGATGATGCGCGGCAGCTCGATCGAGCTCCCGATGTTGCGCCCGTCGACCGTGAGGATGATGTCGCCGGTCTTGATTCCGGCCTTGTCCGCGGGGCTCTTCGGCTCGACGGCGGCGACCAGCGCGCCTTCGGGCTTCTTCAGCCCGAAGGAATCGGCGAGCTCCTGAGTCACGCCCTGGATGGTGACGCCCAGCCGGCCGCGGCTCACCTTGCCGTATTTCTGCAGATCGTTCTTGACCTTCATCGCCACTTCGATCGGAACCGCGAACGACAGGCCCATGTAGCCGCCGGTGCGGCTGTAGATCTGCGAGTTGATGCCGATCACCTCGCCGGCCATGTTGAACAGAGGCCCGCCCGAGTTGCCGGGATTGATCGCGACGTCGGTCTGGATGAACGGAACGTAGTTCTCGTCGGGCAGGGAGCGCGACTTCGCGGAGATGATGCCCGCGGTCACCGTGTTCTCCAGGCCGAAGGGGGATCCGATCGCGGCGACCCACTCGCCGACCTTGGACTTCGCGGCCTCGCCGATGCGCACCGTCGGCAGGTTCTTCGCGTCGATCTTCACGAGCGCCACGTCGGTGCGGCGGTCGGCGCCGACCACTTTCGCCGTGAACTCGCGGTTGTCGGTCAGCTTGACGGTGACCTCGTTCGCGTCGTCGACGACGTGCGCGTTGGTGAGGATGTAGCCGTCGGCGCTCACGATGAACCCCGAGCCGACGCCCCGGCGTATGGCATCGCCGCCCTGCGGCGCCGGGATCTGGAAGCGCTTGAAGAACTCGTAGAACGGATCGCCGGGCTCGCCTGGGATCTGGAATTCCTGCGCCTGCGCGTGCACCTTCGCGGTGGTGCTGATGTTCACGACGGCCGGACCGTTCTGCTCGACCAACGCGGTGAAATCGGGAAGCGCCCGCGCCGGGAGGGGGGAGGGCGCGGCCTGCGCGGTCTGGGCCTGGGACGAGGAGATGGGCGAGAACGGGCCGCCCCCGTATCCCAGGATCGCGGCGGCGGCGCCGGCCGCCAGCGCAAATGCAAGGATTTTCTTCGACATGCGATCCTCCGGAGGGCTGTTCGATCAGCCGTGTTGGGCAGCGCCCCTATCGCGAAGTTCCGCGGCGCGGGCCGGGACACATTTTGTTACTTCCGCGCCGGCGCCCGGAAGGGGCGGGGCCTAGTCCTGGGTGGCCGCCTTCGGCTGGACCGCCTGCTCGCGCAGCTGCTGCTCGGTGCGCGCTTTCTTCAGGATCTCGGCGCACTCGGTCGAGCCGATGCGCAGGGCGAGCTCGATCGCCGTGTCGCCGCTCTTGCTGACGAGGTTGACGTTGGCTCCGTTGCGCAGTAGCAGGTCGACCATCTTGGTGTCGCCGCGCGCCGCCGCGTACATGAGCGGCGTGTAGCCGTTCTCGGCCACGAGATTGGGATCGAAGTTCTGCGACAGGATCTTCTGCGCGTAGACGAGGTTGCCTTTCTCGATGGCGTAGAACAGCACCTTGACCCCCTCGGAGCTCTGCTCCTTGGGCTTTTTCTCCAGGCCGGTGGGCAGCAGATCCACCACGTAGTTGATGAGCGAGAAGCCGACCATCGTGGCCATGGCGATGACGAGCGGCGTGGTCGAGATGCCCAGGCTGTCGGCGACCTCCCCGGGCATGTTCGCCGCGACGGCGAGCAGCACCACCAGGAAGAAGAACTGGAACTTGAGGTAGAGGAACAGCGCTATGAACACCGTGAGCGCCAGCGCGCCGAGCAGCAGGTCGCGGTTGACGTCGAAGCGATCGAGCAAGTCCTCGGGAAGGTTGGCCAGGGCCGCCGTGAGCGCGACCAGGACCACCAGTGCGATTTCCCGTACCCGCTTGGTGTTCCACTTCATGGGCTCTCCCTGACACGGGCGGCTGCCGCAGCTATTATAGTTGAGCCGCGAGCGCGGCCATCAGGAAGCAATGACGCAGCGATGAGCAAGGCTTTCACGCGCGAGGACGACGCCCCGGAGGAGGAGCTCGAAGTCGAGCCCAGGATGCCGGGCGGAACCAAGAACTACATCACCCCCGCCGGATGCGCGCGCCTGAAGGCCGAGCTGAAGACGCTGGTCGAGAACGAGCGTCCGGAGCTGATCAAGACGGTGGCGTGGGCCGCGGCCAACGGGGACCGCTCCGAAAACGCCGACTACCTCTACGGCAAGAAGCGCCTGCGCGAGATCGAGCGCCGCATCCGCTTCCTCATGAAGCGCCTGGAGGCGGCCGAGGTGGTCGACCCCCGGGACCAGGACCAGGAGCGCGTCTTCTTCGGCGCCACGGTGAGCTACGCCGACGCCTCGGGTGCGGAGCATACCGTCAGCATCGTCGGCACCGACGAGGTCGATCCGGCGCGCGGACGCGTGTCCTGGGTGTCGCCGGTGGCGCGCGCCCTGCTGAAAGCCCGGGAGGGGGACAGCGTGACGCTGCTGACGCCCGCCGGCGAGGAGCGGCTCGAGGTGCTGGAGATCCGCTACGAGGATCTGCCCTAGGCCGTTCAGTCCGCCTTGGCGGGCCCGGGCGGATTGGCGGCGAGGTTCGCGAAATCCCCGGCTTTGACGACCGAGAGCGCCGCGAGGTCGATGTGCCGGCGCATGGCCTCGAGCACCGCCTGGGGCGTCAGGGCGGCAACCTTGCGCTCCAGCTCCTCGTCCCAGGCGAGGGTGCGGCCCAGCACGAGGTAGGAAACCAGGCGGCCGGCGAGGGCCGCGTCGTTGGAGCGGGCGAGCTGCCGGGCCTGCAGGAAGCCCTTCTTGGCGGCCTCGACTTCCTGGGCGGTGAATCCCTCGGTGAACGCCCGGCGGAGCTCCTCGTTCATCGCCGCCTCCACGCGCGCGCGGTTCTGGGGGGCGAAGATGGCGAAGGTGCCGAAGGCGCCTCTAGGATCGAAGCTGTCCGCGACCAGGAAGGAGCCGACGCTGTAGGACAGGCCCTCCTTCTCCCGGATTCGCCGCATCAGGCGCGAGTCCGACGACCCGCCCAGGATGTAGTTGCCCAGCAGAAGCGCGGGGTAGTCCGGGTCGTCGTCGCGCAGCTTGAACAGCTCGCCGGAGCGCAGCACCGCATTCGCCTTGTCGGGCGTCTCGATGAGGTCGTTCTCGGGCGGGACGTCGGCGACCACGCGGGGGATGCGCGCGTAGGACCGCGGGCTCTTCCAGTCGCCGAACAGCTCCTGCGCGAGGCGCGCGACCGCTTCCGCATCGAAATCCCCCACGACCGAGAGCTCGCTGTCGGAAGCGCCGTAGAAATCGGTGTAGCAGCGCTTGACGTCTTCGAGGGTCAGGGCCTTGATGCGGTCGCTGCGCTCGTCGAACGATGTCGTATACAGCCAGTGCGAAGGCGGGTAGGGGTTGAGATGCCGGGTGAGGGCGAGCGCCGCGAGCGCGCCCGGATCGCTTCTCTGGGCGTCTATGCCCGTGAGCGAGGCGCGGCGCAGCTGCTCGAACTCGTCGTCGGGGAAGGAGGGCTCGCGCAGCACCTCGGCCATCAGGCGCAGCGACTCCGGAAGGCTCTCGCGCACGGTCTCGATCGAGCCGCCGTCGCCGTCGACGATGACGTTGGCGTTGAGCTTGTCGAAGCGGTTGCGCAGCTGCTCGCGCGTGTGCTTGAGCGTTCCCCGCAGAAGCATCCCGCCGGTCACGCCGCAGGCTGCGGCGCGGTTCGTCTTGCTCCGCTCGTCGCCCCACTGGAGCGCGAGCTGGACCACCACGGTGCCGCCCCGGGTCTTCTTGGGGAGCAGCGCGAGCTTCATGCCTCCGGGGAGGGTCTTGCGGATCACCCGGGCTTCGATGTTGGCCGGCGTCGGGTTGAAATCCTCGCCCTGTGCCACCGCGTCCGAGCCCCGGTAGTCCTTGAGCGCCAGCGCGAGGTCGGGCACGGCGGGTATCTCGGCGCGGTCGGGCGCGGCGGTCGGCAGGAACATGCCGAGCGTGCGGTTGGAGGACTTGAGGTAGTGCGTCGCGGCGGCCTGGACGTCGGCGGCGGTCACCTTCTTGAGCCGGTCGCGGTACAGGAACAGGATCCGCCAGTCGCCCATTCCGGCGCACTCCGACAGCGCCATGGTGAGCTCGCGCGAATCGGCGAGCGTGAGCTCGACGTCGTTGAGCAGCCGCTTGCGGGCAAGCTCGACCTCTTCGTCGGTGGCGGGCTTGCTCGCGAACGATTCGAGCACCCCGAGCAGCGCGTCGCGCGCCGCGTCCATCGAGGCGTCCCGGCGGAGGCTCGCGCCGAAGTAGGCGAACCCAGCCTCGCGCTGCTGGCGCTCGGTTCCGAAGATCGAGCTTGCGAGCCCCGTCTCGACGAGCGCCTTGTGCAGGCGCCCTCCGGGAACGTTATTAAGGACGGCGACGAGCACGTCGATCGCGGCGTACTCCGGGTGCGTCCCGGGCGGCACGTGATACAGGGCGGACACGATCTGGACGTCGCCCGAGCGGCGCAGCGTCACGGTGCGCTCGCCGTCCTGGGTGGGCTCGACCGTGTAGGTGCCGATCAGCTTGCGCGCGGGCCTGGGGATCGCGCCGAAGCTCTTGTGCGCGAGCCTGAGCGCGGCCGATTCATCGATCCTTCCCGAGATCAGGAGCACGGCGTTGTCGGGCTGGTAGTAGTAGCGGTAGAACGCACGCAGCCGCTCGATCGGCACGTTCTCGATGTCGGAGCGGGCGCCGATGATCGCCCGCCCGTAGCCGTGCCACAGGTAGGCGCTCGCGGCCACCCGCTCGCGCAAGACGGTGAAAGGGCTGTTCTCTCCCGACTCGAACTCGTTGCGCACCACGGTCATTTCCGCGTCCAGGTCCTTGCGCGCGATCGGGGCGTTGACCATGCGGTCGGCCTCGGCGTCGAGAACGAACGCGAGCGTCTTCGCGCTCGCCGGAAAGGTCCCGAAGTAGTTGGTGCGGTCGAAGGAGGTGCTGCCGTTATAACGGATCCCCCGCTCCTGGAACGCGCCCTTGATATTGGGGACCCGCTTGGTGCCGCGGAACATCAGGTGCTCAAGCAGATGGGCCATGCCCGTCTCGCCGTAGCCTTCCTGCCGCGAGCCGACGAGATAGGTGATGTTGACGGTCATCGTGTCGATCGAGCGATCCGGAATGAGCACAACCTTGAGGCCGTTGGCGAGCCGGTACTCGGTGACGCCTTCGATCGAGGGGCCGCGGCTGACCCCGGGCGGCAGGGCCGCGACGGCGGGCTGCGCGGAGGCGAGCGCGGGAAGGAACAGGAGCAGCGCGGCGAGAATTCTGGAGAGGGTCATCGGCTTGGGTCTTGACCGGCCGCGGCCGGGCAAGTTCAATTGTATCCTGCGGCGGACTTGAATCGCCTCCGTAGGGGCCCCATTCTCCGGTCGGGCCTCCGGCCCGCCTCGTTTCGTTTCTTGTCTCGCACGTATACAGTCGGAGTCAGCATGACGTCAGCGTCGGCGAAGGAGACCCTGGGCTTCCAGGCGGAGGTGAAGCAGCTGCTTCACCTGATGATCCACTCCCTTTACGGCAACAAGGAGATTTTCCTGCGGGAGCTGGTCTCCAACGCCTCCGACGCGGCGGACAAGCTGCGCTTCGAAGCGCTCTCGGACAACGCGCTGTACGGCGGGGACGCCGACCTGAAGATCCGCGTCGCTTTCGACCCGCAGGCGCGCACGGTCACCGTCTCGGACAACGGCATCGGCATGTCGCGCGACGAGGTGGTGCGGAACATAGGCACGATCGCCAAGTCGGGGACACGCGAATTCTTCCAGTCGCTCACGGGCGACCAGGCGAAGGACGCCCGCCTCATCGGCCAGTTCGGCGTGGGCTTCTATTCCTCGTTCATCGTCGCCGACCGGGTGACGCTGCTCACGCGCCGCGCGGGGCTCGCCGCAGACGAGGCCGTGCGCTGGCACTGCGACATGAAGGACGGCGGCGGCGAGTTCACCGTCGAGCCGGCCGAGAAGGCCTCGCGCGGCACCGAGGTGATCCTGCACCTGCGCGAAGGGGAGGACGAGCTGCTCTCGGACCTGCGCCTGAAGGCGATCCTGCGCAAGTACTCCGACCACATCGCGATCCCGATCGTGATGAAGAAGATCAGGTGGGACAAGGACAAGTCGCAGGAGGTCGCGACCGAAGAGGACGAAACCGTCAACCAGGCGAGCGCGCTGTGGGCGCGCCCCAGATCCGAGATCATCGAGGAGCAGTACCAGGAATTCTACAAGCACATCGCCCACGACTCCGACCCCGCCCTCGCCTACACCCACAACCGCGTCGAGGGCAGGCAGGAATACGTGCAGCTCCTCTACGTCCCGTCGCGCGCCCCGTTCGACCTGTGGGACCGGCGCGAGCGCCGCGGCCTCAAGCTCTACGTGCGGCGCGTGTTCATCATGGACGACGCCGAGCAGCTCCTGCCCGCGTACCTGCGCTTCGTGCGCGGCGTGGTCGACTCGAACGACCTGCCGCTCAACATCTCGCGCGAGATCCTGCAGGAGAGCCGCGACATCGAGGCGATACGTGCGGGGTGCACGAAGAGAGTACTGTCGCTGCTCGAGGAGCTCGCCGAGAAGGAGAAGGACAAGTACGCGCAGTTCTGGAAGGAGTTCGGCCGCGTGCTGAAGGAGGGCGTGGGCGAGGACTTCGCCAACCGCGACCGCATCGCGAAGCTCTTGCGCTTTGCCTCGACGCACGCCGACCGCGAGGAGCAGGAGGTGTCGCTCGCCGGCTACCTCGGGCGCATGAAGGAAGGCCAGGACAGGATCTATTACGTCACCGCGGAGACCTTCCTCGCCGCGAAGAACAGCCCGCACCTCGAGGTCTTCAGGAAGCGGGGCATCGAGGTGCTGCTGCTCTCCGAGCGCGTCGACGAATGGCTGGTCGCGAATCTCGCGGAGCACGAGGGGAAGGCGCTCGCCTCGGTGGCGAAGGGCGAGCTCGATCTGTCGAAGCTACAGACCGACGAGGAGAAGAAGGAGGAGGCGAAGCAGGCCGGGGAGCACCGCGCGCTGGTCGGCAGGCTCAGGGACGCGCTCGGCGACAAGGTGAAGGACGTGCGCGTCAGCGCGCGGCTCACGCAGTCTCCCTCGTGCCTGGTCGCCGACGAGCACGACATGGGCGGCAACCTGGCGCGCATTCTCAAGTCGGTGGGACAGAAAGGGCCCGAGGCGAAGCCGATCCTCGAGATCAACGTCGCTCATCCGATGGTGAGGCGGCTCGAGGAGGAGAAGGCGCGCTTCGCGGACTGGGGAAACCTGCTCTTCGATCAGGCGCTGCTCGCCGAGGGCGGGCAGCTCGAGGACCCTGCGGGCTTCGTGCGCCGCCTGAACGAGCTGATGCTCGAGATGGCGGGCGAGGGCGGCCGCATCATCGTCCCGGGACGCTGACTACCCGCGGTGCTAGACTCGGAAGACTAGAGAGGCCTTGCAGGCCTCCGATGCCGCGGGCAACGGGGGCCGCGGGCGGGGAGAGACGTGAAAGACTGGCTGCTCAGCCTGCTGACCGCGCCGGAATACCCCGGGGACGCCGAGCTCAGCGTCCAGTCGCGGCTGTTTACGTTCTCCGCGCTGATTCTCTGCGCCGGCCTGGCGGTCGCGCTCGCCAACAACCTGCTCGCTGGCGGCAACGGCCGCGCCTCGGCCGAGATCCTCGCCGCGATGTCGGCCATAGCGGCCCTGATCGCCGCCTCGCGCCGCGGCCACCTGCGCTTCGCCAGCGCGCTGCTTCCGCCGGTCGTCATGGCGCTGCTCTTCGGGGAGCTGATCGGCCGCGACGGCGTGCACGACTCGGCGGTCGTGAGCGTGTGCGGCACGCTCGCCCTGGCCGGCACCCTGATGGGCCGGGGCGCGCTCGCCGCCTTTACGGGCGCGACGGTGGCCGCGTTCTGCCTGGTCGGCTACGGCGAGCTGACCGGGGTCTTTTCCAACCGCTACAGCGCCCTCACCGACGCCAGATACCTGACCGCGGTGTCGATTGCGTTCGTTCTCATGGCGGCGGGCGTCCGCTATCTCATGGACAGCGTGGTGGGGAGCGTGCGCCGGGCGCGCGCCCAGGAAGAGCGCTTCGCCAGGATGATCGAGGCCACGCCCGCGGCGACGACCGTGACCCGCTACGAGGACGGAACCTTCATCGAGGCCAACCGCGCCGCCCTGGAGCTCTTCGGCCATCCCCGCGAGAAAGTGATCGGAAGCACGGCGGTCTCGCTCGGCGTCTGGCCGGATCCCGGCGACCGCGCCGAGCTCATGCGCGCGATGCAGGAGGGCAAGCCCATCAGCCTGCACCCGCTGACCATCCGCCGGGGCAACGGCGAGCTGCGCGACATCCTCGTGTCGGCGGCCTGGGTCGAGCTCGACCGCCAGAAGCAGATGCTGATGTCCGCGGTGGACATCACCGACGCGCGGCGCGCCGAGGAGCTGCTGCGCCGCTCCGAGGAGAGCTTCGAGAAGATCTTCCAGGCGAGCCCGGACGCGATCGTGATCAGCCGCCTCGCCGACGGCCGCTACCTCGACGTCAACCAGCGCTGGCTCGAGCTCTTCGGCTACTCGCGCGAGGAGGCGGTCGGGCGCACCTCGCTCGACCTGGGCATCTGGACCGATCCGGGGGAGCGGCCCCGGTTCGTGGCCGAGGTGCGCCAGCGCGGATCGGTGAAGAACTTCGAGACGCGCTTCCGCAAGAAGTCCGGCGCGATCATTGACGCGCTGCTGTCCGCCGACGTCATCGACATCGGCGGCGAGCCGCACGTCATCGTGCCCATCCTGGACGTGACCGACCGCAAGCGCGCCGAGGAGCGCATCCAGCAGCTCGCCACGCGCGACGCGCTCACCGGCCTGCCCAACCGGCTGCTGCTGAACGACCGGCTCTCGCTCAGCATCAGCAACGCGCGGCGGCGCGGCGTGAGCCTCGCGCTGCTGTTCATCGACCTCGACCGGTTCAAGTACATCAACGACTCGCTCGGCCACGTGATCGGCGACGCCTTCCTCAAGCTGGTCGCCGAGCGGCTCTCCGGGATCATGCGTCAGGGGGACACGCTCGCGCGCATCGGGGGAGACGAGTTCGTGGTGCTGCTGGAGAACATCGTGACGATGGAGGACGACGCCGGCCTGGTGGCGCGCAAGATACTCGCCTGCTTCGCCGATCCCTTCTCGGTGGAAGGCCACACGCTGAGCTGCTCGTGCAGCATCGGCATCAGCGTGTTTCCCTCCGACGCCACCGATCCGCAGATGCTGATCCGCGACGCCGACACCGCCATGTACCACGTCAAGGAGAGCGGCCGGGGCGCGTACCGCTATTTCTCCGCGGAGATGAACACGCGCATGCAGGAGCGCCTGCAGATCGAGAGCGGCCTGCGGCAGGCGATCGCCGCGAGGCAGTTCGAGCTGGTGTACCAGCCCAAGGTGAACATCGAGAGCGGCAAGGTCGTCGGGCTGGAGGCGCTGCTGCGCTGGCGGCATCCGGACCGGGGCGTGGTGACGCCGGACCGCTTCATCGCCGTGGCCGAGGATACCGGCCTGATCGTCGAGATCGGCCGCTGGGTGCTGGAGGAAGTGTGCAGGCAGCTCGGCGAATGGCGCGAGCGCGGCCTCGCGGAGCGCCCGGTGGCGGTGAACCTGTCGGTGCGGCAGTTCACTCCGGCCCTGGTGGGCGAGATCTCGACCGCGATGGTCGCGCACGGCGTGCGGCCCGGGCAGATCGAGGTCGAGATCACCGAGAGCCTGTTCATGCAGGACGCCGCCGAGGTCCGCGCGATCCTCAAGGGGCT
>DATEGT010000028.1:0-15866 GCA_035280025.1 Burkholderiales bacterium | reverse complement strand
AGTCGATCCGCGAGACGCTCGAGGGCTTGAAGGGCCAGGACGGAAAATCCGTCGTGCCTGGCATCTTCGCCGCGGTCCCCTACTGCATCGACCTGATCGGCGGGCCCTACGTCGAGACACGCGCGGAGGTGGTGAAGGCGTTCCGCCCCAAGTCGGCGATCCGGCCGGCGAAAGCCTGACGCGTGGCCGAGATCCTCGACGCGATCGAAATCGAGACGGCGAAGAACCCGAAGTCCAGCGTCATCTGGCTGCACGGGCTGGGCGCGGACGGCAACGACTTCGCGCCCCTCATCCCGGCGCTGCAGCTACCCCGGGCGCCGATCCGCTTCGTGTTCCCGCACGCGCCGGTGCAGCCCGTGACGATCAACGGCGGCATGCGCATGCGCGCCTGGTACGACATCAGCGACGGCGCGATCCGCCGCGAGGACGAGGGCGGCGTGCGCGCCTCGCAGAAGCTGATCGAGGCGCTGATCGCGCGCGAGAAGGAGCGCGGCATCGCGGCGAATCGCGTTGCGCTCGCCGGGTTTTCCCAGGGCGGAGCGATCGCGCTGCACACCGGGCTTCGCCACGCCGAGTGCATCGCCGGGATCATGGCGCTGTCGACCTACCTGCCGATCGCCGACAAGCTTCCGGGGGAGGCCAGCCGGGCGAACCGCGACGTCCCGATCTTCATGGCCCACGGCAGCTACGACCCCGTGATCCCGCTCGCGCGCGCCGAGCAGTCGCGCGAGACCCTGCAATCGCTTGGCTACGCCGTGGAATGGCGCGAGTACGCCATGCCGCACTCCGTGTGCCCCGAGGAAGTGACCGACATCGGAGCCTGGTTGAGAAAAGTCCTGGGTTAGCCGCCGCCTACTCGCCCGAGTCGCGCCTCATGGTGCGGCAGCGCACCAGGTCGTAGTCGTCTCCCCGTTCCATCGCCCCGGTGGGCAGCAGCAGATAGACCCGGCCGTCCTGCTCGAGCTGAAGGTTCTGGCCGGGAGCGAGGACGCCGGTGCGCAGCAGAAGCTGCGCCTCGGGCGCGGAATCCAGCGGGCCGAGTAGGATCGCGGTCTCGGTATCCCGGCTGATTCCCGCCGGGCCGCTCACCAGCCTCACCTGCGCGGGCACGGCTGCCCGTCCCACGGTCTGGATGCCGACCGCCCCGGTCTGCGTCATGTCCCTCTGGAAACGCCGCACCACGCCGACGATCCAGTTGGAGCCGCCCTCGGGCTGCAGCCCGAGCAGGCATCCGATCCTCAGCCAATCGCCGCGGAGCTGGGGCACGAGCGCGCCGAAACCTCCGGAGCTGACGTTCTCCACGATCCAGCTCTCGATCTTTTCGGGATCGAACAAGGCCTCGCCTCCGGGGTCGAGCGCGGAAAGCACGCCGTCGAAGCCGTAGGTGATCGTGACGCGCGACTTGACCCTGTGGCGCGGCGCCTTCCTCTCCGGCGGCTGCGAAGACCAGTTCACCGCCAGGTGGTCCAGGACCTCCAGGACCACGCCCGGCTCGTAGCTGCCCCCCAGGTTTACGCTTGAGGGGATGGCGTTGGTCGTCTTCACGACCTGGATCAGCTGCCTGATCTGGCCGACGGCGGCCGCCGCCGAGAAGAAACGCAGCGGAGGAGCGGGTTCGGGCGAGCGCCCGATCCGCACCGGCGGCAGAGTGGCCGCGAGGTCGGTTCCGTAGTTGGAGTCGGGCTGGGGATCCGGGGTGAGCTTGAACGTGCGGATCAAATGAGCGACCAGGCGCTCGACCAGTTCGATCTCCACCGGCAGCAAGCTGTCGGGGGAAGACACCGCGAGCATCACCGCCTTGAGGAATTCCTCCCGGGCGGAGCTGTCCCCAGGCAGGTCCGCGTACAGGGCTACCCTCGCGTCCGCGTATCTGCGGTGTTCAGCGAACGCATAGATCTTGTTGACCGAGCCCCACAAGGAGACGTCCTGCAGGCCGTAGCGGATGTACTGCCACTTCATCTGCCCCGCGAGCGAATGCAGCGCGCGCACCGTGAGCAGCGCCATGCTCGGCTTCAGGATCTCCCAGCCCTTTTGGCTGGTGACGAACACGTCGACGCAGGTGGCGAACGCGATCGCCGACTCCCGGTAGGACTCGCGTATCGTGGTCCAGAGCCGGTTCTCCTGGTACTTGGACAGGCGCGGCGAGGACAGGTAGTCGCGCTGCAGCCTGCGAAGGTGTCCCTGTGCGGCGTCGTCGATCAGCAGCACAAGCTGCGCGCGATGATCGTGGGCGAAGCCCTTCCACGCGCGCACCGACTCCAGCCAGTGGTTCAGGTCCTCGAGGGCCTTGAAGGGATCGCTTCCGGGAATGGCGTCGACGATCTTCCGGGCCTCCTTGACGTCGGCCATGGGATGATCGGATTTGCCGCCCCCGAACAGCTTCATCGTGCCTCCCGGCCGCGCGCGTCGCAGAGGGAGCAGCCAGGAGCCTGTCCTGGTGCTGGCGAGTGGACTCGAACCACCGACCTACTGATTACGAATCAGTTGCTCTACCAGCTGAGCTACGCCAGCCTGCGTACCGCGCGCGAGGGGACGCATTATAACAAGCGGATTCCTCCGCGCCGCGTCGCCGCGGGATCACCTACAGCGGACGGGTACGGACGATAATGTCGACGCCGTCGGCGATCGTTCCTTCGGGAAGCGGCGGCAGCCCGACGACGCGGATGTTGTCCGCGGGAATGTCGGTGAGGCGCCCGGTCGCGACGTCGTAGAGATGGTGATGCGGCTCGGTGTTGGGGTCGTACACGATCCGTTGCGGATCGACGACCAGCTCGCGGATGAGCTTCTTCTCCACGAACAGCTTGAGCGTGTTGTAGACCGTGGCCTTCGAGGTCTCGGCGTAACGCGAGTTGACCAGCGCCAGGATCTGCTCGGCCGAAAGGTGCTCGCGCCGCGTAAACAGCGCGTGCGCGATCTCCATGCGCTGGTGCGTCGGCGTGATCCCCTGCCGGCGCAGCAGCTGCGCCACGCTTTCCCGGTCGCGTTTCTGGGGCTTCTTCATGGCCGGTATTCTAGACCAGCATCTGGACTCTGTCTAATTCGAGACCACCTGCACTTCCGGGACGGGACGGGAGCGTGAAATAGTTCCGCTAGAATCCGCGCCGATGCACCGTACGTACGCGGATTTCGTCCACTCGTCGGCGAGTTTTGCGGCGGACCTTCCGCGTTCTCTATCATTGATCCGCAAAAGAAAGGGAGTCCCCATGAAGCGTCAAACCGGCTTCACGCTCATCGAAGTCATGGTCACGGTCGCGATCGTCGCGATACTCGCGGCGGTAGCGCTGCCTTCGTATACGGCATACATCACCCGCGGGAAGATCGCCGAGGCGACCTCCAACCTGCTCGCGATGCGGACCAAGATGGAGCAGTACTTCCAGGACAACCGCACCTACGTGGGCGCCTGCGTCGCCGGCACCGCCGCGGCCCTTCCCCCGGCGAACAGCCTCAAGTATTTCGTCCTCAGCTGCCCTGCGGGCGCGCTGAGCGCGACCACCTATACCGTTCAGGCCGACGGACAGGGGACCGATCTCGCGGGCCTGACCTTCACCATCGACCAGGCGAACGTGCGCAGGACGGTCTCGGTTCCCGCGGGCTGGACGCTGCCCGCCACGAATTGCTGGGTCTCCAAGAAGAGCGGGGATTGCTGAACATGCTGCGCGATCAGCACGGCTTCACCATCATCGAGGTCATGATCTCGCTGGTGGTGCTCGGCGTCCTGATCGGCCTGGGCGCCCCGGGCTTCATCGAGTGGCTCCAGAACCAGCAGATCCGAGCCGCCGCGGAGGCGACGCTCAACGGGCTGCAGGTCGCGCGCAGCGAGGCCGTGCGCAGCAACCTGCCGGTGCGCTTCCAGTTCGTCACCGACATGACCAGCAACTGCACCCTGACCAACGACCAGCAGAATTTCAGCTGGATCGTGAGCTACGGAGACCCGACCGGGAAGTGCGACACGACGGCGGATCCGAGCGACGCGAGCAATCCGCAGATCGTCCAGTCGCGCGCCGGCGCGGAAGGGACCGCGAATGCCTGGGTGACGGCCGTGTGGGTCGCGACCCCGCCCGCGTTCGGGCTTGCGGGAGCCACGACGGTGACCTTCGCGCCGCTGGGAAACGTCGTCGCCAACGCCGACACCACCCCGAGCATCGTCAGGATCGACGTCACCAATCCCAATATCGGCGCCGGAGCAAGGCGCAACCTGCGCGTCATCGTCAACGCCGGCGGAAGCATCCGGATGTGCGATCCGGCGGTGGTCTCGGCGACCGACCCGCGCGGTTGCCCGGCTTGGCCGTAGCGAGGGAGAACGGTATGCAGATCCGCAGGAACCTTCCCGTGCGCGCGAGCGAGCGCGGCGTGATGCTGATCGAGGCCCTGGTGGCGATCCTGATCTTCTCGATCGGCATCCTAGCAGTGGTCGGCATGCAGGGCATCGCGATCAAGGACGTCACCAGCGCGAAGTACCGCAGCGAAGCCGCGTTCCTCGCGCAGCAGCTGATCTCGCAGATGTGGACCGACACCGGGAACATCGCCACGTATGCCTACCCGGGCACGGGCGCGGTCCCCGCGAAGATCACCGAGTGGGTGGCCAACGTGCAGAAGACGCTCCCCGACGCGGTGAACCAGCCTCCTATCGTGACGCTCACGAATCTGACGCCGGCGCCGCCGGGATCGATCGGGGGCACGGTGCAGGTGACCCTGAGGTGGCGCCTGCCCGAGGAGATCACGCAGAACCTGCCCGCGCACAACTACACCGTGATGGCCTACGTCTACCCGGCACCGTCCTGATCATGCGCACCCCTGCCTGCTCAATCTCAAGCCGCGGCTTCAGCATGGTCGAGCTGATGGTCGCGATGCTGATCAGCCTGATCGGCATGATCATCATCTTCCAGGTGTTCGAAGTCTCGGAAGGGATCAAGCGCACCACGACGAGCGGAGGAGACGCCCAGCAGAACGGCGTGATCGCCGTCTACACCATGGAGCGCGATCTCAAGAACGCCGGCATGGGGTTCAACAACACGCTTCTCGCCGGCTGCAACATCATCGGCTACGACACCGCCCGCGCGAACCAGAACATTCCTCCCGCGGGCCAGACGCTGACGCTCGCGCCGGTCCTCGTCACGGCGGGCGCCAACAGCACCGTGCCCGACCAGGTGACCGTGCTCTACGGCTCCCAGGGCCAGGCCGCGGGCTCCAGCCCTCTCAGCGTGGACCTGACCACGCCGGCCAACCCGCTTGCGGTGTCGAACCCGTTCGGATACGCCCCGGGCGATATCCTCATACTCGCCGAAGCCACCCCGGGCAAGAACTGCTCGCTCATGGAAGTCACCAAGGTGGACGCCGCGGGAGTCGCGCACGATCAGAACGCCTACATGGTGGGGACTACGTCCTACACGCCCAGGTTCAACAAAGTGGGCGGGCTGGGCGTGGCCTACACGGCCGTATCGACCAAGGTATTCAATCTCGGCAACCTCTACTACGTGCCTCCGGACGGCACCGAGCGGGTCAACGCGCCGGTGTACAACACCTACGCGATCACGAACGGCAGCCTGACGGTGACCACCCAGTTCGCGGTCGACGGAAACGGCCTGCCGCTCACCACGGTGGTGGCCGACAACGTGGTGCAGCTGCGCGCGCTGTACGGGCTGGACGACGGCAAGAACGACGGCCTGACAGCGGCCTACAACGCTGCAACCAATGTCGCGGGCGACGGCATCATCGATCGCTTCGTGGATGCCAAGACCTTCAACGCGATCGCGCCCGCGCCGTGGCCGCAGCTGATCGCCATCCGCCTGGCGCTGGTATCGCGCAGCGCGCTCCCGGAAAAACCCTCGCAGGGCCTCGCCGCGGCTTGCGACGCGACCCAGGCCGAGCCGATCTGGACGGGCACGGCCTGGACCGTCAATCCGCTCAACTACAACTCGCGACTGGACGTGTCGGCGAGCGGCGACCCGGATCCGACGTCGCTGGACAACTGGACCTGCTACCGGTACCGCGTGTTCGAGACCACCATCCCCTTGCGCAACTGGATCTGGAAATCGAGCTGAGCCATGAGAACCGACCGTCTCCTTCCTCGCCCCGGGTACACGCGCCAGCGCGGCACCATCCTGATCATTGCGCTCATCGTGCTGGTCGCGATGACGCTCGCTGGCATCGCGACCATGAGGTCGGTCGACACGGCCACCATCATGGCCGGCAACATCGGGCTGCGCCAGGCGGGCTCGAACGCGGCCGACCAGGGAATCCAGGCCGGGGCGGCGTGGATAGCCGCGAACCTCAACGTGCCCGGGTCCCTGGACAACGACAATCACGACACGTCCACCGCCTCCGCCGGTTTCTACTCCAGCGTTACGCCGAACGAGCCCGATTGGCGCGACAAGGCCAACTGGTCCGAAGCCGCCCGCCTGAACGGCGGGGCCCCGGACGCCGGCGGCAACGTGGTCTACTTCCTCATCCACCGCGTCTGCTCGATCAAGAACTGCCAGGCGGCCGGAACCTGCGGAACCGCGAACTCGTGCGCTTCGACGATCGCCGACGCCACCTTGACGCAATCCGGAGCCGACCAGACCCGGCCGACCGATTCTCACACGACCCTGCCCGCCATCCACTATCGCATCACGGCCAGGGCCGAGGGACCGCGCAACTCAGTGTCCGTAGTGCAAAGCATGGTGAGGGCGGTCTACTGACCGACTTCGCCGACGAGGGAGCACACCATGAAACTCAAAGACGCAGTCCTGATCCAGCGCCTTCTCGCCTGCGCGGTCGCCGCCAACTTTGCGGCGCAGCCCGCGTTCGCCCAGGTGACCATCTCCCAGCAGCCGCTCTCGGCGACCGGCGGCGCGGCCGTCCTGCCGAACGTGCTCTTCACGCTCGACGCCTCGGGGAGCATGGACTCGGACTTCGTCCCCGACTACGTCGCCGGGAACGCCCAGTGCATGAACGACAACAGCGGCGGCACGCAGTGCTCCGCGGGCGATCCTCCGTACAGCGCAGGCGGCCAGTTCGGCTCGAACGGTGTCGCCTACGACCCGAATTTCAGCTACATAGTCGGGGTCGACTCCAACGGCCAGCCCCATACCAACGCGCCAACCGGCACCTGGCCCGATCCGACGACGAACAAGGTGCCCAACGACGCCTACGGGGCCCAGTCCGGGTCGACCACCAACATCTCGAACAACATCACCGACCGGAACTACTGCAACGACAACAACGTCTGCAAGCGCAACGGGCAGCTGGACGCGAGCGGCGGCGCCCTCGTCACGGGACCGAACGATCTCGGCGTCACCATGTCCGCAGGGACGTTCCCTTACCGCACCAACCGGTCGAACAAGAGCACGGTCGACGGCTTCGGCAACGCCGCGGTGGTTTTCGGGCTGCCTGAGATGATGCAGCTCGGCAGCGGCACGCGCGCCAACACCACCGTGACCGTCACCACGACCGAGGCTCACGGCATCAGCACGGGCGACAAGGTCTGGGTGACGAGCAACAACGCCGGCATCACGGTGACCTGCGCGACCGTTACCAACTCGAGCACCGGCGCGGTCACCCCGGGGTCTCCCTTGATCACCAGCAGCTTCCAGTATGCGACCGCCTCGGGCTCGGGCACCCTTACCTCGAGGACGGTCTCGTTCCGCAAGTGCGTCGACCTTCCCGGCGCCAGCTTCTCGCGCACCAGCGGGAGCAACGTGGTCACGGTGACCAGCACGGCCCACGGCCTGACCGACAAGGACCTGATCAACGTGGCGAACACCGGCGTGACCACCATGAACGCTTTGACGACGCCTGTGACGATCACCTGGATCAGCGCGGACAAGTTTTCTTACCAGAGCAGCTGCAGCGGCGGTGGGGGCAGCAGTTGCACCACCCAGAGCACTGCGGGAAGCTGGGTGCGCACCGGGCTCTACAACGACACCGGCAACGTCACCGCCCAGGCGCCGGCCGCGTACCGCATCGTCCCTCTGGAATACTGCGCGGACGCGAACCTGACCGACTGCATCCTGGCGACCACGCCCGGCACGCCGCCGTCCGGAACCTTCAACAACAAGACCTACAACAAGCCGGCGTACGTGCGCTTCTGCAAGACGCAGGAGGACGCGCTCGCTCACGGCGCGGTGAACGGCCAATCGGGCTCGCCCACCGCGACCAACCGCTGCCAGGGCAAGTTCATCTCCGGAATCGCCGGAATCCAGAGCTACACCTTCGGGCGCTACGGCCTGTTCGTGCGCGACACCATCCGCTCTGCCGGGGATCCCTTCACCGGCGGGCGATCGGGTCGGGTCGACTGCGCGGCGACCGGCTGCACCTATGCGCAGGAGCTGCAGAACTACGCCACGTGGTTCGCGTACTACAAGACGCGCATGCAGATGATGAAGAGCTCGGTCGGCATCTCGCTCCGCGGGTTCGTCTCCAACCCGAGCGGCACGCCGCCCAAGCCCGACAACATGCGCCTGGGCTTCATCACCATCAACCCGTTCTATCCCAACGGCGGCTCCAGCCTGCAGAGCTCGATCCAGACGGCGAACTACCTGAGGATCGACAACTTCAACCTGACCAACGCTGGCAACTTCTACACCAAGTTCTACGCCCAGAAGCCGGCCAACAGCACCCCGCTGCGGGAAGCGCTGTCACGGGCCGGGTGGATCTTCGCGGGCAAGTTGAACCAGGGGCTGACGACCGGCATCCCGGCCGGGGACGACCCTATCCAGTCTTCCTGCCAGAAGAACTTCTCGCTGCTGACCACCGACGGCTTCTGGAACGGCAACGGCGGGCAGGACATCGCGGGCGTGGCGATGGGGAACATCGACAACCAGGATCCCCGCAACGTCACCGGCTACTCGACGCCGTTCGCGAGCCGCGCCCAGGGAACTTACGACGGCGCGATTGCGGGCGCCTCGGGCACGCTCGCCGACGTCGCGCTCTACTACTACATGACCGACCTGCGCGGCGGCAAGGACCTGAACGGCAAGACCACCGGACCGGCCACCAGCCCCAACGCCCCTGCCGGCAACACGGACGTCTCGGCCAACAACGTGCTCACCAACCCCAAGGACTTCGCGTTCCATCAGCACATGACGACCTACACGGTGGGCCTCGCCGACGGGCTGATGCTGTACGACCCGAGCTACGAGAGCGCCACGGCGGGGGACTTTGCCAACATCAAGGCGGCGACGCCGGGCGCCTGCTTCTGGGCGTCGGGCGTGTGCAACTGGCCGGCGCCGGTGGCGGACCAGCAGTCCGCCCTCGACGACCTGTGGCACTCCGCGGTGAACGGGCGGGGGACCTACTTCCTCGCGCTCAACCCGCGCACGCTCTCGAACGCGCTGAGCAGCGCCTTCCAGGATTTCTCCAAGGCGACCCACGCGGCCTCGGCGGCGGCGACCTCAAGCCCCAACATCACGGCGACGGACAACTTCGCTTTCACCACCACTTACCAGACCAACACCTGGTCGGGCATCCTCCAGGCGCTGGCGCTGAAGCCCGACACCGGCGAGATTGACACCTCCAAGGGAATTCTCTGGTCCGCGGATACGGTGTTGTACAACCAGATGACCTCGGGCACCGGGCGCGTTCTCTGGATGTCCGATCCGACGCAGACCACCAAGCTGAAGCCTTTCGCCTTCGCCGGCATGACGGCGGCCGAGCAGGCCTTCTTTACTGGGCACTGCACGACCGCGCCGACGCTGTCGCAGTGCACCGTCCTTCTGAGCGCCGCGCAGAAGGCCCAGGTCAACGCCGGCTCCGCGCTGGTCGACTTCCTGGGCGGAGTCGTTTCCAACGAAGGCGTCCTCTTCCGCGACCGCACCGAGACCGATCCGATCACGGGCGTCACGACGCAGACGATCCTCGGCGACATCGTCGACGCCGAGCCTGCGTTCGTGCGGCTGCCGCCGTTCAAGTATACCGATACGGGTTACAGCAGCTTCTCCAGCGCGCAGCAGGGGCGCGCCGGCGCGCTGTACGTGGCGGCGAACGACGGCTACCTGCACGCGTTCGATTCGCTCAAGGGATCCGAGAACTGGGCCTACATGCCGAAGTTCGTCATGCCGGGCGTGTATCAGCTCGCCGACATGCAGTACGCGGGCGCGCACAGCTTCTTCCTCGACGCCACCCCGGAGACGAACGACGTGTTCGACGTCAACACGTCGACGTGGAAGACCGTCATCGTGGGCGGCGCTGCCGCCGGCGCGCGCGGATATTACGCGCTCGACATCACCGATCCGCAGAAGCCCCAGGGTCTCTGGGAATTCTGCTGGGACTCGAATCTCTGCCCCAAGAGCCCCGACGGCGTCGTCCACAGCGACACCGACCTAGGCTTCACCTACGGCAACCCGGTCTTCGGCAAGATTCCGGCGACCTCGTCGGCCAAGTCGATCGCCGGGAATCCGATTGCCGGGAAGTGGGTCGTGGTGCTGACATCGGGCCTGAACAATACCGGCCTTCCGGTCAACGCGCCGATCGGGACCCCGACCGGCTCGGGCGGCGGCTTCTTCTTCGTGCTCGACGTGATCACGGGCGAGGTGCTGGCGAAGATCCCCACCCTCGATCCCGCCACCGGCCTGAACGTCGGCACGATCGCGAAGCCCTCGGGCCTGCTGAAGCACGCCGGCTTCTACAAGAGCGGCCTCACGGACGCCACGATCAGCTTCATGTACGGCGGCGACCAGCAGGGCAACGTCTGGCGCATCGACATGTCGGCCGACCCGCTGAAGGCCGCGCACATGGTGACGCTCAAGGACAAGGCCGGCAACCCGCAGCCGATCACGGTGCGGCCGGTCGCGACCAATATCAACAACGGCGCCACCCGCCTGTTCTATGTCGGCACCGGACGCTACATCGCTCAGTCCGACACGACCGACACCTCGCAGCAGACGATCTACGGGCTCAAGGACCAGGATACCGATTACGGAACCGATGTCCGCGCGATCGGGCTGGTGGAGCAGGTGCTGTCCTCCGGCGCCACCTCCGACAGGTCGATCACCAACAACACGGTCAACTGGTCCACCCAGAACGGGTTCTTCATCGACCTGAACCCCGGCAACACCAGCCCCGGCGAGCGCATCATCATCGATCCGCGGCTGGAGCTGGGAACGCTGATCTTCGCGTCGAACGTGCCGGTCGTGGGAGGCTGCTCCGCGGGCGGGACGTCCTTCGTCTACAACCTGGACTTCCAGAGCGGGAGCTACGTGCCCGGCACTGCAAACGGCATCGCGGGCACCTACCTAAACGCCTTCCTCGTCGGGGTGACACCTATCCAGACGACCACCGGGGACATCAAGACCGTGAACACGGACTCCACCGGCAAGGTCGGAACGGGCAACGTGAACATCAACAAGAACGCGAAGGGAATATCCCGGTTCATGTTCCGCGAGCGCTGAGCCGGAGGAAACCCGCGCCGGGGCGCTGTCAGCGCTTCGGCGCGGCGCGCGCGGAGAGCCCGCGCGGCAGGGTGAACACCACACTCTCGCTCACTCCCTCGAGCTGGCGCACGCTTTCCGCGCCCAGCGCCTCGAGCCGCGCGATCAGCTCGGTCACGAGGATCTCGGGCGCCGATGCGCCCGCGGTGATGCCGACCCGCAGCTTCCCCGCGATCCACTCGGGCTTCAGCTGCTCCGCGCTGTCGACCATGTAGGCGGGGATGCCGCGACTTTCGGCGACCTCGCGCAGGCGGTTCGAGTTCGAGCTATTGGGAGAGCCAACCACGATCACCACGTCGCATTGCGGCGAGAGGATCTTGACGGCGTCCTGCCGGTTCTGGGTCGCGTAGCAGATGTCGTCCTTCTTGGGGCCGGTGATCGCGGGGAACCGCACCTTCAGCGCCGCGACGACCGCGGCGGCGTCGTCGACCGAGAGGGTCGTCTGCGTCACGTAGGAGATCTTCTCGGGGTCGCGCACTGCGAGCCGCGCGACTTCCGCCGCAGTCTCCACCAGATGCATGCCTCCCGCGGCCTGGCCCATGGTGCCCTCGACCTCGGGATGCCCGCGGTGTCCGATCATGACGATCTCGCGTTCCGCGGCGCGCATCTTCGCGACCTCGACGTGGACCTTGGTGACCAGCGGGCAGGTCGCGTCGAACACCCGCAAGCCGCGGGCCTGGGCCTCGGCCCGCACTGCCTTGGAGACTCCGTGGGCGCTGAAGATGACGGTGCTCCCCGAAGGCACCTCGGCCAGGTCCTCGACGAACACGGCGCCCTTGCTCTTGAGATCGTCGACCACGTACTTGTTGTGGACGACTTCGTGGCGTACGTAGATTGGCGCGCCGTGCACCGCCAGGGCCTGCTCGACGATGGTGATGGCGCGCTCGACGCCCGCGCAGAAGCCGCGGGGATTGGCAAGCATGATTTCCATGCCTTCCATTCTAGGCTTTCCGGGCGCCCGCCGAGCGCAGGCTGTCGAGGATGAGCAGCACCGCGCCGACCGTGATCGCGGAGTCGGCGAGGTTGAACGCCCAGAAGTGCCACCCGAAGGCGTGGAAGTCGAGAAAGTCGACGACGTAGCCGAGGGCGATGCGGTCCCACAGGTTGCCCAGGGCGCCGCCGAGGATCAGGGCGAGCCCGGCGGAGAACAGCCGCTCGCCGGAATGCCCCGCCAGCATCCCGACGATGACCGCCGTGGCCAGAACCGCGATCCCTATGAAAAGCGCCCTCTGCCAGCCGCCGGCGTCCGAGAGGAAGCTGAAGGCCGCGCCGCGGTTGTGCGCGAGCACCAGATTGAAGAACGAGGTCATCTCCCGCATCTCGCCCGGCCGTAGCGCGGAGCTTATCGAGCTCTTGCTCGCCTGATCGGCGAGCGCGAGCAGCACGGCGAAGGCGAGCCAGGGGAGCACGCGCTTCAGGCGGCTCATGCGAAGCGCCGCAGCTCGCCGGCGCCGAAGAGATTCGACACGCAGCGCCCGCAAATCTCGGGGTGCTCCGGATCGGCGCCGACGTCGGAGCGCCAGTGCCAGCAGCGCGTGCATTTGGGATGCTCGCTCGGCTGGGCGCGAATCGCATCGGGACCCGATGTGACATCGGCTCTGGACGTGACGAGCACGAAACGCAGCTCGTCCGCGAGGGTGCGCAGCAGCTCGAGTCTTTCCCCGTTCGCCGCGATATCGACTTCGGCCTGGAGCGGCGACCCGATCCGGCCGGCTTCCCGCTGATTCTCGAGTACTTTTTGCACCTCGGAACGGAATTCGCGCAGCGCGGCCCACTTCGCGAGCAGCGCCTCGCCATCCGGAACCTCCGGAAATCGCCATTCGGTTTGCGCGAAGACTGTCTCTTCGCCGGGCTGGAGCAGCCGCCACGCTTCCGCTGCGGTGAAGCTGAGAACCGGCGCCATCCACCTCAGGAGCGCGTGGACGATGAAGTACAGCGCGTTTTGCGCCGAGCGGCGCGCTGGCGATGTCGCCGCAGTCGTATACAGGCGATCCTTGATCACGTCGACGTAGAAAGAGCCCAGGTCCTCCGAGCAGAACGTCTGCAGCTTCGCGATCGCCGGATGGAACTCGTAGCGCCGGTATCCATCCAGGATGCTCTCCTGGATCTTCGCGGAGAGCGCCACCGCGTAGCGGTCGATCTCGACCCATTGCTCGACCGGCATGGCGTCGCGCGCCGGATCGAAATCGGAGACATTCGCGAGCAAGAACCGTAGAGTATTGCGGATGCGGCGGTAAGTCTCCACCACGCGCTTTAGGATCTCGTCGGAGATGAACAGTTCGCCCGAGTAGTCGGTCGCCGCCACCCACAAGCGCAGGATCTCCGCGCCCAGCGTCTCCGAGATCCTCTGCGGCGCCATTGTGTTGCCGAGCGACTTCGACATCTTGCGCCCCTGCCCGTCGACCACGAAGCCGTGCGTGAGCAGCGCGTCGTAGGGTGCGCGGCCGTTCAGCATGCAGGAGACGAGAAGCGAGGAGTGGAACCAGCCGCGGTGCTGGTCGGAGCCCTCGAGGTAGAGGTCGGCGGGGAATTTCAGCTCTTTCGCGTGCGAGCCGCGGAGGACGGTCTCGTGAGTCGATCCCGAGTCGAACCATACGTCCAGCGTGTCCTTCACCTTCTCGTATTGCCCCGCCTCGGTCCCGAGCAGATCCTCGGCACGGACCTGCTGCCATGCCTCGATGCCGCCCGCCTCCACCTTCTTCGCCACAGCTTCGAGCAACTCGTGCGTGCGGGGGTGCAGCGCGCCAGTTTCCTTGTGGATGAAAAAGGGCATCGGCACGCCCCATTGGCGCTGGCGCGACAGCGTCCAGTCCGGCCGGTTGGCGATCATGCCGTGTAGCCGCGCCTTGCCCCACTCCGGGAAGAAGCGCGTCTCGTCAACCGCCCGCAGCGCGGTCACCCTGAGGTGTTCCTTGGGCTTTCTGCCGCGATAGCCGGGGACCTCGTCCAAGCCGGCGAACCACTGGACGGTGGCGCGGTAGATGATCGGCGTCTTGTGGCGCCAGCAGTGCATGTAGCTGTGCCTATAGCCCGCCGAGTGAAACAAATTGCCCATCTCTTCGATCTTTTTCACGATTTCGGCGTTGGCTTTCCAGATGTTCAAGCCGCCGAAGAACGGTAGCGAGGAAACATAGCGGCCGTCTCCCAACACCGGGGTGAGGATCTCATCGTCCTTCATTCCGTAGCGGCGGCACGACTCGAAGTCCTCTACGCCGTACGCTGGGGCGCTATGTACAACGCCCGTCGTGCCAGTGTCGAGCGTTACGTATTCCCCGAGATAAACCGGAGATAGACGATCGTAGAAGGGATGGCGAAAGGATATGTTTTCAAGCGCGGTTCCGTTGCACGATCCGAGTGTCTCGCCTGAAAGGCCGTAATACTCCAGCCGATCCTTCTGCAATTCAGCAGCCAGTATCAGCAAGCCACGCTCGGTTTTCACCAAGTTATAGGCGTATTCCGGATGGACGTTCAACGCCTGATTGGCCGGGAGGGTCCAGGGCGTGGTTGTCCAGATGACAATCCAACCTTTATCAGTCGGCAGCTTGGCCAAACCAAAGGCCTTGGCAACCTTGTCTGGCTCCGCTATGGGGAATCCGACATCTACAGCGATGTCGGATTTGTCCGCGTACTCGACCTCGGCCTCGGCGAGCGCCGAGCCGCAATCGAAGCACCAGTTCACGGGCTTCAGGCCGCGGTAGACGTAGCCCTTTTCGAGGAGCTTCCCGAGCGTGCGGATCTCGTCCGCCTCGTTGCGGTACGCCATGGTGGTGTAGGCGTGGTCCCAGTCGCCGAGCACGCCCAGGCGTCTGAAATCCACCTTCTGCCGCGCGATCTGCTCGGTGGCGTAGGCGCGCGCGAGGCTCTGCGTCTTCTCGACGGGAATGTTCTTGCCGTAGGTCTTCTCGATCTGCACCTCGATCGGCATGCCGTGGCAGTCCCAGCCGGGCACGTACACCGCGTCGAACCCGGCGAGGCCGCGCGCCTTGACGATGATGTCCTTGAGGATCTTGTTAACCGCCGTGCCGATGTGGATGTCGCCGTTCGCGTAGGGCGGGCCGTCGTGCAGCACGAACTTCGGGCGCCCCACGCTCGCGGCGCGGATCTTCTCGTAGACCTTGCCCTCCTGCCATTCCTTCACCCACTGCGGCTCGCGCTTGGCGAGGTCGCCGCGCATGGGGAAGGGCGTGTCGGGGAGGTTGAGCGTGCTGCGGTAGTCGTTTTTCTTCTCAGACATTGCGGCTTTCCAGCAGGAAGGCTCGCGCGGCCTCGCAGTCGCGCGCGATCTGCGCCTTGAGCGCAGTCAGGTCGGAGTATTTCTCCTCATCGCGGATTTTGTGCAGGAACTCGACGCGCATGTGCGCGCCGTAGAGGTCCGCGGAGAAGTCGAATAGGTGTACCTCGAGCACGGCGCGCCCGCTCGCCGTGATCGTCGGCCGCACTCCCAGGCTCGCGACCGCG